>CAYTBC010000024.1:0-38246 GCA_964435765.1 uncultured Desulfosarcina sp.
AGCCCCAGCCGGGTAGCCCCTATCAGCAGGCGTGGGTTTTCGCCCAGAACCTCATCCTTGTCGGTGGCCACTATCTGGCAGCCGAAAACTTCGGGCTTGTTCTGCCCGGGCAAATTCGCGTACACGTAAGCCTGCATTTCCAGGGCTGAAGACAGATCACCGAATATCGCCAGGATATGGACCTCTTCTTTAGAGCAGACCTCCATTCCCGGCAGCACCTGCACCCCCCGTTTTTGGCCCTCGCAGATGGTCACGCCCGCATTTTCCACCGTATTATGGTCGCAAACCGCAATTAAATCAAGACCGGCTTCCAGGCTTTTCTGAATGATCCGTTTGGGGCTCATGCCCCAATCGCCGCAGGGCGATAAGCAGCTGTGGATGTGCAGGTCGGCCTTGAATTTTCTTAGTGGGCGTTTTGCCATGGTGAACAGCTCATTAAAATAGTGATGAGTGCTGAGGACTGAGTGCTGAGCATGTCTCTTTTCCTATGTCCAATATTTCTTTTAACTCAGTCCTCAGTCCTCGTTTCTCAGTCCTCAGTCCTCATCTCTCAGTCCTTGTTTCACTCCTCCCCCGAATTCCCCACCCCGGCCGCATACAGTCGCCCGGCAAGTTGGAAGGCGGATTCGGGCCACAGCAGGATCGGAATTTTTTCCTGATTCGCTTTTTGCAGGGTTTCCTCACCCGGTGTTTGGCCGCCGGTGACAATGATGGCGGCCATTTCCCGCAGAACCGCCACGGCCGCGATGTTCTGATGCCCTTGAACGGTCAGCCAGATACAGTTTTCGGGGGCATTGGCCATTACTTCGCTGAGCAAATCGCCGCAATAGCCGTCTGCCACCCGACGTTGGAGACCCTTTTCACCGGCGGCAACCTGCAGGCCGAAACGCATCACTAAATCATTTACCGTCATGTCGGCCTTTGCCTTTTTGCGTTTGCTCCTGATGCTGCTGTGGGCACTGATCCAGAGGCAGTCCGTCAATGCGGCGCTGCCGCGCACAATGTCTTCGGCAAAGGTCCGGCAGTCCGGCGCGCCGCAGGCCGCGCAGTCAGTACCCCTGAGAAGCTCCATGATTTTTTCAATCTCCTGCATGGATGCGATGGACAGGGCCTTGTTTTTGGCTCCGTACAATTCGATTAATTTGGACGGGCCCTTTTTGGTCTGGAAATGGCCTTTTTTATACATGCGCAAAACATTGTCGCGGGGCAGGCGTCGGCCGAGTCCGAACAGGTTCACCATTTTCTGGACCGCACTTTTCGCCAGGTATTTGTCAATGGCTGTCAGTACGCCGCCCAGACAACCTTCGCGGCAGGTTCTGAATTCGATGTACTCAATGTCTTTAAAAAGGCCCAGCTCTATTTTTTTAAGATAGGCGATGGTTTCTTCCATGCCGGAAATCGCCAGGGAACGATCGAAATCCATTTCCGCAATTTCACCGCCGGACATGGCCCACATGGAGGCATTGCCGGTGGCGCAGGTTTCGTATTCAAAACGAGGCTGGTCAAACGAAATTACATCGGATTGTTTAATCTGTTCGATTTCCCGCACCAGTTTCGGATAAATATCATTGATCCCCAGTGCAACTTCCGGAATGGGCGGCTGGCCGTCTGAATGACTGCCCACCGGATTCATTTTGGTGGGACATGGGTTGATGTAGTATAACGCCACCGTTTGGCCGTTATCCTGGTAATAGGGAATAATGCGGCGTTTGACCTCCCGGGCCATGAGAGCGGCAGGTCTGAGCACGGGCAGGACGTGGGGCATGAGGCTTGGAAACTGGAAGGCGATCAGACGCACCACCACCGGACAGACCGGTGAAATCAGCGGCCAGGGCGCTTTATTGGATTGGCGATTGCGCCGGATGAATTCTTCGGCGGCGTAATGAAATATCTCCAGAAAATACGACATGTCGATGGTGTGCCGAAATCCCATTTGGCGAAGTCCCATCAGAATGTCTTTCGGCATGACGCCCTGAAACTGGGCGTAAAGCACCGGCGAGACCAGGGCGATGTCAACCTGATCCCGGCCCAGATTCCCGGTGCCGGCACTGGGCGCGCTGACCGCGCCGGCCGGGCACACCCGGATGCATTCGCCGCAGCCGATGCATTGACCGACTATTTGGACGGTCCGCTTGTCGACCAAGCGAATGGCTTTGGTCGGGCATACCCGCACGCATGCGGCATGTCCCTGGCATAAATTTTTATCGAAATGAACGAAACAAGAAGGTTGTTGATTGTCCGTCAAGTGGCCTCACCTCCCTTGTCGAAAAAAAATACCATGTGGACCCGCGTCCCTTGACCCTTTTCGGACTCCACGCTGATTTCATCGGCATTTTTCTTCATATTCGGCAGACCCATACCGGCGCCGAACCCCATTTCGCGGTGTTCATCCGAGGCGGTGGAAAATCCTGCCTGCATCGCTTTTTCAATATCTTCGATTCCGGGTCCGTCATCGGATATATCTATGATGAGTCGGCCGGTGTCGATTTCGAAGCTCAAAGAACCGTCACCGCCGTGCATGACGACATTCATCTCCCCTTCGTAACTGCAGATGGCCACCCTTCGAATCAGTTTGGGGTCGAGGCTGAGGGATTTGAGAAGCGTCTGAATCTGAATCGATGCTTCACCGGCGCGAATGAAATCTCTGGACTTGATGCGATAACTTTTTTTCAAGACAGGCATGGCGGGCCTTTAATTGAAGATTAAAGATTGAAGAATGAATATTTATGGAATCCTGTCGATCTCAACAGAAAATAGAAAAGTGATGCCGTCACGTTTTGCATTCGATCCAATTGGACATCCGGCGGCCATCGACGGCGCTAAAACTTGAAACCCTGAGCATTTACCCACTAAAATTATAATGATAGCATACTTCAAATCTTCAATCTTCAATTCTTTCTCTATCTTCGGCCGTCGAGCCCGGTCAGGCTGCGGGCATGCAGCCTGCCGCATGAGACAAACATGGAATAGGGGCTTGAGATCAACGGCAGATCATGCTCCTCGGCCAGATCGATTACATCCTGCGGCGGTTTTTTGCCGCGCACAAAAACCACAGCCCCCACACCGGCCACCATGGCGGTTCGTATCACCTGGACGGTTGTCAGCCCGGTCAGCAGAATACTGCCCTCGGACAATCCGGCCAGAATGTCGCTCATGAGATCACTGGCACCGCAAGTGGCGATATCCTTGTTAAAATGGTTGTTTCCAGTGAGGACTGTGGCCTCCAAAGCATCCACAATTTCTGATAGTTTCATCGACACCGTCCAGATTCGCTAATTTATACGCCCTGAATAATGGCAGACTCAGGGTTGTGAATTGTTCTTTGAAAATGGATTAATTATCGAACGATTTATCCTGTTAAAGCCGGATGCGTTTCCGGAGCCTTACCGGCGGGGTTCCGGGACCGGCATCCCATGCGAGTGACCGAAAGTATAGAATAAGGGGCGGCAGGTGTCAAGGTTCAGCCCGGCCGCAGGCCTGAAAAGTTTTCCCCCCGGAGAGCGGCCGGTCTAATCGAAAAAGAAACTCTAAAACTCTTTACCGCCTCCCTTTTTTTTGCTATTTTACCACATTGTTCTAAGTTGGAAAGCAAGTTCAGGTCGGTTCAGCCGGCGCGAGGAGGCTTTGGTGAAAATCGGTGTGATTGGCGGTTCCGGATTAGATAATCCTGATATTATAAAAGATTTGCACTCGCAAAGCTGGACGACGGCCTATGGCGAAACCACCGTAAAATCCGGTACGCTCAACGGGGCTGGGATTGTTTTCGTGCCCCGGCACGGCAACCATCATCAATTCAGCCCGACCCATGTAAACTATCGGGCCAACATCCAGGCGTTTAAGGATTTCGAAGTCGCAGGCATCATTGCGACCAATGCCTGTGGAAGTCTGAAGGCGGAGATCCAAAGAGGCGACTTTATCATACCCAATCAATTCATCGATTTTACACGGCGGCGAATCAATACCTTTCACGATGATTTCAGCCAGGGCATGTTTCACGAGGTGATGGCGGACCCGTTCGAACGGTCATTGAGCGATCTGCTGTATTCCGTCGCCGCCGGTCTGGGATACCGGGTTCATAAAGATAAAACCCTGGTAACCATTGAAGGACCCAGATTCTCGACCCGAGCGGAGTCAAAGATGTTTATCATGTGGGGGGCGGATATCATCAATATGACCGTCGCAACGGAGGCGGCCCTGGCCAAGGAAGCCGGGATCCCTTATGCGGTGATTGCGATGTCGACGGATTACGACTGCTGGAAAGAGGACGAGGAAATGCCCGCCTGGCAGGAAATTTTAGCCATATTCAACAAAAATGTTGATAATGTCAAAAACATTTTATTAGAAACCATTCGGCAACTATCACAAAAAGGTGAAAAATGAAATCTTTGACTCCCGCTGCGGCTGAGAAGTATGATTACCAAAAGACCTGCGAGTATATAAAAAGTAAAGTCAGATCGATCCCGGACTGGCCCATCAAAGGTGTCATCTTCCGGGACATTACCACCTTATTGCAGGATCCTGTGGCGCACAGGGAAATTTGCTCCATTTTCTACAACCGCTATGCCCATGAAAATATCGACAAAATCGTGGGCATCGATGCGCGGGGGTTTTTGTTTGGTTCCGTACTGGCATATAAATTAGATGTCGGTTTTGTACCGATTCGCAAGAACGGCAAGCTGCCTTTCAAAACCCTCAGTGAATCCTACACCCTGGAGTATGGGCAGGAAACCATCGAGATCCATGAAGACGCCATCGAAAAGGGCGAACGCGTGGTTATCGTCGATGATTTAATGGCAACCGGCGGCACCATTGCAGCGGCTGCCAATCTTGTCGAAAAACTCGGTGGTGATATATTTGAATGCGCTTTTGTTGTCGAGCTTCCTGATTTAAAAGGCAGAGAAAAACTGGGTAACCGCAGAGTTTTTTCGATCATCGAATTTGAAGGGGATTAGGTTCAGTTTTTCCCGGTCAATGTCTGTATCCGCGCATAGGAAATTCCTGAACCGGCTGTTTTTCAGTCGCGGGTGCCAAACGTTGCCGCTGTGAACAGGATGCAGGGCAGCGTTTTTTTATGGCCCTGCCGATAGACGATCGACATCCCAAAAAAATAGAACGGCCGCGGGGCTACGACTCAGTGCATAGTTGCAGAGATACAGTTAGATAGAATCTGAGGAATGGATTCTAATTGTAGAAAAATATACTGGCTGAATCCGCTGGATCCGACGATTACGATGTTTTGGCCGCCCGGCGTGTGATCGTTGACTTTTTCATTCGGTTATGGGATATAGCTACCTTTATTTTTTGATTTTCCGACCTGAGCGTCATTCAACAACCGGAGGTTATGGCATGGCTTCTGACAATCATCCCGAACACCCTGATATTCAAACTGACATGTGGACCAAAATCGATGAGATCATCGCTGCCAACCGGGATACACCCGGTTCGGTCATCGGCGTTCTGCGGGAATGTCAGGATGTCGTCGGGTATCTGCCGGTCGTGCTGATTGATTATATCAGTTACGGGCTCAACCTTTCCCGCAGTGAAGTCTATGGTGTGGCATCGTTCTACGCGCTGTTCTCGTTTGAACCCAAAGGCCGCCATTTGATCAAGGTCTGCATGGGAACGGCCTGTTACGTCAAAGGCATCAAAGAGGCTATCAGCCGCATCGAAAACAAGTACGGCCTCAAAGAAGGCGGCGTTTCCGAGGATCGGCGGTTCTCTTTGGAAGCCGTCCGGTGCCTGGGGGCATGCGGGCTCGCACCGGTGATGGTTGTGGATCAGGACACCTTTGGCGGCGTCAAGGCTGACAAAGTGATTGAAACTATTGAAAAGTATAAATAGAAATGAAAATATCCGAGATAAAAGTGTTTGTCGCCAGCGGCAGGCTGTATATTATGGTCTCAGAGGACTTGATGGATCCTGGTAACTTCTGAACGTGAACTGCAGGAGAAAAGAATGAATAAGGTTAGAACCCAGTTGATGCTCTGTGGCGGCACGGGATGTTATGCCAGTGGCACGAAGGGTTTTCAAGAAGCCCTTCAAAAGGAGCTTGTGCGGCAGGGGCTTGCCGAAGAGATTAAGATTATCGAGACCGGCTGCAACGGTTTTTGCGCTGTCGGGCCGGTTATGCTGGTTCAGCCCGAGGGGATTTTTTACCAGAAACTTAAAGCCGAGCACGTACCCCATCTGGTCGAGGAGCACTTTTTGAAGGGCCGCCCGGTTAAAGAATTATTTTACCAGGAGCCGGCATCCAAGGAAACCATTCCACACATGGATCAGATCCCTTTTTTCGCCAATCAGATGTTCAGGGTGATGCGCAATAAAGGGGTGATCGATCCGGAGGTTATTGAGGAATACATTGCCAGGGACGGCTATTTTGGGGCCGCCAAAGCCCTGCAGGAAATCACGCCCGAGCAGATTATTGCAGAAGTCAAGACATCCGGGCTGCGCGGGCGGGGCGGCGCCGGGTTTCCGACCGGGCTGAAATGGGAGTTTGCACGCAAAAGTCCGGGAGATGTCAAATATGTGCTCTGCAATGCGGATGAAGGCGATCCCGGCGCTTTCATGGATCGCAGCGTTCTTGAAGCCGACCCCCATGCCGTCCTGGAAGGGATGATTATTGCGGCCAAAGCCATTGACGCCCAGCAGGGCGTCATCTATGCCCGCACGGAATACCCGCTGGCCATCCGCCGGCTGGGAATTGCCATCAAACAGGCCCGAGAATATGGACTGCTGGGCGAAGATATTCTGGGAACCGGTTTCGATTTTGACATTGAGATCTACCAGGGTGCCGGCGCGTTCGTGTGCGGCGAAGAGACCGCTCTGATGCGCTCCATTGAGGGCAAACGCGGGATGCCGCGTCCCCGTCCGCCCTTTCCGGCCCACCAGGGATTGTGGGAAAAGCCGACGGTCTTAAACAATGTTGAAACCCTGGCCAATATCGGCCAGATTATATTGAAAGGCGGCGCCTGGTATGCCAGCGTAGGGACCGAGAGCAGCAAAGGGACCAAGGTTTTCGCGCTGTCGGGCGATGTCAACAACATCGGACTGGTGGAAGTGCCGATGGGGACCTCCCTTCGATCCATTGTCTACGACATCGGCGGCGGGGTTCCCGGCAAGCGAAAATTCAAGGCGGTCCAGCTCGGAGGACCTTCCGGCGGCTGCGTTCCGGAGCAATACCTGGACACCCCGGTGGATTATGAAGCCATAGCCCAAGTGGGGGCCATCATGGGCTCCGGCGGGGCCATTGTGATGGACGACCATACCTGCATGGTGGATATGGCCCGGTTTTTCATGGATTTTGTCCAGGATGAATCCTGCGGCAAGTGTACCCCCTGCCGTGAGGGAACCCGGAGGCTCCTGCAGCTGCTGGAAAAAATTTGCGCGGGTAAAGGCGAACCTGAAGATATCGTCAACATGGAGGAGCTTTCCGCGACCATTAAGGAAACCGCTTTGTGCGGCTTGGGGCAGACCGGTCCCAATCCGGTGCTTTCCACCCTGCGCTACTTCCGGGACGAATATGAGGCCCATATCTACGAGAAGCGCTGTCCGGCCAAACGCTGCGTGGCCCTTTTGAAATTTGAAGTCAATCCGGACATGTGCACCAAATGCGGGCTTTGTTTCCGAAGCTGCCCGGCCGACGCCATTACCTGGCAAAAGAAAGAGGTCGCCCGGATTGACAAAGAAAAATGCATCGAATGCATGACCTGTTTTGAAAAGTGCAAGTTCGACGCCATCTTTTGACTAATAACCAATAACAATCAACGAATTTTTTCTTATCCTTTGCGGGAGTACAACATGACTACAGCGCTTATTTTGATGGGGGGCATGGGACTGGTTATCAGTGCCGCATTAGCTCTGGCGTCGAAGCTCTTTTACGTTTACGTCGATCCGAAGGTAGAGGCGGTCGAAGGCGAACTTCCGGGAGCCAACTGAGGCGGCTGCGGGCTGCCGGGTTGCAGCGCCAATGCGGAAGCAATTGTGTCCGGTCTTTCAGCACCGAATTCGTGCGTGGCGGCCGGGGCGGAAGTGGTGCAAGCCATCGCCGAAATCATGGGGGTGAAAATCGAGGCCAAAGAAGCCGATATTGCCCGGCCCGGGTGTTATTTCGGCGTGCAGGCGGCCGACACGAAATATCATTATAACGGATTGGATGACTGTCGGGCCGTTGCGCTGCTGGGCGGAGGCATGAAGGTCTGCACCATCGGCTGCCTGGGTCTTGGAACCTGTGCCAAGGCGTGCCCCTTCAATGCCATCCGCATGGGTGCGGAAGGTCTGCCGGTAGTGATCGAGGAAAAGTGCACCGGGTGCGGCACCTGCGAACGGGTTTGCCCCAAACACATCATCAATTTGTCTTCGGTGACTCGCCGCATCATGCGCGAATACACCACGGAAGAGTGCACCACGCCCTGCCAGCGGGGTTGTCCGGCGGGCATCAACATCCGTGAATATATCCGGCAGATTTCCTTGGGCAACCACCACCGTGCGGTGCAGGTCATCAAGGAGCGCAACCCCTTTCCGGCCATTATCGGCCGAATCTGTCCGCGTCCCTGTGAACTGGAATGTCGTCGAAATTTCATCGATGAGCCCGTGGCCATCAATTATTTAAAGCGCTATGCCGCCGATTTTGAAAGACAAAGCGGCGAACGAATTCAGCCGTACAAGGCACCGGCCTCGGGCCGCAGGATTGCCGTGGTCGGCGGCGGGGTTCAGGGCCTGTCAACGGCCTTTTTTGCTGCCCGCCTGGGCCACGATGTTACCGTGTTCGAAGCCGCTGCGAAACTGGGGGGGCTGCTGCGCAGCGCCATCGCCGCCGAACGGCTGCCTCAGGAGATTCTGGACTGGGATATCGACGGGATCCTGGAAATGGGCGTTAAAGCGGAAACCGGCAAGGTTCTGGGAAAGGATTTTACCGTCGACACCCTGCTGCGGCAGAATTTTGAAGCTGTTTTTCTGGCAGCCGGCGGCTGGGACAGCCGGATGGCGCGCGGCGCTGCAACCGAAATAGAATCGCCGGTGCCCGGCACTTTTATGATGGTGGATCTTTTGCAAACGACGGCCGGTTCACCGACCTTCAGCGGTCAGTCGAATGTCGTTATTTTCGGTGGAGGCAAGCTGGCGCTGAGGACCGCCAAAGTCTGCAGGGAAGCGGGAGCCGAAAAAATTACGATCCTGTTCCGTGAAGGCCTGGCAGACAGCCCCATCACCGATGCCGATGTTAAAGATGCCGGTATTGAAGCCCTGGATATCATTTTCAATGTCGGTATCCATCGTTTGCGCGGTGTCGGGGATCGTCTAACCGAGCTGGAATATATCGATACCCATTCACGGGCCACGACCACTTTAGCGGCCCAGTCCCTGGTCCTTGCCACCGGACGGTTTCCGGAACTGATCTTTGTTGAAATGAAAACACCGGACGGTGAAACCGAAAAACCTGCGGAACGGCCCCTGCACTGGGAGGCGCTCCCGCCCTACAAGCAGCCGGCCATTAAGGATGAAGTCGGACTGTTTGCGCAAGGAGACGTCTTGGCCGATTACAGCGCCGCCATTAAAGCCATCGGGGCCGGAAGAAGAGCGGCGGCGTCCGTGCAGCAGATGATAAACGGGATTGATCCGTCTCTTACCGAGCAGGTCATTACCCCCCATTCGCTCGTGCAGGATGTCGATCATGTCGAAAATGTTGGGGCCAGTCAGCGTCGTATTATGCCGATTTGCAGCGGCAGGGAGCTTGCGGTATGCAGCGAGATTGAAAGAGGGTTCAGCGACGAAATGGCGCGGTCTGAGGCTTCACGCTGCCTGCAATGCGGATTGATTTGCTACGAGCATACGCTGCCGGCGCCGGCGAAAGCAAAAACCATCGCCGAATCCCGGACTTAGAGTCTTTTTTCAATCTTCAATAATCATTTCTAAGGGATACGCGTAATGGCCACCGAACAGGGCATTGTTATTAAAACCGACTCCAGCGGGGCCTGGGTCAAAACGGTCAAATCCGGCGGCTGCGCCGGGTGTACGGCACGAGAAGCCTGCCATTCCACGAGCTCCGGTGCTGAAATGGAAGTAAAGGCCCTCAACGAGGCCGGCGCCAAAGTCGGCGACCGGATCGTTTTAAGTTTTGCAAACGCATCCTTGCTGAAGGCAACCTTTTTGCTTTATATATTTCCGATATTGCTCCTGATGGCCGGGGCCTTGATCGGCCAGGAGGCTGCTCCTTATTTTAATTTTAATCCTTCCGGATTTTCTGCAATTTTAGGCTTTTCATTTTTTTTTGCCGCGCTGCTCATCATCAAAGTCAAAGCCGGTCAACTGGCCAAAAAAAATGAATACCGCCCCAAAATTATCAAAATTCTCAAATAACTAGGGTTTCTGCGCAGATGCCGGATTCATTGTGGGGAACAGATCTTGGATGTCATGGTTTTTAATTTTGGATAAGCAGTTATCCAGGGCTTCGGCCTCGGTTTCGCCGACGCCCTGAAATTCCTGTCTGGCAATTATGTTGATCAGATTGGGAACCGCAACAAATCTTCCCGCCAGGCTGCCGGCCAGGCGTTCATGAATATCAATATAAATCATTCTCTGGCTGCGAATCAGGTTGTACCGGGTTACCTTTGTGAGGATATCGTTTTCCATCAATGCCGGCATCGCTTCAATCTCCCTTGCTTCGATAGGGGTTTAAAGGTTTGGGACCCTAACGCGGAACCTATCAACCCAGATCGGCAATCTCTATTCTTCCTCCAAATTTAACTTCAACGGGAACCCGTTTTCGCGGGCCAATTCCGCCACCGTTGTGATTTTGGTTTCCGCCACTTCAAGCGGATAAATGCCGCAAACACCGACGCCGTTCTTATGCACATGCCACATCAGCCGGGTGGCATCTTCCAGGGCTTTGTTGAACACGGCCATCAAGATTTCCACCACAAATGCCTTGGTCGTGAAGTCATCGTTATACAGCAGCACCTTGTAATTTGGGGGTTCGGTGATTTCTTCATCGATCTCAGTAATTGTCTCATCTTGCCGGTCCGGCATGTTGTCGCTCATCAGATGCGCCTCCTGTGACTCAGGAATGCCCCAACCCGGGGGCTTGTACTTTTACCCGGTCAACGGCACGGTAACCGGGTCGTGTGCGGACTTTGATGCCTTGCGCCCGTTAGCCACAATCTAATGGCCGGGAGCGGAAAATCAAGTTTAATTTTCAAAAAAAAAGGCAGTTTCCAGCTTGGTGCAAGCCGAAGAACTGCCTTTTTTAGGTCTTAAGCTGACTTAGACGGATTCTTTGAGTTTTTTGCCGGCCTTGAATTTCACGGCATTGCGGGCCTTGATTTTGATCGGCGCACCGGTCTGGGGATTGCGGCCTTTGCGTGCTTTTTGGCGGGTTTTCATGAAGGTACCGAACCCGACCAGCGTGACCTTGCCGTCTTTTTTCTTCAAGGCCTTGGTAACGTTGGCCATGAAAGAGTCAAGAACCGCGCCGGCCGCTACTTTCGAAACATTAGCGTCTTTTGCCATTTTGTCAATTAAATCTGCTTTTGTCATTTCTGCCTCCTCTTAGAGAGTTGAAGTCCAAAGCCTTTATAAGCTTTGTTGAGTTAAATTTATCGCAAATCTCTCCGAAAGTCAATAAGCAAATGCCTGTTTTTCGCAGTTTTACGAGAAGAAAATCACGAGATGCCACGAATCCCAGCCCTTTCACCAGGTCAGCAATGTCGATTTTTCAGCTGCTCGAAAAAAAGAACGCCGGACCCCAAGGGTCTAAAGCACATCCGCCAAGGGTTTATTGCAAGGCAGCGCTGCGGACCTCAGCCGGCTTTGAACCGTGGGGATACCAATGGGCCGACGCAAAAAGGCCGGCTTCAGACCGTCGGGAAACGGCCGCGGGGCGCGGTGGGAGATCGCAGCAAAAATCATGTTTGAAAAATCGGCCATTCGTGATAAAAAAGTTCATTGAGAGGTCTCACAAGTTGTCCATTTATTCACCGGTGTGCCGTCGGGGAAAATACAATGTTCGAAAAAATTTATATCACCAGCAAACAGATGGCGACTTTTGTCTGTCCGAAATGTCAGAACACCAAACGGGTGAATGTCTCAAAATATGTCGCTCTCGATAAGGTCGTCAAGGTGAATGTCAAGTGCCCGTGCGGGTATGCGTATACCTCCATTCTTGAAAAACGCAAAAAATACCGCAAAGAAACGCGCCTGCACGGAACCTACATTCGCATTGAAGACGGTAGGGGGGTGCACAGCGGTTTGATGACGGTCAAGGATTTGTCCCTCAATGGAATGAAGCTGGTGATAAATGATGATCACGGATGTGTGCCCGGCGACCTTATTCAGGTTGAGTTTCGTCTCGACGATACCCATCGATCACTGGTCAGGAAAAAAGTAATCATCCGCAACATCAATGGTTCGGAAGTCGGGACGGAATTGGCGCCTACCGAATCCGTTGACAAGGCCCTTGGGTTTTACCTATTTAGTTAGTTAGGAGGAGTTTCATGAAAACCAGGTGCAGCTGGGCGGGGAGCGATCCCCTCTACATAGAATACCACGATACGGAGTGGGGGGTTCCCCTGCATGATGACCGCAAGCTATTTGAATTTTTGGTGCTCGAAGGCGCGCAGGCCGGCTTGAGCTGGATTACTATTCTAAAGAAACGCGATAACTACCGCAAAGCCTTCGATCATTTTGATCCCCACAAAATAGCCGCCTACAACAACGCCCAGGTTAAATTACTGCTGAGCGATAAAGGAATTATCCGCAACAGATTGAAAATGGAGGCTGCCGTTCAAAATGCCGCCTCATTTTTGGCTGTTCAGCGGGAATTCGGCAGCTTTGACCGCTATATCTGGCAGTTTGTTGGTGGAAGACCTTTGAAAAACGTCTGGAAAACCGCCGATCAAATCCCTGCGCAGACCAAGGAGTCGGCCGCCATGAGCCTTGACCTCAAAAAGCGGGGATTCAAATTCGTGGGGCCCACCATCTGCTATGCGTTTATGCAGGCCGTCGGTTTGGTGAATGATCATGCCGTGGAATGCTTCCGGCACCGGGAAGTTTAAACAACGATATTGTCTGACCAGAAGGTATTCAGGATGGGATATTGCTCGTTTTGCAGCCGAAACCATAGTGTGGGATTTGTATCCACGCGTTTTGCCGGAACCGACGGCGTTTCCCTGGAGACGGCCAAGTGGGCCGATGTCTTCGAGAGCGTCGGATTTTCATGCTATTATTTCGCCGGCGAACTCGACCGGCCGCCGGAGAATTCTTTTTGGGTTGCAGAAGCCCATTTTAAGCACCCGGATATAAAGGATGTGTATCTCAACTGCTTTGGCGCCCGGGTGCGGGGGCGCTTTGTCACGCAAAAAATTTACGAGCTCAAACGCAAGCTGAAAAATGAACTTTACAGGTTCATTGAAAAATTCGATATTGATTTGCTCGTCCCCGAAAATGTGCTGACGATTCCGTTGAACATCCCCCTGGGCATCGCCCTTACCGAACTGATTTCCGAAACCGGGATGCCGACCATCGCGCATCATCACGATTTTTTCTGGGAGCGCCAGCACTTTATGATCAATGCGGCCTGGGAATATCTCAACATGGCGTTTCCGCCGCACCTGCCGCCGATTAAGCACGTGGTGATCAACTCTTCGGCGGGTAACCAATTGAGTCTGCGCACGGGCATTTCTTCAACCACAATCCCCAATGTCATGGATTTTGAAAATCCGCCGCCGGGAGACGTTGCATCCTGCGGGTTGGATTCCGAAAATTCAGCCGCCGGCGAAGATGACTACGCATCCGATGTGCGCACGGCTCTGGGTGTGGCCGAGGATGAGATGCTGATTCTTCAGCCGACGCGGGTTGTCAAACGCAAAGGCATCGAGCACGCGATTGAACTGGTGCGCCGGCTGGGCATGAAAGCCAAGCTGGTCATCTCCCATGCTTCCGGAGATGAGGGCTATGATTACGAACGGCGGGTGCGCGAATATTCCAAGTTGATGAACGTCGATACCTATTTTGTTTCCGACATCATCAATGAACAGCGGGGGACTGCCAAAAACGGACGAAAGATTTACACTCTGGAGGACGTCTATCCCCATGCCGATCTGGTAACCTACCCGTCGACATACGAAGGATTCGGCAATGCGTTTCTGGAAGCCATTTATTTTTGTCGGCCTATTGTGGTAAACACCTATTCGATCTATACAATGGACATCAAGCCTAAAGGTTTTTCGGTTATCGAAATTGACGGGTACGTGTCGGATGAAGCGGTTCGAAAAACCCGGAAAGTGCTGGCCGATTCGGACTTCCGCCAAAAAATGGTAAGCCACAATTACGAGACCGCCAAAAAATATTTCTCCTACTCGGTGCTGAACAATAAACTAAAAAACCTGATCAAAGACTGCACCGGCTGCCCTTTGGAATGACGATTGAAGATTGTCGAATGACGAATTAAGGCAATTGTTCATTCTTCATTCGTCAATCGTCGTTCCAGAAATTCCGCCTTCCCCTAGTCCCCCATCTTGGCCATATAGTCATCATACAAGGTTTCCAGGGCCAGTTTGTGCTTGGCTTCTTCCTGGCACAGCACCTTAAACAAGGTCCGGCTGTCTTCAGACTCGGACCGGTCTAAAAAATCGTTGTACAGTTTCAGCGCTTTTTCTTCCCGTTTCATGGCCAGCATGAGGATTTCGTGGTAGCCCATCCCGGGGCTGTATTCGAGATCGACGACATAATTGCTGCGCTTAATATCGGCAATCCATTTAAACTGGTAATTCTGCATGCTTGCGGTCAGGCCGTGTGCTTTGAAATCTTCAAGCATTTTTTGGTGTTTGCGTTCTTCCTGAGAAAATTCCTCAAACATTTTTCTGGTGCCGGAAAAGCCTTCTTCCTTGCTGATCTCGGCATAGAATTCCGCCGCCTCGATTTCTTTTTCAATGGCGAATTCCAAAATGGCTGCTAAATTTTCAAAATCCATGTCCGCCTCCTCTCGTTCTAAAATTCGGAATCTGTCCGCCCCTCTGTCCAATCTGTAAGCTCTACCGGCAGGAAGCCGGGTTGCAGGCCTGCGGGCCGGAAGCTGGGGCGGGATTTTTCTTGTGGTTTCAGACTTTCATATCAGTATTGACCCGGGATTTCAACTGTGCGGTTGGCGGTGTTGTAAAATTCAACTCCTATGTAGGAAAAAACGGCAGCTGTATAACCATCTAAAAACACTTGCATCTATTTGCTTCAGGGATGATAGGGAACGCGGTTTGGCCGCTGGCTGTGGGAAATTGCAACTACATGAATTCGAGGCGACAGTCGTTAGTGCTTCGATAGCAATATTATTTTGCACAATTATAACAGTAAGATATAACAATATTGGAATGGCGGTCATCGGGCTGGCACACCGTTTGCTTTTTATGAACGCAAACAACTAACTTTCAATCAACAAAGGAGAGGGACAAATGGCTGACCAAAAGCATGAAGAAAGAAGGAGCTGGGTGGGGTTCGGATCGACATATCGCAAAGGCAGCGGACAGGATTTGGACTCCGGCCGGGAAATCGGGTCGGTAATCGGCGGCCAGGTCTGGTTGGTCAAACCCGACAAAAAGGCCACGGCGGTCAATCCCTGCCTCTGGATGCAGGCCGGGGTGGCCAAATTTAAAAACTGCGACAACTATTACGATTGCACCACCTGCAAATACGATCGCGCCATGGGCCAAAAAGCGGAGAAAGGCAGCCAGCGGAGCTGGCAGGCCGCCATGAAATTTAGGCCGGATATGGACCGGGTCTGCCGCCACAGTCTGACCCACCGGATTGAGCGCCGCACCTGCGCTTATGACTACCAATGTGCCGCCTGTGACTTTGACCAGTTTTTCGAAGATGTCTGGACTGCCAAGAGCAAGAGTATGCCTTGCGAGGTGCAGAAGGTTAAAGGCTTCGACGTGCCGATGGGGTATTATTTTCACGACGGCCACGCCTGGGCGCGGATTGAGAGCGGCGGATACATCCGCATCGGACTCGATGATTTCGCGCACAAAGTGCTCGGCCGGGCCGACGCCCTGGACCTGCCGCTAATGGGCAAAGAACTGGACCAGGGCAAAGTCGGCTGGGGGTTGAAACGCAAGGAAAATCGGGCTGATGTTCTCTCACCGATTGACGGGGTGATCGTGGAGGTGAACTCGGAAATCAGGGAAAAGCCGGATATGGCGAATCGCGAGCCTTATGGGGGCGGGTGGCTCTTTATGGTGCGCACCCCTGATGTCAAGGCAACCATGGGCAAACTCATGGCCGATCAAAAAAGCCTGGCCTGGATGAATAATGAAGTGGTCAACCTGGAAAACATGATCGAAGAGGTTGCCGGCCCGCTGGCGGCCGACGGCGGCTATCTGGCCGACGATATCTACGGGAATCTGCCCGATCTGGGTTGGAAAAACCTCACCCATGCCTTTCTGAGGACCTAAAGAGGTTGAGCCCGTTGGTCCGTGACCCGTTAACACGTCAATCAATTATTTGGCAGCGGGCAAACCGGTTCAACCGAAAACCGGCAAACCCTGAAAAGAGATTTACAGGCAAGGGGCACAAAAATGGAATTAAATCGACTAAAACAAACGCCTCAAAAAAAATATACCCGCTGCATCTGGATGCAGGCCGGAGTGGTCCGGCATAAAGATTGCGGGTTCGATTATCATTGCGAAGCCTGCCGGTTTGACCGGGCCCTGCGGCGCACGGCCCGCCAAAACAAGGAAATGCCGTCGGGGGGTCAACGGCCGGTCGGCAAGCGCAGCAAAATCGTCTATTGGAAAGACCGCCTAAGAGAGCTTGCCCCCTGGAAACAGCCCTGCCTGCACCACTTAAAGGGTCGCATCGATTTTAGGGCCTGCACCCATGACTACCAGTGCGGCAATTGCGAGTTCGATCAATATTTCAGCGATCAATACACGGTGCATGCCGTGGTTCGCCCGGTTGACGTTCTCGATATTAAAGGCTTTAAACTGCCCCACGGCTATTACCTGCACCAGGGCCATGCCTGGGTGAAAATTGAAGAAGGATCAACGGTCCGAATCGGACTCGATGATTTCGCGCTGCGTCTGCTGGGGCCCCTTGATCGAATTGAAGCGCCGCTGATGGGTAAAATGGCTGCGCAGAATCGCGGTGATATTTTGCTGAAGCGCAGTTCCAACACGGCCTGGTTAAAGTCCCCCATCAGCGGTGTGGTCACCGACATTAATCCTGAATTAAGGGAAAAAGGCGGCCTTGCCAACCAGGATCCCTACACCCGGGGCTGGGTGATGCGGCTGCATTCGGACACGCTGCGCCATGATCTTAAAAACTTGATGATTGGTGAACAGGCCGGCGCCTATCTGGATGCCGAGATCGACCGGCTCTATCGCGTGATCGAGGAGGAAGTCGGACCGCTGGCGGCCGACGGCGGGTATCTGGGAGACGATATCTGCGGCAACCTTCCCGGTGCGGGCTGGCGGAAACTCACCCGGCTTTTTCTGCAGACATGAGCCGGCCGGCAAAAAATTTGCTTGACTTTTGATACCCGGTGCCCTTATGGGAGTGTAATCGGGTATTTCTGCATTGCGCTGTCTCACACCTGGATCCGACGAAAGCTACTCATTTTTTGCTTCTGTTCACTTCTGAAATCTGCCCGGTGATGTTCTCTATTTAATCGGTTCGCTGATCATTCTACCCGTCTCACCTTAATTTTTATAAAAAGCAAGGGGTGAACGGTCCATGGCGACACCTCTCTGAGTGGATCCATCTACTCCTGAAGGGACCATCGCGTTTTGCTTGGGAGTTGAAAAAAAGAGTTTGATACCCGACTGAAATCAAAGACGGAATTTGCACCAGTTTGGAGGATTCGTGATGAGCGGCACAGACGGCTTGGTGCCATTCATAGATAATGGCGGTCAACGCGCTTTTGTTGAGAGACGAAAAAGAACAGAGATTATTTACCTCTGGGAAATAAGGTCGAACAAGGATCGACGCCAAATTACCGACCGCAGGGAGACGCTCAATCAAAGACGGCGCAACGGCCCGGAGCGCAGAGCCGTTTTTCAAGCTGCCCACCTAAATATCCTTGAGTTCTAAAGTCCCTCCAAGAGGGTGGTAAAAAATGCTATAATATTTGGTTGATTATACCAATATGTGGTTTTAACTACCTCCCATCCATGCTTTCTTAAATAATAATTTAATGCAATATCAGAACCTTGTGTACAGATATCCGCTTGGCATGGTCCGTGCTATTAAAAAAGCTCAAGCAGAGAAAACAAAAAGGAGGTCATGTCATGGGCATATTTACACGATTTCGAGATATTGTCGGCTCCAACCTCAACTCCATGCTCGACCGGGCGGAAGATCCGGAAAAACTGATCAAGCTGATGATTCAGGACATGGAAGATACGCTGATCGAACTCAAGGCCGCCTGCGCCGGGGTGATGGCAGAAAATAAAAAAGTTGAGCGCCAGTTGCAGTCCATTGAAAAACGGGTTGGTTACTGGGAAGACAGGGCCAATTTGGCCGTCAACAGAGGGCGTGATGATTTGGCCCGGGAAGCGCTGCTTGAAAAGCGCCGATATCTTCAGCGAACCGAAATGCTGAAAAATGAATTGAGCGAACATGAAGGACTGCTGGCGCAATACAAGGATGACATCCAGCAGCTTGAAGACAAATTGAAAACCGCCCGCGAAAAAGAACGACTGCTGGTGCAGCGCCATATTCACGCTGCCGGGAAAAAACGGGCCCAGGAAGAGATGCGGCGTTTGGACAGTGCTGATGCGCTCTTCAAATTTGAAGAGCTTGAAAACCGCATCGAGCACATGGAGGCCGAAGCCGGCCTGGTCAATTACGGCCGTCGGACGGCCTTGGAAGACGAACTGGAAAGACTCGCGCTGGATGAAGAGATTGAATTCGAACTGAAAGCGTTAAAAGCCTCCTCCATCGACCGGATGGAAGATCGGGTCGATGTGCTGGAAACCATTGTCGCCGACAATAAGAGAGGGGATCTTAACCATGAGCATTTATAACCGCATGCCCAAGCGTGGACTTTACCGCTCCCGCAGCGGCGTTATCCTGGGGGTCTGCAGGGGGGTGGGCGACTACTTTGACATCTCGGTGTTCTGGATCAGGGCCGTCGTTGTCGTCCTGCTGATTTTTACCGGGCTCTGGCCCGTGATGGGTATTTATATCCTGGCGGCCCTATTGATGAAATCGGAGCCGGTGGTCGATGCCGGGAATGCCCCGGAAAAAAAGGTCGGCGGCCGCGACCGTCGCAGAGCAACTGATGCCGCCGCGCGGCTCAGAGGCAAATGGAAGCATCTGGAGAAACGCATTCGCAGAATGGAAGACAAAGTCACCTCCCGGGAATATGACTGGAACAGCCGGTTCCACGGGTAATTAATTCGCCCTGAAAGACACCACTTACGGGAGTGTGAGTTGTTCTTTGAAAACTGACAATGTGTGCAGATTTGATCTCCGGCGAATTAATTACTTTATGCTGCGCATGTTTTATGTCGTAGGTCTTTAGCCTGGAGGTGGGAAAGTGCAGACACATAATTTTTACACGGGTCCGGTTGAAGGCAAACTTGTTTTGGTCATTGAATATTGAACTTTAGGTATTGTTTGTTATTTGTAATTTGGATCTTGGAATTTTATCGACTCAGGTTTCAACTGCAACTTTATTTTCCCTCAAAAATATATTAAGATGTTTGTTATTTCAGACACAAGCTGGAGGTCCCATGAGTGCTTCGCAGTTGAAAATTTTCGGCGGAAAAATTGCCGGGGGAATGGGTGAAAAAACGTTGCGGCGTCTGGGAACAGGCGCGAAAGTGCTCGGGCGCACCGGTACGGTGGTGGGGGTCGGATTCCTGGCATACGAACTGTATAAAACCTACCGGGAGAACATCGAAAATGAGCCGGCTTACCGGGAAATGACGATCCTGCAGGCGGAGCTGGAAAAATGGATGAGCGCCGTTTCCTGTCTGGGCGGCGAGCCTTCAGCGGAAAATGAATTCGGTTCGCTTGATGAAGGCGGAGCCATCAACGCCTTGCACCGAAAAAGGGGTTTAAAAGGGCAGGGGATAAAAGCGGCGGATCCCAGAGAAGCCTATACGCTGATTGGAAGGTCCCTGAATTATATCCGGCAGACCGAAAATCTTTTGGGCGACGACCAGTTCGATGAAAAAAGAAAAAAGCTGGTTTCGCAGCTCAGACGTTTGCAGCTCCAGATAAGCAAGGTCGACGACTATCGGCCGATTCAAAAAAAGCTCGGCAAAATTGCAGGTGAAATCAAATCCCTGGCAGCCGGATACTCCGCAAGAACCTACGACTGCAGCCGGGAGATTCAAAAAACCCTCGGATCCAATGCGGCCTGGGCGGCGATTTCGATGACCACTTTGGGTCTGGTGCAAAAACCGCGCAGCTAAAGAATCCGTCTCGAAGTTTTTTAAATGCTCTGTTGATGTTTTTTCGATCCCTGGTTTGTTTACCCCATGAACCGTATTATTTTTCAACCAGATGGAACACTAATGGTCCCAATATTTTATTCTTACCTTCTTCTATTCTTCCCTTCTTTTTTCTATTCTCCCGTTGAAAGCGGGATAAGCGGAGCGAACTAAGCCCTCCCAACAAAAAAAACAATCCACCAGATCGTCCAACCGCACATCCCATTTTCTTCTTGACAAACCAATCGGGAAAAAATAGGTTGTTTCTAAATGTGAAAACATGTTTCATATTTGGAACTCAGGTTCTCTTAACCAAATTTTGCGCACGCGGCAATATTATTGGATGCTGGGAGCTGGATGCTGGTTTCCGGATATCGGATATTTTTGCATATCACTTGCGGTCCATGACCGAATATCCGGCCTGCGCATCGTCCCAGCAATAGCGACGGTCTTATTTCTACCCCACATAAAGAGTTAAACAGATCGTGATAAGAAATTTTCTCACAAAGCCGCAAAGGTAAATTATTAAGTTAATCTTGGCGTCTTTGCGTCTTAGCGAGAAACCTTTTTGGTTCCGGCTCGTCCGGGTTAGGGTTAACCCGCAATCAACAGCGCATGAATCGGTTGGCGCGAAAGTGCGCAGGCAGCAGGACTGCATTTCATCCGCTGGCTGCCGCAAAACCTTTTTTACTCTGGAAAGGAGGAGCAAGATGAAGGCAAAAATTGTTGTCATTTTAGTTGGCCTATTTTTGTTGGCAGGATGGGTGGTGTCGCCGGTTCTGGCGCTGGAGTTGAAGTTCGGCCATTATGCGGCCGAAACTCATCCGGGCCATAAAGCCACCCTGATGTTTGCCGAAGCCGTCGAAAAGCGCACCCATGGTGAGATCACCGTCAAGATCTACCCGTCCAATGCTCTGGGATCTCCCCCGGAAGTGCTTGAGCAGAACAAACTCGGCGTCATCGACATGAGCCTGCCCACCCAGGGGGCGCTGGATAAGTATGTCCGCGAGTTTTCCGTCGTCATGCTGCCGTTCGTCTATGACGATTACGAGCATTGCTGGCGGGTGCTGGATGGTCCCTTCAAGGATTGGGTGGCGCCCAAGCTGGAATCCCAGAATCTGGTATTCCTTTCAAACTGGGAGTGGGGTTTTCGCAATGTCACCAACAATGTCAGGCCCGTGATGACACCCGACGACATGAAAGGACTTAAAATGCGCACACCGCCCGAATTGCAGCTCCAGGCTGCCATGGAGGCCTGTGGCGCAGTGGTCACCAAAATCGCTTTCCCCGAACTTTACAATGCGCTGAAGCAGGGCGTTGTGGATGGACAGGAAAACCCCCTGGCCGTTATTTACCACTTTAAAATCTATGAAGTCCAGAAGTACCTGGCCCTCACCCGCCACGTCTACAATTCCATGGTGCATGTCATGAGCAAAAGGACCTGGGACAAATTGACTCCCGAACAGCAGATTATTGTCAAAGAGGAGAGCAAAAGGGCCGGCCAATGGTTTCGCGACCGCATGGTGGAGGAAGAGGGCGAACTGATCCAAAAGCTCAAGGATAAGGGCATGCAGGTAACCCAGCCTGATGTTGCCAAATTCCGCAAGGCCATGCAGCCTGCCTACGACCGCATCTCCAAATATGCCGGTGAAGAGAACGTTGCCAAATTCCTAAAGATGGTAGACGACGCCCGCTAAAGTTTCGAATCCAACCGGTCGGAAGGAAAGCAGGTAATGCTGACGTTAGCGATATTCGCTGTGCTGGTGGCGCTCATCCTCCTGGGGGTTCCGATTGCCGTCGCCATGGGCCTGACAGCGGTCGGCACATTCATTTTTCTGGGGGAGGCCTTTGTCCTGCCGATGCTGGCCCAGCGAATGTATTCGGCAACCACCGGCTTTACGCTTTTGGCAATACCCTTTTTCATTCTGGCCGGCAATCTGATGAACAGGGGCGGCATCACCCACAGGGTCTTTCGATTTGCCCAGGCCCTGGTCGGACACCTCCAAGGCGGACTCGGGCATGTCAATGTTGTTTCGAGTATGATTTTTTCCGGCATGTCCGGAGCGGCCGTGGCCGATGCCGCCGGCCTGGGGCTGGTTGAATTGGAAGCAATGCAAAAAGCCGGCTACGGCAGACGATTCAGCGCAGCCGTGACCGCGGCGTCATCCACGATCGGCCCGGTGGTTCCCCCCAGCATACCTTTTGTCATTTACGGCAGCATCACCGGCGAGTCGGTCGGGCGTCTTTTTCTGGCCGGGTGTCTGCCGGGGGTGATGATGGGCCTGGCCATGATGATCGCCGTTTATTTCGTGTCCCAGCGGCGCGGATATCCCAAGGGCCCCAAAGCATCATTCCGGGAATTATGGATCAGCGCCGGGGATTCATTCTTTGCTTTGTGCATGCCGGTGCTGATCATCGGCGGCATTCTGGGGGGCATTTTTACTCCGACGGAGGCCGCCGTGGTGGCCTCGATTTACGCCCTGCTGCTGGGCCTTTTCGTATATCGCGAGATTAAACTCAAAGAGCTGCCGGCAATCCTGTGGGAAACCATTAATCAGAGCGTCAAGGTGTTATTTATAATTGCCGCTGCGGGTTTTCTCGGGTGGCTGCTGATCCACCAGCAGATACCCCAACAGGTAATCAGCGGTTTGACCTCCTTGAGCAGCACCAAATGGATTCTCATGCTGATCATTATTGCCATCCTGCTAATTTTAGGATGTTTTCTGGAAGGCATCGCCGTGTTGGTCATTACCATTCCCGTCTTTATGCCGCTGATTCAGCAATTCGGCGTAGATCCGATTCAATTCGGGGTGATTATGATTCTGTGTTCGATGCTGGGGCTGCTGACACCGCCGGTCGGGATGTCGCTGTATGCGGTCGCAAGCATCAGCGATGTTCCGGTCGGCAGCCTGTCAAAGGAACTCTGGCCCTATCTTCTCGGTATATTTATTGTTCTGATACTCATAACCTATGTGCCGGTGTTTTCACTGGGTATACCCGACCTGTTGATGCCGCGTTAAAGAGGTCGTTACCTGAATTTTGTACGCAAACAACCCTTATGGTTTTAATTTTGAATTCTTTGCATTTTATGCAAAAACTTTTTCACCACGAAAACACGAAATTTTGAAAGCACGAAATTTATATTGTCTTTTTTCGTATCTTCGTCCTTTCGTGCTTTCGTGATTAAATTGTCCTTTTTGGTTCCGGCTTGTCCGGGCTAGGAATTAATTCATTGACAAATTGCATCCGCCCCTTTCAAGGGCGCTTCTGAGAACCCCCGCTCGGCGGATGAATTCTCACGGCAGGCAGGTATGGTTCAATTTTTTATTCAATTAGACCGCTGGATAGAGCGGATCCTGCGTTGGTTCAGTATCGGATGCATGGTGATGCTGGCGGTTGTTTTAAGCGGCGTGGTCTTTGTGCGCTTCTTTCCGATCGCGAATTTAAGCTGGTCGGACGAAGCGGTCGAATGGGCCTTTGCCTGGATGGTTTTTATGGGAGCTGCCGCCCTCTGGCGCCGCAATGAACATTTCCGCGTGGATGCGTTTGCAAGCAAACTGGGGCAGTCGCGCAGCGGCTTAATCCACAGCCTGCTGGTCGGTCTGCTCTCGCTTTCCTTTTTTATGATATTTACCTATTATGGTTATGAATTGACGATATCGGCCAATGATCGTTCGCCTATTTTGGAATGGCCGCGGCCGCTCTGGTACGCCGGCATGCCCCTGTCAGGTGTTATTATGACCGGATATAGCATCCAGCGCATCGTCAAAGTCATTCAAAAGTTAAAAAACTAATTTTTAAGAAATAACGATATCTTGAGCTCATTAGAAAAAGTATTTGCCGTGATTGAGACGGTCGTTTCCCATCAGAATACAGGGCTGAATTTCGCTGCGGTTGTGGCCAAGACCGGGCTGCCCAAATCCACGGCGCACCGTATTTTAAAGTATCTGACCGGCATTGGGTACCTGTCTTTTGTTGCGGACACCAAGATGTACCGCGGCACGCTCAAACTGGCCGGTCTGGGTGCTGAGGTCATGTCCAACTTTGACCTGCGCCAACAAGTTCATCCCCAGCTTATTCAGCTGCATCAGGAAACCGAACATACCTGCAATATGGGCATCAGAAGCGGCAGCGAGGGCATTTTTGTCGATAAGATCGAGTCGCGGGATTTTGGAATCAAACTTTTCTCCGAAGTTGGAAAAAGTTTTCCACTGCATTGCACCGCGATGGGCAAGGTCCTTCTGGCCCATGCGGCCGCGGCGGAAATCGCAGCAATTTTATCACCACCGCTGCAAGCCTACACAGAGAAAACGATCACGGATCCATTGGTGCTGCGGAAAGAATTGGCAACAATAAAAGAGCACGGATATGCGATTGATTGGGAAGAAATTACCCGCGGCGTTATGTGTGTGGCGGCGCCGGTCTTCGGTATTGCCGCTGAAATCACCTGTGCCATCAGTATGGCATTTCCGTCATACATTTACAGCGACCGAGGCATCGATCCGGAAATTCATGCAATCAAGGGCCACGCGCGGGCCATATCCGGTTCCTTTCATCGGAGGTAGTCGTCATCGATCCGATACCGCGGCGCCGGAGACAAAAACCGGCTTTAAAGGGATCGGTATATTTTGTCCACCCCGGCCGGATCAAGTTGAAAAATTAAAAGCCAAGTTTAAAGGAATGGGGAATTAATCCACCCTGAAAAATAAAAAGAAAAAATGCGGAGCATTAAGTAATTAATCCGCCGGCCCTTGGATTGAAAGGCTTTCTTCAGTTGGCAAAAAGCAAATACAACCCTGAACGGTCTATTTTTCAGGGCGGAGTAATTAAGGAAAGGATTTTTCATTATGGAAATAAGGTATCCATCAAACCCAAACGATTTTCAAACTTACAGCACCGATCGCATCCGTTCGGAGTTTCTGCTGCAGGAGCTCTTTACCCGGGGCAGGATGGGGTTGACGTACAGTCACTTTGATCGTATGATTATCGGCGGTATATGTCCGGTTGACCCCTTGCCGCTGGGAACGGGCAAAGAGCTGGGTACGGATTACTTTTTGGAACGCCGTGAGATGGGCATTATCAATGTGGGGCCCCCGGGCAAGGTCAACGTCGACGGCCGGGATTTTGAACTCGACAAAACCGACGGCCTTTATATCGGTAAGACCGCAAAAACGGTCATATTTGCAAGCCTTGACCCGGAAAACCCGGCTCATTTTTACGTGCTCAGCGGCCCGGCCCACAAACAATATCCTACGGTCAAGATCAACCGGACCGAGGCTGAAGTCACCCGGCTGGGTACACCCGCGGAAGCCAATGTCCGGGTGCTGCATAAGTATATTCATCCGGCCGGCGTGCAAAGCTGCCAGTTGGTGATGGGGATGACGGTCCTTGAGGCCGGCAGCGTGTGGAACAGCATGCCCTGCCACACGCATGAACGCCGGATGGAAGTATATTTTTATTTCGATTTGGCTCCGGGCGCGATCCTGCTGCACTTGATGGGTCAACCGGATGAAACCCGGCACATCGTCATGCGAAATGAAGAGGCCGTCATTTCACCGAGTTGGTCGATCCACGCAGGTGCCGGCACCTCGAATTATGCATTCATTTGGGGTATGCTGGGAGACAATCAGACCTTTAGCGATATGGACGCTGTTGAGATCACCGGTTTGAAATAATCAGGCTTTTTTCGAAAAAATACAACCACGCAAGCATCACAAAAAGAGAGGAAAAATTATGTCTAAAGTTATACTCATAACCGGTGCCAGCACCGGACTGGGGGCAGAGACGGCTCGCCACTTGGCGCAGGGCAATCAGATATTTATCCACTATTTCGCATCCAAGGAAGCGGCGCAGAAGGTTGCTGCCGATGTCGAAGCCAATGGGGGCAAAGCGCAGCTTGTGCAGGCTGATTTGTCCGCAGAAGACGGCTGCCGGTCCCTGTTCAAGGCCGTGGCGGAAAAAGTGGATAAACTCGATGTCCTCGTAAACAATGCCGGCGGGCTCATAAAAAGAAAACCGGTCAAAGAATGCGACTGGGACCTGATGGTGCAAATTTTTGCTTTAAACACCTTTTCGGCGATGATGGTCACCTCCCTGTTTATACCGCTGCTCGAAAAGGGGCTGGATCCGAACATCATCAACATCAGTTCGGTGGCCATGCGCCATGGCGCTCCAACTGCCACCGCCTATGGCGCTTCAAAAGCGGCGCTGGATTCTTTTACCCGCGGGGCTGCCAAGGAGCTGGCGCCGACCATCAGGGTCAACGCCGTGGCGCCGGGAGTGATCATTACACCGTTCCATGATAAGGTTTCTACGCCTGAGCAACTGGAGGCCTGGCGCAAAGGAAATCCATTGCAAAAGAATGGGGATCCCATTCACATTGCCCAAACGATCAAGTTCATTATAGACAATTCGTTCCTCAATGGCGAAACCATCGATGTCAACGGGGGGCTTTTTATGAGATGAAAAATGTAATACTCACCGCGCTGGTAATCATTTTCTGTGCCGCTTATTCCGGGGCTGGCGCCGCAGACCCAAATGACCATGAAGTTTATCAGGTGCAAAAAAAGCTGAAGGAACTGGGATACGATCCCGGGAATCCCGATGGAATCTGGGGCCAAAAGACAACCGAGGCACTGGAGAGCTTTCAAAGCGATAACGGATTGCCGGCGACCGGGCAATTGGATGAACTTACCAAATCCAGGTTGAGCACCGCGGAGGCCATCTCCGAATTGCCTATTAATGAGGCCGTGAGATTAAATGATATCCCTCAGCTCGAAGCGCTGCTCGACGCCGGCGCCGATGCCAATAACCGGGATAATCTCGGGGAAACGCCCTTGCATATTGCGGCCGTCCTGGGCTATACCCAAGCGGCGGAGCTTCTTATCCTGCGGGGGGCTAAAATCGATGCCGGGGACGTGCGTGGCTTAAGGCCGGTGCATGCGGCCGCCTGGCGCGACAATACCGAGACCCTGGAACTGCTCATATCCAAAGGTGCGGATATCAATGCCAGAGACAAAGACGGTGTGACGCCGCTGCATGCGGCGGCGTTGGCCGGAAGCACCGCGGCGGTGTCCCTGCTGATTGCCAGGGGCGCGGATGTCAACGCCAAAAACGACAGAGCGATGACGCCCCTGCATGCGGCTGTTTTGGCCGGCGATAAAGAGACGGTCGCTGTGTTGATTGAAGCGGGCGCCGATGCCGGCCTAAAAAACGGCAACGGACTAACCGCCCTGCAAATGGCCACCCAATACGGTCAGCGTGATATCGTGGAGTATCTGCGCCGGCACACTCTGCGAAAGGCGCCCTGATGCTTCTCCACCTCAACTGATCCTTTCCGGTAGATTTCGATCTTTTCAGCAGCCCTTCGGCTTCAACCTTTTGATTTCATCATCCAGCATGACCTTGCAGTAGCGGCAGAGCTGATCGGATTTGCGGTCGACATCTTCTTCATTGCGGCAGTAATGCATAATGCAGGCGTGCTCCGGGCAATGCCGCAGCTTAAATGTGTGCCCCATTTCGTGGACGGCTTCTTTGACGACGCGTTCGATGAGCAGGGGGGCAATATTTATTCCCGACCGTCCTTCGTTCAATCGAAACGTTGAGACAATGCAGGCGGCACCCCCCAGCTGGGCTTCCCCGTACACATGGGTCAAAATCGGAATGAACAGGTCCACCTGGGTGATGGCCAGCACTCTGACGGACTGGGCAGGGATTCTGGCGGCCAGCTGCTCCAGAATCGCGGTTGAGTGGTATTGATTGCGGTTTGCATCCAGTGCAAATGAGAGATCTTGCAGGACGAATTCGATTTTGGTTGGAAAGTCGAAAACCCGCTCGATTTCCGCGGCGACTGCCTCAATCAGCACGGTGCTAAATTTTCCGATGGGAGAAATCAGGATGTTATGTTGGGTTCGGGAAGGCAAGCTCAACCCTTTTCAATTTCATATTTCTTGATTTTGCTGTAAAGGGTTGAACGGTCGATGCCCAGTATCTTGGCGCTGCGTGCAATATTCCAGTCGTTGTCCAGTAATATTTGCCGGATGTGGTTTTTTTCAACTTCCTGCAGCGCATTGCTCCGGAGGGCAGGAGAGGGGACATGGCAGAATATCGGCAAATCCTCGGGAAGCGTCTGGCGGCCCTTGCCCACCACCACGGCCCGTTCGATGGCGTTTTCAAGCTCGCGGACGTTGCCGGGCCAGTCATACAGCATGAGCTCGTCCATTGCCTCGCGGCTGATCTTGTCGATGGATTTGTTGGTTTCCTGAACATAACGCTGCAGAAAATGCTCTGCCAGCAAGGGAATGTCCTCTTTGCGTTGCTTTAGGGACGGCATCTTGATGGAAATCACGTTGAGGCGGTAAAAAAGGTCTTCGCGGAAAATTCCGTCTTTGATGGCCTTTTCCAGGTTGCGATTGGTAGCCGCAATGACCCTGAAATCCGCTTCCATCGGCTGGGTGCCGCCCACCCGGTAAAATACCCGATCTTCCAGCACCCGCAGCAGGTCGATTTGCATGCGCATGCTGATCTCCCCGACTTCATCCAGAAAAAGGGTTCCGCCATGGGCCAGTTCCAGGCGCCCCTTTTTGGTCTCTTTGGCATCGGTAAAGGCCCCTTTCTGATGTCCGAACAGCTCGGTTTCCATCAGATGCTCAGGGATCGCACCGCAGTTCACCGTCACGAAGGGCCCGTTGCGGCGGGGGCTGTTGGTGTGAATCGCCTTGGCGGCCAGGCCTTTGCCGGTGCCGGTATCACCGGTTATCAGGACCGTCGACTCCCTGGGAGCCACGTCACCGATGAGGCTGAAGACCTCCTGCATGGACTTGGATTGGCCGATCATACTTTCAAAGCGGGTGCGCTCCTTGACTTCCGCCCGCAAAAACTGCATTTCGCGGGCCTGGTTCTGGTAGCGGATAATTTTTTCGATCAGCACCCCCAGTTCATTGGGGTCGAAAGGTTTGAGCATGTAGTCGTAGGCGCCGTTTTTCATGGCCTCAATGGCGGTGGGAATCGAACCGTAGGCGGTGATCATGACCACGGCCACGTCCGGGTCGCTTTCTTTGACGTGACGCAGGACATCCAGACCGCTGATGCCTTCCATTTTGATATCCACCAACATAATATCAAAGCGCATCTCTTTTAGCCTGTCCAGCGCATCTTCTCCGCTGGGCGCTGTCTGAACGGTGTGGCCGTCCCGCGCCAGCCAGCCGGATAGGGACTCTCGCATGATCAATTCGTCATCAACGATCAGGATCTTAGCAGTGCTCATCCAGTCCTCCTGCAGGGGCATTGAAAGTTGCTTGTTTCATGGAATGAATCTGTAGGCGAATTTTGATCTCATTATGGTTCTGAAACCTCTCTAACACCTGCAACCCGTCAAGCATAGCTGCCGGCCGCCGATTTCAGGGGCAGTCTGACCTGAAAGGTCGTGCCTTGTCCCACTTGCGATGTCACATATATCGATCCCCCATGTTCTTCGATAATACCGTAGGCAACCGAAAGGCCCAGGCCCACACCTTTGCCTTTTTTCTTGGTGGTGAAAAACGGTTCGAAAAGTTTCGGGATATCATCTTCAGGGATACCGTGTCCGGTATCCTGAAAGTTAATCTGAATTTTGTCTTCCCGCAGCAGGTGTCTAGTTTCGATGCTCAATTTACCGCCGGTGGCCTCCATGGATTCCGCCGCGTTGGACACCAGGTTCATGAATACCTGCTGAAGCTGATCCTCGGAGCCGAGCAGATCCGGCAGGCCGGCAGCCAGCTTGGTATTGACCTTGACGCCGTCTATTTTCAGCAGATTTGAGTTCAGGAAAAGGGTTTTTTCGATCAGGTGGTTAACGTTCAGTCGTTTGGGTTCCATTTTGGACTGCCGAGAAAATGCCAGCAGGTTTGAGACGATGCGGCCGGTTCGCCGGGTTTCGTTTTCCATCAGATTCAGATATTGCCCAAACTGAACCATTTGCTTTTTGGCGATGGTGTCTTCACTCAAAATCCGCTTCATCAGCATGATCAGGTTCAATATGCCGGCAATCGGGTTGTTGATCTCGTGCACTACCGAGGCCGACAGTTTGCCCAGTGAGGACATTTTGTCCTGATGCAGCAGCTTTTCGTGGGTCTCTTTTAACTGGCGGGTGCGGTCCTCCACCATTTGTTCAAGGCGTCGGGTGATTTCCTTCTCCTCTTTTTTATGCTGGGTGATGTCCCGGCTGATATGAATAAATTTGGAGATTTTGCCGTCTTTTTCCCAGATCGGGTAGATATTCACCTCGTAGTAGCGTTTATGGCCGTCGGCCATCAGGCGGGTTTGAATTTTACGCACTTCGCGCTTGTTCCGGACGACCTCCTTCAGGGGGCAGTCGGTGTCCCCGCCGTCACAGAGGTGGTCGACATTGTGATAGACTTGATAGCATTTTTTGCCGATGACATCTTTACGGGCATAGTGCATCTTGGTTAGAAAGGATTCGTTGACATCAAGGATTTCCATGTCCGGCGTGATCACCAGAATAAAATCCTGGATGCCGTTGACAATTGTCTCCATCTCTTTGGTCCGTTCCCGCAGCTTGCGTTCTTCCCGGCCGATCGCTTTCCAGAAAATGTTAAAGACATCGAAGGCGAGAATCCGGATTCGCTGCGGCCGGGTGCGCAAAATATCATCCAATATAGGCTGATCGGGCGTCAGGATGATAATCAGGTTGATGTTGTAGCGCCGGTCATACAGCTGGTGGTAATCCCTGAAAGTTAACAGCCCATATTCATCGGCCAGCTTTATGCCCGGGCTGTCACAATCCGGGTCGGCCACGGCCAGAATCGGGGCATACAGCTCTTCCTGTTCATAAACCGCGGTTGTTTTTTCGAGAATTTCCCGGCAGAAATCACCGCCGCCGACAAAGGCTATATTGGTGATGGCAGGATCTTTGAGCACCATGCTGTGGGTTTTCCCTTCTAACTGAAAGGTGGTAGAAATTTAACGGAACTATGATCAGAAAAAAGGTAGTTCTATGTTTGCCGAAAGTTCTTGAAAATCTCGCTGCCGGAGTGGTGGAGTATTGGAGTATTGAAAAAAGACATCAAAACTTTAGCCATTACTCCATTTCTCCAGTACTCCAATACGGCATAACCGATTCAAATTGAATACGCACACGACAGGTGACCGTCTTTTGGTTCATAAATGCGAGATTTTGACATTAGCACGGGTAGCCACCAGGTTTCAAGATTCATTCTATTTACTTGCAATTTTTCGTTCGGTAGCATAAATTTATGCCAAAATTGAAAACCTGGTCCCTCCTCCGGACTGGAAGCGGGGCCAGGACTCTCTGCTTACCGTCAACCGGTCTTATCTCAGACCGCTTCCATTATAATGCAGGGCGGATTCTATGAAGTCGCAGGATCAAAACAAAATTATTTTACGGGCAATCGACGCCTTTAACCGCAGAATTCTTGTGGTTTCGCCACAATTTGAAATATTGGCCCTCAGGGGATTTGTCGACAGCGATCTGGAAAGCGAGGTCGTCGGACGTAAATGTTATAAAGTCCTTTATGATCGCAATACGCTGTGTGCGGAGTGCCCCACCCTCGAAGTCGGTCGCAAGGGCCAGCCGGCTTTGAGTCCCGGCTATCGTCCTCCCTCTCAACCGAATAAAATACCGTGTTTATATTCTTACCCGATTTTTTCCGGAGAACAGATTGACGCTTTTGTCATGATGGATTTTGATTTTCCGGCGCTGGACGCTCTTGAAGAAAAACTAAGGCGGACCAACGCTTTTTTAAATAACCTGATTCATAGTGCAGTCGACTGTGTAATCGCCGCGGACATGAAGGGCCATATTCTCATTTTCAATGATTCGGCCGCTGAGGTATTCGGCTACAGCGTGCAGGAAGCGTTGGAAAGTTTGAACATCCGTGACCTCTATCCGGATGACGGCGCCAGGCAGGTCATGCAAAAACTGCGCAGCGACGAATACGGCGGCCGGGGCAAACTGAAAACCTATCACGTAGATGTGTCGGCCAAAAGCGGTGAACGCATTCCCATTAGCCTGTATGCCGCCATTATTTATGAGGGCGGGCGCGAAGTCGCCACCATCGGCTTTTTTCATGATTTGCGCGAGCGACTGCGGATCAAATCGGAGCTTGAAAAAACTCAGATTCAGCTTCTGCAGGCCGAAAAAATGGCCTCGCTTGGAAAGCTGGCGGCCGGCGTCGCTCATCAGATCAACAACCCGCTGGGCGGCATTACCCTGTTTGCCAAACTGGCGCTGGAGGAATACGATCTGGAGGAAGCGCTGCGGCAGGATTTGCTCCGGATTCTCAAAGACGCTGAAAGGTGCCGGGACACAGTTAAAGAATTGCTCGAGTTTACGCGCCAAACCCGTCACCTCATGCAGCCCCACGATGTTAACCAGTCGATTTTCCGCACCATGTTTTTGCTCGAAAACCAGAGTCTGTTTCAAAATATCGAGATCGAAAAAAAAATTGCCGCCGCCCTGCCGCCGGTGCAAGCCGATATCCAGCAGCTGAATCATCTGTTCATGAATATCATTCTCAATGCCGCCCAGGCCATGAACGGCAAGGGAAAGTTGATGTTGAAGACCTGCCTGTCGGCCGCCGCGAATACGGTCGAAATTGAAATATCGGACACGGGTCCTGGAATTCCACCGGACGTCCTGCCTCAGATCTTTGATCCGTTTTTCACCACCAAAGAGGAAGGCCAAGGCACCGGCCTCGGGCTTAGCCTCGCCTACGGAATTGTTGAAAATCATGGGGGCAAGATTTCGGCGCGCAACCGACCTGAGGGCGGGGCCGTGTTCATGATCAGTCTTCCCATCGCTGCGCAGGACAATCAAGGAGATCAAGGTGGAAAAAACGGATGAATTTATTCAAGTACTGGTGGTCGATGATGAACCCAACATCCGGGAAGGATCGCAGCGCATCCTGAGCCGCGTCGGGTTTGAGGTCCTGAAAGCATCCACCGGCATGGAGGCGCTGGCGATGCTGGCCGACCACACCATACCCATCATTCTGCTGGACCTGAAGATGCCGGGAATGGACGGGATGGAAGTTCTGGAGCGGATCCGGCAGCTGGATGAAACGATCCTGGTCATCGTGATTACCGGCTTTGCCACGGTGGAAACCGCCATCGAGGCCATGAAACAGGGCGCCTATGATTTTATCCCCAAACCTTTTGAACCCGAGCAGCTGCGGATTGTCGTCAAACGGGCCGCCGAAAAACTGCGGCTCACCCGGGAGGCCCAAAGTCTGGAAGTTGAGCGCAACCGGACCCTGGCAGACCTGAATACCGAGAAAAGCCGTACCCGCACGATTCTCGAATCGCTTCCCAACGGCGTCGGCGTCATCAACGCCCAGGGAGATTTGGTTCTGTTGAATCCGGCCTTTCTGCATCACCTCGGACTGCCGGTCGACACCGCTGCGGGCAAACAGGTCGAGGAATACATTGCCGACAAGGAGTTCTGCAAGCTCATCCGGCAAATATCCGGCGGCAGGCATGTGGATTATGAGGACCTTCCCGCCTACGAATTGACGATAACGGATGAGAAATTTATTCAGGCCCGCGGCCGGCCGGTCCTGGGCGACCGCAATCAGTGTCTGGGTGCGGTGGTGAACTTGGTGGACATCACCAACATGAAGATTATCGACCGCATGAAATCTGAATTTGTAGCCAAGGTATCCCATGAACTTCGCTCGCCGCTTGCCACCATCCATGAACAGCTGGTTCATGTGCTGGGGGACATGGTCAAAGAATCCTCCGGCACCGACCACAAGATCCTCATGCGGGCCAGGGAGAAAACCCATGGCCTGATTTCGCTGATCGGCGATTTGCTGGATTTGTCGCGGATCGAGGCCGGTATGGTCACCCAGGAACCCAAACAGGTGCGGGTCGAGAAGCTATTAAGTGATATTATCGATTTTATGGCAAGCAGGGCCGCGAATAAAAATCAAAGCCTTACGCTGAATCTTCCCGAAGCACCGATTCCGGTGCTGACCGCCGACCCGCTGGCGTTGGAAAGCATCTTCGGCAACCTGATCGCCAATGCCCTGAACTACACCCAATCCGGCGGTGAGATCCGGGTCAAGGTGGAGCTGGCGGGACTGAGCGTCCGGGTCAGCGTCATCGACAATGGATTTGGGATTGAAGCCCGGCACCTGCCAAAAATTTTTGAAAGATTTTACCGGGTAAAGGATGAGAATACGAGATTTATCACCGGAACCGGTCTGGGATTGCCCATTGTAAAGGGACTCGTGGATTCTTTAGGAGGATTTATTGATGTCGACAGCACGCCGGGCAGCGGCAGCAAGTTTACGGTCACTCTACCGGTAAAATGATCCGCTGCCACCTGCCGTTAACTTCAGCTTGAAAATGACCCTGGATTTTATGAAGTTTGATATAAGCACCGCCGCTGGCCGCGGGCATCCAGTCTGATCCGACTTTGTGAATTTTCATACGGCGGTCTTAACGATGAGCCCATTGTATTTCAACTTCCGCATTCCCACTTCCGACTTTCGTTGTTAGGTTTCTTTCAGCGCATTTAAAAATTCCGCCGGATCAACCTGGACCTTCGTCCACAGGGCGAAAGTGCGCCTGGCCTGAAAAGCGAGAGCCGAAAGGCCGTCTATGAACCGGATGCCGTTGGACCGGGCCATATCCTGCCAAAAATTCTGATTGCGCCCATAATTGAGATCCATCATCAGCCGGCACCCCGGCAGTTGGAGCTTGCAGGTCAATGCCGCCATTTCCGGCGACTCCTGGGGGCTGGATACGGAAGTGGCGTTGACGACGATGTCCACCGCCGCCGGGCGCTCCAAAAGCTCGTCCAATGAGCACCCCTGCGCTTCGAAACGATTGCAGATTTGAGCCGTCCGGTCCGGGCTGCGGCCGGCGACACGAATGGTCCCGGCCTTCAGCCAATTTAAAATAAAAACCACCGCTTTGGCGGCGCCGCCGGTTCCAAAAACCAGCGCAGATTTACCGGCAACTTCAAAGCCGACGTCGTTTAAGGCATCCATGAACCCGATGGCATTGGTGTTGTAGCCCTTGAGGCTGTCTCCATTGCGCACAATGGTGTTGATGGCCCCGATGATACTTGCCCCTTCAGAGAGGACATCCAGGTGCGGAATGACTTTTTCCTTAAACGGGACGGTGACGTTGGCACCGGCGATATGCAGTATTTTAAGACTCTGCAGGGCCTGGCCGACGTGTTCCGGAGCAATTCGAAACGGCACGTAAACCGCCTGAATGCCGACCCGCTCAAACACCCTGGAAAACATGACAGGCGATTTCGAACTGGACACCCGTTCGTCACTTAAAATACAGAATACTTTCATTCGTATCTTACATGTTCAACAGCCCCTTGATGCTTTCGGTAATCTGCTCCGCGGACGCCGGCTTCGCCAGGTAATCATCGGCTTCCGTACTCATTCCGTCAGCATGAGAGTAGCGGGTAGAGGTTACATGCGATGCCACGGCGGTCAGCAGGATAATGGGGATACCCGCATAGCGCTCATCTGCCTTCAGTTCCGCACAGACCTTGTATCCGTCTTTTTCCGGCATCATGACGTCCAGCACAATGGCATCCGGCGGATTGGAATGAACTTTTTCAAGCCCTTCGATGCCGTTGTAGGCAACATCGACTTCAAAACCTTCTCTTTCCAGATTTTCCTGAACAATGGCGGCAAAATCCGGTTCGTCATCCACCACGAGAATTCTTTTTTTCTCGCTCATCTAAAAACCTCCTTTGTGATTACCAAGCCTGATACGAACTCAACGCTCCGGCGCAAGTCGAAATTCCGCGATGATCGCCGCCGGATTCAAACTCAATCGACTTTCGGCCGCGGATAAAGACCGGCGCTTTCCACGATTTGGGGCACCTTTTCCTCCCATTCGATGGCCATGATATGAAAACCGGCGACACCCTTCACCTGCTTGAGCCGCTGGATGGATTCGATGCAGATTTTGATTCCTTCTTCAGCCTGCTTCTCTTTGGGGGTGCCGGCCAGCCGTTCGACGATTTCGTCGGGCACATCCATACCCGGAACCCGCTTTTTCATGTACCGGGCCATGCCGACATTTTTCATAGGGGTCAGTCCGGCCAGAATGTAAACTTTTTCGTGCAGTCCCCGGTCGCGGACACCCTGCATCCACGCTTCAAATTTGTCAAGATTATAAATGCACTGGGTTTGAATGAACTCCACGCCGGCTGCTATTTTTTTTGCCAGACGGGGAACCCGGATTTCAAACGGGTCCGCAAAAGGGTTGGCGGCCGCCCCCACAAACATTTGCGGCGGCCGTTTGATCTCGTCGCCGCCGAGAAATTTGCCCTCATCGCGCATGTGCCGCACCGTCTGGATCAGCTGCATGGAGTCCAGATCATGAACGTTCTGGCCCTGGGCATTGTCCCCGAAACTCTGGTGGTCTCCGGACAGGCATAGAACATTGTGAATGTCAAAGGAGGCGGCACCCAGGATGTCGCTCTGCAGGGCGATGCGGTTGCGATCGCGGGTGACCATCTGCAATACCGGCTCGAGCCCCATCAGTTTCAAGCGAATACACGCCGCCAGGCTGCACAGGCGGGTGACCGAGGTTTGATTGTCGGTGATATTGATGGCGTCCACGTGGTTCTTGATCAGCTCGGCTTTTTTGGTGATCGCCTCCGGATCACTGCCTCTGGGAGGGCCGCATTCGGATGTAACGGCCAAATGACCTTCGCTTAGAATCTTTTCGAGTTTGCTCGGTGTTTTTACGCTCATTGCTGCACATCCTCCCTGACAACTTTTCTGGGGCCCCCCGCTCGGTCGGTGGACCAGTCTTTGATGGGACACAGTTTTTCGTACTGGTCGAGATGATCCAATGCTTTCAGGCGGTCAACGATCAACTGCCAGGCGCAATCGGTCTCCGCGTTGATTTCACACTTGCCGGCCGTCGATCCGCCGCAGGGCCCGTTGAACAGGCGCTTGGCACAGCGTGCCACCGGACAGATGCTACCGGTCGTCGCCAGGATGCACTGCCCGCAGCCCTGGCAGCGCTCGGTCCACAGCCCTCTTTTTTCGGTGGCCCCCATAAAGCATGTGTTGACCCCCGGATAAACCATGATGGACGGGTATTGTTCGGCGGTAAACTGAATGCCGACGCCACAGGCCAGGGAAACTACGGCATCATATTGGTCGATGACATTGCGAATCTCCTCCAGGTATTCGTGGTCACACTGCCTTTCCAGGGTGAGTTCGTCAATTTTCACCTCTTTATTATCTTTGAGGGCATTCATCCTTAAGGCGGAGGCCAGAACCTGGACCTCTTTTTGCCCGCCGGCTTCACAGACCGTAACACATTCGTTGCAGCCCAGAATCAGGATGCTTTTGTGGTTTTTGAGGTAGTCAATAATTTCCTCAAGCGGTTTTTTATCTGCAACTATCATAAAATATAACCTCGCTCTTTTTATGGGTTTACCCGTTAGTCCGTTGAGCCGGTTGAGCCGGTTGAGCCCGTTGAGCCGGTTGAGCCGGTTGAGCCCGTTGAGCCATGCAGCCGGCATACCGGCTAACGGGCCAACCGGCATACCGGCCAACCTAATTTATGCCGCCTTCTTTTTGGCCAATTTGATCGGATTGGGTCCCATTTCTCTGATCTCATTCGTAAATTCCGTAGCATAGCGGGCAAAACGGGGACCCTCGCTGGAGGACAAATTAAACATTTTTGCCCGTTGGCCGCCGATACCGATAGAATCTAAAATTTTTTGGGCCTGCTCAACCCGTCTGCGTGCCATCAGGTTGCCCGTGTTGTAATGGCATTCACCCTCCATACATCCGATGACACAGACACCGT
>CAYTBC010000025.1:0-38035 GCA_964435765.1 uncultured Desulfosarcina sp.
TCAAGCTGGTCCAACAAAGGGGTTTTGTGTTTTGCCATTATTTACCTCCATTTTTGTTAATATATTAACCTAACGCCCTAAAAACGCTCCCTGTTCCGTTGAAAGGTATGCCGCCGTCACCTCCTCTCAATTTTGGATTCCTTTGTCTATATATTGAAATTATAGCGAGATGGTCTGCTTTTATAGCCAAGGGCAAGATATACCGTTTAATTTCCCTTCTTGTCAATAAAAAAGCACCGCCTGCCGACGTTAACGAGTTAAAAAAATTCGAAATTGCAAAATTCCCGCTATATTGATACCTGAAAAATGTCAAACCCTTTATATGGTGTTTTTGAGTTTAGTTGCCCATCTGTTGAACCACACCATACAACGTTTCAATGTGGTTGGTTAAATTCTGTTTTATGACCGGGATTTCAGGTGCCTGCGGGTGAAGGGCATCCACCACGGCGTTGCTCAGCTCGTAAAAGTCCTGCCGACTGCACACGGCAAGATAATAGCGGAAGCATCGTTCAACAGTATCCGGCAGCATCCGGATGGGCGGTTTGAGGGCCAGGCCTTCCAGAAACCCGGTCAGCGTTGGCCCGACAGCCAAAGAGTCCGCCCAGACGAAATCTCCAATCCCATCGAGACGATCCAGGCGCGTGCGGATGGCAAGGCTTAAGAAAAAAATCAGCAAGGCCTGCAGAATCATTTCAGGGTTGGGGGAGGCATCTTTCAATCCGTCTGAATTATTCAGAAAAGACTTGTAGCGGCGCACGGTAATCAGCTTTACGTCAATTTCGGAACGGTTGATCCGGACGACAAAGTCGCCGGCGGCATGATGCCAGGAAAAGACTTGCTCAAAAGTGGTGATGTCGTAATAGTAGGCTAAAATTCGGGCCACCTGACGGTAAAGTTGGGCTGACTGCGTTAAGGAAAGGAAAAAATGACGGTTCGGGTCTTCCCAGACGTTCAACTTAAGCCGATTGTCCGAGGCGTCCCGTGAGAGGTGAAATTCGTAATAATCTTCCAACCACTCTCCCAGAAACATCCAAAATTTTCGCTTGCTGCCGGAGGCGACTTCGCCCAAAGCATATACCTGAGGCAAAAAGCTTTCGGCAAACTCAGCATTGAGCTTTTTTAAATGGTGAAATTCTCCTTTAATAAGCGTTTTACCCGGGTCGGATACAGCGACGTTGAGTACAAAATAGACCGTGCGTCCGGCCACATCGGCTTCAATACGGGCGGGGTGATAGAACTCGCCGTGCTTTTCAAGATGCAATCGAATTTCCTGTATATCCCCCGCCAAGATGGTTTGCCGAAGGCGCTGGGCCAATATCCTGGAAAACATTTCACCGCCATCTTGCTCAAAAAAGGAGCGCATCGCATTGAAATATTCTCCGTGAGAAACAACGACTTGAGCCGATTTGCCGGACGTTGGCCGCACCAAAGGCAGTGATTCCTGCCAAACGGCACTTGCGGGGGACAAAGGAGTTTTCAAGGGGGAAATATAATAGGAGAATCTTGGCATGGTCTGTCAGAAGCCAGAGGACAGATGTTAGAAGTCGGAATGCGGAAGTCGGAAGTCGGAATTAAAGATAAGAATTTTTGGTATTTCTAACATTGTGCTTCTCTTTGTCATCTGGCTTCTTTTCTCTGTTCTCCCTCATCTGGCTTCCGTCGTCTGACTTATTTCTTCCGACTTTCGTTATTTCCGGTGCTCATCAATCTCTTTTAAAATTTCAGCCGCAACATTATATCCCAGCTCCAGGGCTTTGTCGCAGTATTCGACCGCCAGTTCGTATTGCCCTTTTTCGAGATAGGCAATGGCCAGATTGTTATGGGCCGGTGCAAAATCCGCATGCAGCTCGATCGCCTTTAGATTGGCTTCAATGGCATCATCGATTCTGCCCTTCATCAGATATGCGTTGGCCAGGTTGGCAAACGCCTGGACATATCTGAAATTAAACGTGGTGGCGCGTTCCAGGTTTTTGATGGCTTCGTCCAGGTTGCCGCGTTGAAGTTCAACAAAGCCGATGTTGCCGTAGCCTTCTGAAAAACCCGGTTTGGCTTTGACCGCCATTTTGTTATACTTCAGGCAGCCCTCCAGATCATTGCGCTGCAAACAGATCCCGCCGAGCATAACGTATGCTTCCGCCATGCCGGGGCTGCAGTCAACCGCTTCGAGCAGCTCTTTTTCAGCTTCGTCAAATTTTTGCTGGCCCAGGTAGGCAACAGCAAGATTGTAGTGGGAATTGCCGCACTCCGGGTTTTGCTCAATCGCTGCCTTTTGTTGTTCGATGAATTCTTCGGCGTTCTCGGCTTTTGTCATCAGTTGGATTCCTTTTAAGTTTTACCCAAAGCGATCTTTTTGCTTGACATCGCAGGTCCATTTAATTACCGTTTCAGTAGCTGATCAAAAACTTTTTTTATAGACGGTAATTTAAAAAAAAACAACCTTTTTTATCACCATGGGGGGTGTTTATGAAATCGGGATGTTATACAGCGATCGCCACGCCGTTTAGAGATAATGCCGTTGATTACCAAGGTTTGGAAATGCTGGTGGATTTTCAGATCCAAAACGCGATTACCGGTATTGTAGCCGTCGGCACTACCGGCGAAAGTCCGGTTTTGAACTGGGACGAGCATAACCGGGTGATTGAAGCCATTGCCCGCAAATCGAAAGGCCGGTGTCTGTGCATCGCCGGCACCGGCAGCAACAATACCGCCGAGTCGCTGGAAGGCACCCGCCATGCGGCCCAGGCCGGCGTAGATGGGGTATTACTGGTGGATCCGTATTACAATGGACCGAGTTCTCTTGAAATCCGGCGGGAATATGTCGCTCCGATTGCAGCGGCTTTTCCCGGCCTTGACATCATACCGTACGTGATTCCGGGGCGAACCGGCGCCCAGCTGTTGCCCGAAGACCTGGCCTTGCTGTATCAGTCCCATCCGAATGTCGGCACCGTCAAAGAGGCAACTGCCAACCCGGCCAACATGCGCAGGACCCGTGAATGCTGCGGACCGGATTATATGATTCTGTCCGGCGATGACGCAATGACCTTCGCGATGATGACGGATCCTCAAATTAAAGCTGCCGGCGTAATTTCCGTGGTTTCCAATGTCGTCCCCGGTGCGGTTGGCGAAATGGTCCGGTTCCTGAGGCAGGGAAATCCGTCGCAAGCCAAAACCCTGATGGCGAAACTGGAGCCGTTTTTCAACCTGGTCACGGTTAAAACCATTGAAAAGACGCCATTCGGGGAGGTGGAATGCCGGGCCCGCAATCCCCTCGGACTTAAAACCTTAATGTCGATTCTGGGAATGCCTTCGGGCATGTGCCGCCCCCCTCTGGGCAAAATGACTCCCAACGGCCTCAAAAAAGTTGTGGAAGCAGCCCGCCAAGTTTATACGAACGCACCCGAACTGCTTGGGCCCGTAGCCGACTTTTTCAATGTTGACATTGAAGAGCGTCTGGAAAATCCCGCGTATCGGGTAGGATTATGCTACGATAGCTACGAATGATAGAAAACGTTTTAAATGATTTTACAATCGAACTGGTTATAATTAAAAGCGGGTAAATCCGAAGCCCGAATTTCGAAACTCGAAACAAATAAAAATAACGAAAATAATAATGACAAAAACCAGGACCCGATTCATCGGAAGGCTTTTGTTTTGAATTTTTAGTTTTCGGATTTTGATATTGTTTCGGATTTCGTGCTTTGGATTTCGAATTTCCGGACAGACCAAAACCGATTGATCGGTGAAGGTTTCTAAGTTTTAGAGATTGCTAAAAAAGAGTCAAGACGACTGGCTCTGTCCGGCCGCACCCGTCTTCATCTTGAAGTCCCCCTCCTTGAACAGCAGCCACTTGAACCACTTCAAACCAAACTCCAGCAGGGCGATCTCATCATTTTTCATCCGTCCGAGGGCGGCCTCATCAACTTCATACCGCAGCAGGAAAGAACTCCCGAAAACAAATTCGCGGAATTTATCAATATTGTAGCTGATTAAAAAAAACATCTTCTTGGTCTGTTCGGTCCACTGCATGTTGGCCGGAAAGGATCTTTTGCGCACGACGAGATCCGTCCAGGCGGCATTGATCTTATCGTGAATATCCACGCCTTGATCTTCACGCCACTGCGAAACTGTCCACTCTTTTTCTTCCTCAAATCCGAGGCAATGCGCCTCATGTATAAAGAAATAAAATTCACCGCTATCGGCATCTTCTTTGTGGCTCAAAGACGCAACTCCCAGCGGATAATACCGGCAGGTCGTCGGCCGGTCTTCGTATACCAGGCAGCCGTTTTCCCTTACAAAGGGACAGGCCCGGCTGTCGGAATCCGGGCCTTCAACATCCAAAAGCTTCAAGGTGAGGACCGGCAGATCCGTTTTTTCCAATATGTGCGGTTCGGTATAAAGGGCTAAAAACTCTTCTGAAGACAGCCCCACACGGTTTTTAAGCCTGATGATATCATAGGGGGTGAGAATAATGTTTATATCTTTGCAACACCGGGTGAAGCACTTGACACCCTGGTGGCAATTGAATTTAAATGTATCTTTAAGCCCAAGCCGGACAGGCTCTACATTGGCCAACCCTTCATGATTATCCATAATTTAAACCCTCTCAATTATACATACACATATCCGTTACAGTGAAATTAAAACTATAATAAATACCCCAGCTTCAAATCTAAGTCAATTAATTAATCCGAAGTTAAGCCGCCCGAGACAAAGTATCGCCGGTTGCTTCGGCCATAAAAAACCATTTTAAAATTTTGGGTTTGCCATTTTTCAGGGCGGATTAATTAAATTCTTGATTTATCGGAAAAATATACTATACCAGGGATACACGTGCGAATTAATTAATGATGCGAACATTTTTTTTAAATAATCATATCAAAACCTGACATCGCTCAGCCAAGGAGGACGCAATGGAAATTACGATAACGCGCCGTCAAAAATTAAAATCAAAGCCGGACGATGCTAGCCTGGGTTTCGGAACCCTGTTTACCGACCACATGTTTAACATGGATTACAATCCGAAAGAGGGCTGGCATGCGCCGCGCATCGAACCATATGCGTCTATTGCGATGGATCCGGCCACCATGTTTCTGCACTATGGCCAGGGTGTGTTTGAAGGACTCAAAGTATACCGCACCGCAGCGGGAAATATTCAGCTGTTTCGTCCCCAGGAAAACATCAAACGTTTAAACCGGTCCTGCCGGCGTCTGTGCATACCCGAAATTGATGAAGATTTCGCACTCGATGCATTGAAGCAGCTGGTAGCCGCGGAAAAGGATTGGGTTCCCGGCGCCCCCGAAACATCGCTGTATGTCCGCCCCACCGTCATTGCCATGGATCCCTTCCTGGGAGTGCGGGCATCCCAAACCTATCGTTTTTTTATCATCCTTTCACCGGTGGGGGCCTACTATCCGGAAGGGTTTAATCCGGTAAAAATTCTGGTAACATCCGACTATGTGCGGGCCGTGCGCGGCGGGGTCGGAGAGGCCAAAACCCCCGGAAATTACGCCGCCAGTTTACTGGCCGGCGAACAAGCCCATACGGCCGGATATACCCAGGTGCTGTGGCTGGACGGCGTCGAACAAAAATATCTTGAAGAAGTCGGTTCCATGAACATCTTTTTTGTGATTAACGACGAAATCATCACGCCCGAATTAAACGGCAGCATCCTGCCGGGTATAACCCGCAAGACAGTAATTGAGCTCGCCAGGCATTGGAACGAAAAAGTGTCCGAGCGAAAAATAAGCATCGACGAGTTGATGCAGGCCCATGCGGCCGGCAAACTCCAGGAGGTTTTCGGAGCCGGTACCGCCGCCGTCATCTCCCCGGTCGGACAGGTCAAATACAACGATCAGGTTATAACCGTCAACGACAATCGAACCGGCCCGGTCGCTAAAAAGTATTATGAAGCCATCACCGACATTCAATACGGCAAGGCCGATGATCCGATGGGCTGGATCGTGCCGGTGATTTGAAAGCAGAAAACAGATGCCAGAGAACAGGGGGCAGAAAAAAATGAATCATACCTTGAAAAAAGGCTCTTTGCCGGCATTCGTTTCCAAAATGAAATCCGCAAATCTTCCGCCCCTGGTGATTGACACCTTTGCCTATTATTACGGCGAGGTGCTCAAAGGTGAAACCGGTCTGGTCCATAATCGGGACATCCGACCGATCGACCCGGCTGAAATTGAAACATACGACCATTTAATTGCATATGGCCGAACCGGTGTTGACGTCTTTTCTCAGACGGTCCGTATTATTCTCAACGGCGGCCTGGGAACGAGCATGGGATTGTCCGGAGCCAAATCCCTGATCGAAATTAAAGACGGGATGTCCTTTCTGGACATCATCATCAGACAGGCTGAAAACAGCGAGGTCACCCTGGCTTTCATGAACAGTTTCAACACCCAGGAAGATACCCAAACGGCCCTTAGGAAGTTGAAACCGTCAAAATTTCCGATCCATTTTTTGCAGCACAAATTTCCCAAAATACTTCAACAAGACTTTTCATTGGCAACCTGGCCAATAAATCCGGTGTTGGAATGGAATCCTCCCGGCCACGGTGATGTCTATACCGCCCTGTTAACCTCCGGTATGCTGAAATCGCTTTTAGACGATGGAATCATCTATGCCTTCATTTCAAACTCCGATAATTTGGGCGCACGCTTGGATGAATCGCTTCTGGGCTACTTTGCCCATCATCAGTTCCCATTTATGATGGAAGTGGCCCAAAAAACGGCGGCGGATATCAAAGGCGGCCATCTGGCGCGGCATAATAACGGCCGTTTGATTTTGAGGGAAGCCGCCCAGTGCCCCGCAAACGAACTGGATACCTTTCAGGACATTCAACGCTACCAGTATTTTAATACGAACAACATTTGGGTTAACCTGAAAGCGTTAAAATCGCTTTTCGATCAACAAAAAATGATCCTCCTGCCGTTGATTCTCAACCCCAAAAATCTGGATCCCCGGGATGCAAACAGCCCGCCGGTTTATCAGATAGAATCCGCCATGGGAGCTGCCATCTCTCTTTTTGAGGGTGCCACGGCAGTTAATGTTCCGCGCATGCGTTTTTATCCCGTCAAAACTTGCAGCGATCTTCTGACGGTGCGCTCCGATTGTTTTGTGTATAATATCGATGAAAGCCTGCGGATAAACCCGAGTAGAATTAAGCGCAATAAACCGGGCGTAACCCAAGTAGATTTGGATCCGAAGCATTACGGCAGCATTGATGAGCTTGACCTGCGGTTCCCCGCCGGGGTTCCATCACTGGTGGATTGTGATGCATTGATCATCGAAGGCGATGTGTTGTTTGAGAAGGACGTGAAGATCAAAGGCACGGTTAAGATCAAAAATACGAGCGGCTTTCAGGCTGTCATCGGGGAAGGAACGGTTATTGATCGGGATCTGATCCTGTAAACCGGACAGGTGTCACTGATTTCGCAGCCGGGTCTGATAAGTTATCGTCACCTTTTCTTTGGAGTTCGGCGCAATTTTTAAAGATGCCGGCGTCAGAGCCAGGTTGGCCGTAATCGTACCATCGACCTCCAGATTGTCGAGGGACACTTTTTCGGTATAGATTGTCGAAATTGTTTCCAGTATGCGTTTGCCGCCGACAATCTCGACCGTCGCGGGGTCGAGTTTGGCCTCCTCCAAAATAAAATGATCCGGCAGTCGGCCGACCCAATCGATTTGCACCGGCAACTTCTTTTTTATTAGGACATCCAGATCCACCTCCACCACGGAGGGTTCGACAGCCTTTAAAACAATGCCGGGCGGCAGGGAAATACTTTCGCGGGTTATGGTAAAGCTGTTGGGGCCCACCTTCGACTTGCTCATATCCAGCTTGACCTGCACCTGATCGGGTTTGATGGCTTTGATCAAGGCGCCGGATCCTTCCAACTCAAGGCTGACGGTGTTGACGGAGGTTTTCACGATTTCAATGGCCGGGTCCCGGTTCAAATACACCACCGGACTTTGGAACGTAACCAGCGTATCGCCCCCCTTGGATACGCTGAACCAGACCCCGGTAATGAATACGACGGAAAATAGGGCGGCCGCCGCGACCATAAGCTTTTCCTTTATCAACTCACGGCCTTTTTTGGAGACAACCCCCTTATGCTCCTGCAGGATTTGCTCAAGCTTGCGACGTTGTCGGATGACCTTCAGCCGACCGTCTTTGGCAACCACCACATCGCCTCTTTCCTCGGAAACGACCAAAATCAAGGCATCGGTGGCTTCAGCCAATCCCAAAGCAGCCCGGTGGCGGGTACCGTAATAAGTGGGAAGATCATCTCTGCGGGAAAGCGGCAGAATGGCGGCTACCTGGAAAATTTGATCGCCCTGGATAATGGCGGCGCCGTCATGAACCGGGTTGTCGGGCCAGAAGATGCTCAGGATCATTTCCTTGGATATATCACCGCGCCAGGCAATTCCGGATTGGACGACCTCTTCGACATCATCTTTGCCGGGAATGACGATCAGGGCGCCGCATTTGCGCATGCTCATCTCATAGACGCTCTGCACAATGATTTCGATGGTACTGACAACAGTTTTGGGCGAAACTTCCCACAGGATGGACTTCAAATGACTGGCCTGTAAAACGCTGCGGATTTCATTGCGAAAGACGACAATGATAATGAATGCTCCCAGGGCCACAACGCCCTGGACCACCCAGCTGGTTACGATCAACCCCATTGAAACCGCCACCTGCTGGAAGAACCACAGGATTGTCATTCCGATCAAGACCCGAAAGGCATTGGTGCCTCTGAACAGGACATAAAACCTGAAAAGAATGTAGCTGACCAGGCCGATGTCGACGATGTCCTGCCACCGGAGAATAGATATCAAAGAAATGAACTTTTCCATTACACTTATTCCGTGATGCTGAATCTCAACACCTGAAAAAGATGCCCCTCGGAATCCGTGATTTCCACCCGCCAAGGCCCCACATCTTCGGCACGAAACTGAATACTGCTGTAAGTTGTCCAGCGCGGCGGTTTAAGCGTAAGTTTTATTTTGGCGCTGGTGCGGTCCCGATGAAACCAGTGATGGTATATCGTGGTATTTTGGGGTACCGGGTCAAATGCAGAGAAACAAATAGCCTTGCGTCGTTCGATGGAAAACACGGTGGTTGGATTCTGGGGGGTTTGTCCCTGGATGTCTTCACACATCACGGCTTGAACCAGCACGATGCTGCCGTCGGTCGACTCGGATAGCGCCGCATCCCCGTCTGACTGGGCATACGCTGAGGGCACAAGCAACACAAACAGGAAAATCGGAAATAACAGTCGTGTCAAGGTACGATAATTCATGTCGGCCTTCAAGATTTATTTTTATTATAGATATCTTATAGTTATAATATATCCCATTTTCAATGAAAATCACAACAGATTTTTAAAATTTATTCCCAACCCGGGCGTCTCTTAAAATGATTATATAGTTAAGAGATGATAAATATGCTATAGAGTCATATCATATCAAAAAAGTTTTCGACTGTTTTTAATCATACTTCGAGGTCTGCCACTCTAGAACGATGGACGAAAGTTACCAATTACTGCAAAGCCCGGCACCGGGATCCCGGATAATAAAATTTTGCGGAGACAGGGTGGATTTTAAGTTGATTTTAACCCATCCCCAAAACGGCACGGCTTGGGTCCGCACCAACCTTGGACAGGCGAAAATCATTCGAAGAGAGATTATTCGGCAGGTTCAAAACGGTGAGTCCCCCCTGGGCCGAGCCTGGTTCGACATCCCCATGAGGCGCGTCGACGAGCGAACTTTTACCGTAAAACTGCCTTTATGTGAAAGCGGTCATTTTGAGGGCAAGTGTTTCTTTTTGCCGGAAAACCAAGCCGCGCCGGTCTGGCCCCCCGGGCCCAATACGGTGATCAACGTGGATTCTGCCGAGGCTTGCTGTGCCAATACACTCTACAACGCTTTTGTGCGCCAATTCGGTCCCAACAAAGCGGAAACCAAATCCCCGGCAGCTTCCGAAGCAGCGCTGATCGCCCAACTTGACCAAAGCGGCTACACGGTCATACCACCATCGGGAAAGTTTCGAGACCTGATTGCCGAACTTGACTTTATCCTGGGCGATCTGGGCTGCCGGATTTTAATGCTGCTGCCGATTCATCCCACCCCCACGACCTACGGCCGCATGGGAAGATTCGGCAGCCCCTATGCAGCCTTGAGCTTTACCGCCGTCGATCCGGCTCTAGCGGTATTCGATCCCCACGCCACCCCCTTGGAACAATTCATCGAACTGGTCGATGCCGTTCACCGGCGCAGCGCCAGGATAATTATCGACATTGCCATAAATCATACCGGCTGGGCAGCCAGTCTGCATGAATCCCACCCCCATTGGCTGGTGCGGGGTCCGGAAGGGAAAATTGAAGTCCCCGGCGCCTGGGGCGTGGACTGGGAAGATCTAACCAAACTGGACTACTCTCACAAGGATCTGTGGCAGTACATGGCTGATGTCTTTTTGACCTGGTGCAACCGCGGTGTTGACGGATTTCGCTGCGATGCCGGTTACATGATTCCAGCCGCGGCCTGGAAATACCTGGTTGCCAGAGTTCGCGACCAGTTTCCGGACACCGTGTTTTTGCTTGAGGGACTGGGTGGCAAGATTTCAGTGACCCGGGACCTCTTAAACACGGCCAACTTGAATTGGGCGTATTCGGAGCTGTTTCAGAATTACGACCGCGTGCAAATTGAAAACTATCTGCCCGAAGCCATCGACATATCAAAAAGCGACGGTATTGCGGTCAATTTCGCCGAAACCCACGATAATCCGCGACTGGCATCCCGCTCCAAGATCTATGCCCGCATGCGCACCAGTTTATGCGCCCTTTTTGCGCCACAGGGGGCCTTCGGCTTTGCCAATGGCGTGGAATGGTACGCTACGGAAAAGATCAATGTCCACGACTCCCCGTCGCTGAACTGGGGCGCGCAGCCCAACCAAGTGGAACATATCCGGCGCTTGAATGATTTGCTAAGGAACCACCCGGCGTTTCACGGCGAGACCGAATTAAAACTTGTCCAGCTGAACGAGGGCAACCACATCGCCCTGCTGCGCCGCCATATTCCAACGGATAAACGGCTGCTGATAGTTGTCAACCTGGATGACGAACACCCGACGACGGCCGCTTGGGATGCGAAGTCAACCGGGATGCACGCTGAACAATATGTCGACCTGCTTTCCGGCAGCCCCCTTACGAGCACCTTATCCGATGGCTGGCACCGTTATACCTTGCAGCCCGGACAAGTGGTGTGCTTGACCCAGGATGCCAACGATTTAAATTCGATTCAAAATTTAACGGATCGGCCTTTCAGGCTGCCCCACCCAATAGAAATGCAGCGTCTTCGCGCCAAGGCGCTGGAAGTTTTAACCTTTTATTGCGGCACCGGAGATCTGCTAGATTTTGATGTCGAGCAGGCTGCGTACCGGCTAAAAGACGATCCGGTCGCCTTCTGCCGGGCTCTCAATCCACATAGCCTGGAATCCCGGGTCATCAGTTGGCAATGGTCTCAGGATCTGCGCCGCGAGATTATGATCCCACCCGGACATTTTTTATGCGTTCAAGCGGATTGCAGCTTTCGTGCCCAGCTGGTTGGCGATACGCAAACCATAGCCTGCGAGACAAGTGTCGAACGGACCGATGGAAGCTTCTTCGTGTTATTCCGGCCGGTCGATGCACCCGAACAGGCCCAGCCATGCAGCTTGAAACTTTCGATTTATACGCCCGGCGGCGCCCAGCATGCAGCGGCCCCCCTGTTGTTTTTACCGGATGCCGCCGATATCCGGGTGCAGCGCATCTTTGAGCGTTCCGAGCTGCTTAAAAGAGATCTCAGCTTTCTGGCGACCAATGGTCGCGGTGCTATGCTGAAAGTGCCGGTGAGCTGGGGCAGGCTGAACAGCCGTTACGACAGTCTGCTGGCAGCCAACATCAGCCGTGAATTTCCCGAAGACCGCTGGATTATGTTTACTCGCTGCCGGGCCTGGCTGGTATTCCAGGGGTACTCCCAGGACTTGAACACCAGCTGTCTGGAGTCTTTTGGGGTCGATGACGCCGGCGGGGGGTATTGGCGCTACCATATTCCGACCGGTCAGGGCCAAAATATATTGTTGACCATCGGGCTAAAAATGATCAGCGGTAAAAACGCACTGCAATTAACATTTTATCGCCATTTATCAGCAGGAAAAGATGATCAACTGGATGACGGCAAACCAGTTCAGCTTATTTTGCGGCCGGACATTGAAAACCGTAATTTTCACCACACTACCAAAGCCTTCACCGGGCCGGAAAACCAATGGCCCCAAAATGTCAACCGGACTCCGCTGGGGTTTGAGTTCCGGCCGGACTCGCACCATCGCCTCCGGATTCAGATTTCGCAAGGGCGGTTTGTGTGGGAACCCGAGTGGCAGTATATGGTTCACCGGTCCCAGGATGACGAACGGGGCCAGGATCCCAACTCGGATTTATTCAGTCCCGGCTATTTTTCAATTTCCTTATCAGGGGACCAGCAGGTGAGTCTTTTCGCAGATGTTAACGCCGCGGATTCTGACCTGCCAAACCCGGCGCAAACACCACACCGAAATTGCGGGCCGTTTGAAGGCGGGCAGAATTTTCGGCGCGAGCCCCAGGAAATCCTGCGCCGTTCGCTCGATGATTTTGTAGTAGCGCGCAGTGAGCACAAATCCGTAATTGCCGGCTATCCCTGGTTTTTAGACTGGGGACGCGATGCCTTAATATTTGTGCGCGGCTTGATTGCAGCCGGAGAGATGGCCTCGGCCCGGGCCATCCTTCAGCAATTCGGCCAATTTGAACAGCACGGGACCCTGCCGAACATGATCAACGGCAATGAGCCCGCCAACCGAGACACCTCGGATGCCCCCTTGTGGTTCATTTTGGCCTGCAGTGAATTAGTGCAGGCCGAAAACACGCCCGATTTTTTGGCGGCGGCATGCAGCGGCCGTTCAATCCGCCAAATTTTATTGTCCATCGGCACCGCCATTGTTAAAGGGACCCCCAACGGCATCCGCATGGATCCCGCCAGCGCTCTGGTCTTCAGCCCGGCCCATTTTACCTGGATGGACACCAATCATCCGGCCGGCACCCCGCGTGAAGGATATCCGATCGAGATCCAGGCCCTCTGGTATGCCGCACTTCAAATACTGGCCCGGGTGGATCTATCCGAAAATCAAGAAAACTGGCGCCGGTTAAGCCACAGGGTTCAAAATTCCATTTTAACGCTCTTCCGGTCGGATAACCGGGATTATCTCTCGGATTGTCTGCATGCTTCGGCCGGTCAAGCGGCCTCGAAAGCCATCGCTGACGATGCCCTGCGACCGAACCAGCTTCTGGCAATCACCCTGGGTGCCGTTAAAGACAACGATATCTGCCGCCGCATTCTGACAGCCTGTGAAACGCTTTTAATACCGGGAGCCATCCGCAGCCTGGCCGACAGGCCCGTGGACTATCCCATCAAAATCATCCACCGGGGAGAGCTAATTAATGATTCCCATCATCCCTATCAGGGACAGTATGCCGGCGATGAAGATACCCGGCGCAAGCCGGCCTATCACAACGGAACGGCCTGGAGCTGGCCGTTTCCATTATTTTGTGAAGCCTGGGCGGCAACCTACGGCGATCAAAGCCGCAAAACGGGTTTGGCCTTGCTGACCGGCGGCATACGGCTTTTGGAGCGGGGTTGCGTCGGCCACATTCCGGAGATTCTGGACGGCGATTTCCCCCACACACCGCGCGGCTGCGACGCGCAGGCCTGGGGAGCAAGCGAACTGCTGAGGGTTTGGATTAAATTGCAGGGCAGTTAGCGCCTGAAGATTTCAGAAGTCCGGTGTCCGCCCTGCCGCCGGCCGATGAAACGGCCAGTTTGATTGAAAAAGAGCGTATTGCTTTTTTTGATTTTAAACCATATCATTTGAGGTTAATCCAACTTTCGAAATTACCAGCTGGCGAACTGATTTTCGCTGTCTGTTTTACTTATAAATCAATATCAAGGATTTTTGTATATGAAAAATTTTCAAACATACCAGGTTCATCCCAATATTCCGCCAAATCTTGCCTTTCTTGAGAAGTTATCCCGCAACATGTGGTGGTGCTGGAAAAAAGATGCCATTGAACTTTTCAGACGGATTGACCCGGCCCGCTGGGTGGAATCCGGTCGCAATCCGATCGCCTTTCTGGCTAAAATTCCCCAAAGCCGTTTTGAACAGCTGGCAGAAGACGACGGTTACCGGGCCCACCTGGAACGGGTTGAAAAAGATTCCAACAATTGGGCGCTGGATCCGACGGATGAAAGCGCACTGTCATTTCGACCCAATGAAACCATTGCCTATTTTTCAATGGAGTTCGGCCTGCATGAAAGTCTGCCCTTGTTTGCCGGTGGCTTGGGCATCCTGGCCGGTGACCACTTGAAAGCGGCATCCAATCTGGCGCTGCCTTTAAGCGGCATTGGTCTGATGTACCGTGAGGGATATTTCCGTCAGTACCTGAATCAGGAAGGATGGCAACAGGAGGCCTACCCGCAGACCGAAATTTACAACCTGCCGGTTGATCGGGTCAAAGACAACCAAGGCAATGATTTAACGATTTCCATCCAGGGACCCGAGGGACCGATTCTTGCCAGGGTTTGGAAAATCATGGTGGGCCGCATTGCCCTCTATTTGCTGGATACCAATATTGCTGAAAACACACCCAGCGCGCGTGAAACTACATCGCGCCTGTACGCTGCCGACGCCAAAATTCGCCTGGCCCAGGAAATGCTGCTGGGTATCGGCGGTTTGAGGGCTCTGGCCGCAATGGACATCAAGGCTAAAATCCTGCACATGAATGAAGGGCATTCGGCTTTTGCCGGTCTGCAGCGGTTGATTCAGATTATGACCGATCATAAGGTTGATCTTAAAACCGCCCTTGAAATCGTTCCGCGCACCACCGTATTTACGACCCACACCCCGGTGGCCGCAGGGCACGATGAGTTTGCGGTCGATCTCGTCAAACCGTATTTGAAACAATTTGAAGGCAAGCTGGGGATTCCGGCGGAAGAAATTTTGTCATGGGGACAACCGGCGGGATCCAATGCCGATGCTCCGCTTTCCATGTTTATTCTGGCATTGCATATGTCCGCCTTTTGCAACGGAGTCAGCAAATTGCACGGATCAGTGGCCCGGCGCATGTGGTCTTTTGTCTGGCCCGAAAGACCCGAAGAGGAGATGCCGATCTCCCATGTCACCAACGGTATCCACATACCGTCCTTCATTTCCCAGGAGTTTGCCTATCTATTTGACCGTTATTTGGGCCCGGCATGGTATCTGAGCTCCCGCAAACCCGAAAATATTCATCGGATCAATGATATTTATGATCAGGAGCTGTGGCGCGGCCATGAAATGAACCGTTCCAATCTGGTCCGCACCTGTCGTGAACAGCTTGTCGAGCAGTACAAACGGCGCAATGCCCCCCGCAGAGTGCTGGAGGCCGTCCAATCGGCCCTGGACCCGGACACGCTGACGATTGCCTTTGCCCGGCGGTTTGCAACCTATAAGCGGGCAACGCTGCTTTTGCAGGATGAAAAGCGCCTGGAGGCGCTCGTCAATGATCAAAAACACCCGGTGCAGTTTATCTTCGCCGGCAAAGCGCATCCAAGAGACAACGAGGGCAAAGAACTCATCAAAAAAATATTCCAGTTCGCCAGCAAGGCGGAGGTGCGCGACCGGTTCGTATTCCTGGAAGACTATGATATGCATCTGGCGCGTCATCTTCTGCAGGGCGCGGATGTATGGCTCAACACTCCCCGGCGGCCTTTTGAGGCCTGCGGGACTTCCGGCATGAAAGCCGCCGTTAACGGCGTGCTCAACGTCAGCATTCTTGACGGCTGGTGGTGCGAAGGGTATTCGGAAGAAAGAGGATGGCGAATCGGCAACGGTGAAGAATATGACGATCACAATTATCAGGATGCCGTGGAAAGCCAGGCACTTTACAACGTGCTGGAAAACGAAGTCATTCCCTGCTTTTACGATCGCAAAAACGGAGATCTGCCCAAATGCTGGGTAAAAAAAATGAAGGCCTCCATGAAAATGGCCATGGAATCTTTCTGCAGTTTGCGCATGGTGTCAGATTATGAGAATCGCTTCTATATTCCGGCGGCCAGGCAGGGAAATTTGCTTCTGGCCGACAATGCCGCCAACGCCAAAAAATTGACCGAACAAGTCAAGCGTCTTAGCTCCCTCTGGGATAAAATCCGGATCAATCCGCCGGTCAGACAAACAGTGGAGCCCTACCGGGTCGGCGATTCGTTTCAGGTAACCGCAGAGGTCAACCTGGCGGAACTTAAACCGGATGAAGTCGATGTTGAACTGTACTACGGCAATGTGAAATCCCTGGAAGTTTTAGCGGCCAGTCGGATTGAGCCGATGACAGTTCTGGAAGACCGGGGCAACGGATATCACCTTTTCGCCTGTAATTTGAAATGTGACGTTTCCGGACGTTTTGGTTTTACAGTCAGAGTTTCACCGCGCGGAGATGAACGCCTGAAATCAACGCCAAAACTGCTGACCTGGGCTTGAGGAAAAAATTAAAAGCCAAGAACCATCGTTTAAGGAACCAAAAGAAGACGCTAAGGAACCTATCATGAATTCTGCAGCCTGCAACCCCAGGGTGCTGGTGGTGACGCCGGAGGTCACCTATCTGCCGGACCGTATGGGCGGTCTGGCCTCTTATTACACCGCCAAGGCCGGCGGCCTGGCCGATGTGTCCGCGGCCCTGATCAGTGCTCTGTTCGGACAGGGCGCCGATGTCCACGTCGCCATACCGGATTACCGCGCTCTTTTCAGTGATAAATTGGCCCCGGTTTTAAGCACCGAGATCAACCGGATTCAGAACAAGATGCCCGACGACCGTGTTCATCTGGCCGAAGACCGGGCATTTTATTATATCAACCGGGTCTACTCACTGTATGGGGATGAAAACATCAAACTTGCGCTGGCATTTCAGCGTGAGGTCATCAACAATATCGTTCCGCTGGTTCAGCCCGACCTGATCCATTGCAACGATTGGATGACCGGCCTGATACCGGCCATGGCCAGAGAACAGGGGATTCCCTGTCTTTTTACCATTCACAACGTACATACGGTTAAAACCACTTTGGCGGCAATCGAAGACCGGGGCATCGACGCAGCATATTTCTGGCAAAACCTGTATTTTGAAAAAATGGCCACCCACTACGAACAGAGCCGGTCGGCCAATCCGGTGGATATGCTGGCCAGCGGCATCTTTGCTGCCCATTTTGTCAATGTTGTCAGTCCCACTTTCTTAAGGGAAATCGTCGAGGGCCGCCATCCTTTTGTGGAGCCCCTTATCCGCCGGGAGTTGACCAACAAAGTAAACGCCGACTGCGCGACCGGTATTCTCAATGCGCCGGATCCATCCTTTAACCCCACTCAGGATGAGGATCTGGTCTGTAAATTCGGCCCACAGGATCACGTTAAAGGAAAAAAAGAAAACAAGCGTTTTTTGCAACAAAAACTGGGCTTGATTCCCGATGATACCGCGCCGATATTTTTCTGGCCGTCACGGCTGGATCCGATTCAAAAAGGATGTCAACTGCTGGCCGATATTTTTTATCACGTGATTTCGACTTTTTGGGATCAGAACCTCCAAATTGTTTTTGTTGCCAACGGCGATTATCAAGTGATATTTAGAGATATTGTCAATTATCACAAGTTTCAGGATCGCGTGGCGATCTATGATTTCAGCAATGATCTGGAACATCTGGCTTACGGGGCCTCGGATTTCATTTTGATGCCTTCAAGCTTTGAACCCTGCGGGTTGCCGCAAATGATTGCACCTATCTACGGTGCCCTTCCGGTAGCCCACGATACCGGTGGCATCCATGACACTATCACCCACCTGAATCTGGAAGAAAACACGGGAAACGGCTTTCTGTTCAAAAATTTTGACGCCAATGGATTATTCTGGGCCATCGGGCAGGCCATGTCGTTTTACCAGCTGCCGTCCAAATCAAAGGCCTTACAAATCAAGCGTATTATGAAAGAAAGTGCCGTCACCTACACCCATGACAATACAGCGCGCAAGTACATCGAACTTTACGAAAAAATGTTGCAGCGACCGCTGATCAACAAAGCCGATGAACTCGCTTGCGAAGACGATTCACTGATACACGATTAAAATCAGCGCTTTGGATTCAATGGGTTAAAAGGGCTGATTGGAGAACCAGGCTGAAAACACACTCCGAATATGCCGAAAAATTTCCCAAATAACCGTACAAAAAGTAAAATTGGTCGCGCTGTGCAGTCTTTGCTGCAAAGCGATCCGTACCTGAAACCCTATGAAAATATTATTGCCCGCCGGCTGTTAAACATCGAAACTACCGAAAAGCGCCTCACGGCGGGCCAAATTAACCTGGCTGACGTTGCCGCCGGCCATGAATACTTCGGCCTGCACTATGCGGATGAGCATTGGGTCCTGCGTGAGTGGGCGCCAAATGCAAACCAAATTTTTCTGGTCGGAAACATGACCGGCTGGCAGCAAAAAGAAGAATTTAGGCTTCACCGCCTGGCGGATGGAGAGGTTTGGGAAATCCGCCTGGCCTCCGAAGCGCTCCATCACCTGGATTTGTATCGGCTTCGGATCCATTGGCCGGGCGGGGAAGGCGACCGCATACCCAGTTACGCCCGCAGGGTGGTCCAGGATCCGCACACGCTGATTTTCAACGGTCAAATCTGGCATCCGGACACTCCTTACCAATGGCGCTGCCGGGATTTTCGCCGCAAAGATGATGCACCCCTGGTTTATGAAGCCCATATCGGCATGGCCCAGGAAAAAGAAGGCGTAGGGTCTATCCAGGAGTTCATCGTCAACGTTCTGCCCCGAATCGTAAAGTCCGGTTACAACACGATCCAGCTGATGGCGGTTCAGGAGCATCCGTATTACGGCTCGTTCGGGTACCAGGTTTCCAATTTTTTTGCCGCCTCATCCCGTTTCGGTACACCGGATGATCTCAAAACCCTGGTTGATGAAGCCCACGCATCTGGTTTGGCCATCTTCATGGACATTATTCATTCCCACGCCGTATCCAATGAAACCGAGGGGCTCAGCCGTTTTGACGGTACCTTGTATCAATACTTTCATGACGGGCCCCGCGGGCGGCATCAACTGTGGGATTCCCGCTGTTTTGACTACGGTAAACACCAAGTGCTGCATTTCCTGCTTTCCAATTGTCGCTTCTGGCTGGATGAATACCGTTTTGACGGGTTTCGTTTCGACGGCATCACCTCCATGCTTTACCTGCACCACGGGATAAACAAAGCCTTTATATCGTATGACGACTATTTTAATGGCAGTGTGGATGAGGATGCGCTCAGCTATCTTGCCTTGGCCAACCGCCTGATTCACGATCTTCGTCCAGATGCCGCCACCATCGCCGAAGATGTCAGCGGCATGCCGGGGCTGGCCGCCCCTCAAGACAAGGGAGGCTTTGGTTTTGATTACCGTTTTGCCATGGGAATTCCGGATTATTGGATCAAGCTTATCAAAGAAGTCCCGGATGAAGACTGGCCAATGAGAAATCTGTGGTATGAACTGACCAACCGGCGTGCCGAAGAAAAAACCATCAGTTATGCCGAATCTCACGATCAAGCGCTGGTCGGCGACCAATCGATTATTTTCCGGTTAATTGATGCCGACATATATGGCCACATGCGCACCGGCGACGAAAACTTCCGGGTCGACCGCGGTATTGCACTGCACAAAATGATTCGTTTAATTACCCTCGCGACCGCCGGCGACGGCTATCTTAATTTTATGGGTAACGAGTTCGGGCATCCGGAATGGATGGATTTTCCTCGGGAAGGCAACAATTGGTCTTACAAACACGCCCGGCGCCAGTGGCATCTGGTGGATGATCCTGATTTGAGATACCGATTTATCGCCGAATTTGACCGCGACATGATCGCCCTGTCCAAAAAATACAAACTTCTGGGCTCCCCTGCCTTGCATCTTTTATATGAACACTCAGACAACAAGTTGCTGATTTTCGAAAGAGCCGGCCTTGTGTTTGCCTTTAATTTTCATCCGAATCGCTCATATTCGGATTATCGTTTCGAAGCAGCACCGGGAATGTACAAAATGATCCTCGACACGGATGCGCCACAATACGGGGGGCACAGCAGGCTTGTTGCCGACCAGCAGCATCTGACGCTGGATGAAATCGGCAACGACCACCAATCGCACCGGCTCAGTCTCTACCTTCCCAGCCGCACCGCATTGGTTCTGCAGCATATATAGCGGTTGTCCTAATGACTCCCTCTGAAAAATAACAATAACTGGTATTTATAAATACATGGGTAAGATCAAAGCGGATGCGTCTGAATGTAAGCAGCTGATCTGAAATAAAGAGAAAAAAAATAGAATATATGCGCAGCATAAAGTAATTAAGCCGCCCGCGACCGAGTCAGACACTTTTCTTCAGTATTAAAGAGTAATTTACAACTTTGGAGAGCTATTTTTCAGGGCGGATTAATTAGAGGTTTTTATAATTATAATAATATTTTAAAACTCTTCTTACATATTCTTCGGTTTCCTGGTAGGGGGGGATGCTTTTAAATCGATCCACCGCCGTAGGGCCGGCGTTATAGGCGGCGAGGGACAGAGCCAGCTTTCCGTTAAAACGGTCATAGAGCTGTTTAAAGTAGCGCGCGCCGGCATTTATATTTTGGATAGGATCAAAAGGATCATTGATCCCCAGAATTTTGAAATTTTCCGGCATGATTTGCATCAACCCCATGGCCCCTTTTTTTGAAACGGCCCGGGCGTCGAAATCCGACTCTGCCTTGATAATGGCTTTAATCAAGGGAAAAGAAACCCCATGTCGTTGCGATGCTTCTGTGATGAGATCATCATATTTTTCACTCTGGAACCAGGAAGGGGCGGGCTTGCTTGCTTCGCGCAAAAACAGTTTAAAATCCCGGGTTGCGGATGTGGGGGCATTGGTGAAATGCATGACCCCGTTTTCGTCGATGTAGCGATAAATGTCGGCCTGACCGGGACCGGCTAAAAACACACAAAAAACGAGACAAAAAAATAATGCTTTAGCTGATTTTGTTATAATACGCTTCATCCTACCTTCAATTTTTTCGATCATCCACCCCAATCTCAAAATCAAATGCTGATATAAAATTTATACACCATTTGAAAAGCAAATTCAACAGGTTTATATTATTACTAATATTTTTAGATACTTATAAAAATTACGGTTGGGCCATTTTTTATAAATATATCTGTCAATGGATCTAAATCGATGGGTGGGCTTTGTTTTAATATCGCACGAATCAATGAAAACTGAAGTATCTTTTTTAGAACAATTTTAACTGGACCTGGCGGGGTTTATCCATTGTTTTCTTTGTTAGCCGATGGGATTCCACAGTTTTGAGCTGGTTTTCAATATCAGCTACAAAGGGGGAGAGAACTTGATCGTTTTGTTTGCCATATCTCATGCGTTTTTTGGCCCGGGTCAAATACAATTGGGCCATGGCTCGAGTCAGGGCAACGTAAAACAAGCGTCGTTCCTCCCCGAGATCTGTTTGCAGGCCGTCGGTGCGTTGGTAAGGAATTAAATTTTGTTCGCACCCGGCAATAAACACCACCGGAAATTCGAGGCCCTTGGCGGCATGCATGGTCATCAAGGACACTTTTTCCACCTGTCCGGCATAGGCATCGGTGTCGGAATTAAGGGCGACGGTTGCCAAAAAATCAGTGGTGTCCGCATCACATTGACGCACATAATCCATGAATCCGGCAACGGCTTGGCGGGCATGAACATCTTTATTCAATAACACGGCCAACCGGGAATTTGCTTCGATATATCGCAGCTTGTCAGCCACCGAAAGCCTCTTTATCTGGGTACGGTGTTTTTTTATTTGATTTGAAAAATCATTCAACTGCTGCTGTTTAATGGAGGCCATGCCGGGAATTGGAAATCGATGAACATTAATCAATCCTTGCTGGAGGCTGAATCGATTCTGAAAACACCAGTTTTTAAATTGATCCAGCGTTTTTTGCCCAATGCCGGGTATTTCAATCGATAAAACTTTGTCGTAATCAAAAAAACCGCCTTTTTTTTCAATAACCTTTAAAAAAGAAATAAGCTCTGCAACCCCTTTTGCGCCCAAGGCATTCTCCCGGCTGGCAATTTGAAAAGGAATTCCATTTTTTTCAAATACTTCCGCAATAATCCGGTGTTGTTGATGAATCCGATAAAATACAGCGAAATCAGCATAACTGCGTGAGAACCCCAGATTGGCATCTTTTACCTTTCCGGTGTCGATGGAATGGAAGCCGGTGCCCCCGATCTGCTGCTCAATAATGGCGGCAATGGTTTCCGCCTCGGCTCTCTCAGTGTTTGTTTCAAGAATGCGAATGGTTTTTGTGCCGTCGATTTGCGAATAGGTCCGCATATCCGATGAGTGATCGAGCTGGGCATTGATCATCTGAAAAGAAGCATTTAAGATGGTTTGAGTCGAACGATAATTGCGGGTTAAATGGATCACCCCGGCACCGGGATAATCTGTTTGAAACCGGCTGAAGCAGGAAACATCCGAACCTCGGAATCCGTATATGGACTGATCCGGGTCGCCGATAACGCAAAGGTCCTTGACGGTTTTGGCCTCGGGTGCCAGTGCCCGGATAATCCGGTATTGAGCCGGATTTAAGTCCTGATATTCATCCACGAAAATATGCTGAAATACTGCTTGATATTTTAAACGCTGAGTTGCTGATTTTTCCAGCAGTCGAACCACGTTAAATATTAAATCTTCGAAATCACACACCCCCTGAATTGCCAGCAGGCGTTGATAGACCCGGTAGATGTTGGCAATCGCCCGGTCCGTTGGATCACTGCCCGTCAGGGCCGCAAATTCGCCCGGGTCGAGAATCTGTTGTTTGGCAGCTATAATTCGCCTTAAAATTTCATTGGCTTTTAAAGATATGTTGTGTCCGGCGGCTTTGACGTATTTAAGGGCTTCCGACACCAATGCCTGTCGCTGCTCCTCGTCAATAATGCCTGTGGGTTTGACTTTTTGATCGTTTAAAATTTTAAAACACAGCGCATGAAAAGTGGCAACCAACGGCAGTTCCCCGCTGTTTTCAATCAGCGCCTTGAGTCTTGTCAACATCTCCTGGGCAGCCTTGTTGGTAAAGGTTACCGCCAATACGTGCCGAGCCAAGACCCCTTTTTCCTTAATCAAATAGGCAATGCGGTGCGTCAGGGTGCGTGTTTTACCGGTTCCGGGTCCGGCCACAATCAACAGTGGCCCTCCGGGATATTCAACTGCCCGACGCTGCTCCGCATTTAGTTGATCGAAAATGATGTTGGATTCCTTGGGGACGACGACTTTTACACCGCTTGTTTCTTTTTTGTCGTCAGACTTCAGCAACAAGGATTCAGGTTGGGAGGGCAAAGGATTCTGCGGTTTATTTGATTCCGATGATGAAGATACGGTTACCGGCAGAGAAAAAAGTGTTTTTTGACCCAGCAACTGGGCTCTTTCCTGAGCTTTAAAAATTTTTACCTGCCCGTATTCCCCATCATATCCCGGTAAAACATCGATCTGATGATGCCGCATTCTCCGGATGGCTTCCCCCAACAGCGGAATGCCGGCACGGTCGATGACATCGGGAGCAAGGGTATGCAGTATCTCAAATTCAGACCCCAGTTGATGAAGCACCTGCTGATAGCTCTTTTTTACCTTTTTGGAGTTAGGCCCGACCATTAATATTTCCGAAAGAATATCAACCAGCGGAACAATACTGTAATAGGATTGGCGCTTGGGCGGCTTTTCATTTTCCTGTCTGTCCGCCAGTTCTTCCACCCGATACAATACGCCGAGGGTCAAGGCTTTTCCGCAAACCGGACATTGGCCGTTGTATGTCCGGGTTTTACGGGGCCAAAGGCGAATTCGGCAATTACGGTGACCATCCAGATGATATTTGCCTTCTTCGGGATAAAATTCAACGGTACCTAAAAATCTGTCCGGATCTCCGGCTTTGATCGCCGACTTTATTTCTCCGTAAGACAAAGGGGTGTTGAAAATATTGGCTTCACGTCCCAAATTCATGGGGGAGTGGGCATCGGAATTGGAGACCAGGCTGACCGCATCCAGGCCAGATACCCGCCAGTTCATGGGTGGATCAGAGGAGAGGCCGGTTTCAACGGCAAATATATGCGGCGTCAAATCTTCGAAACATTCTTCGATGGAATCAAATCCGGATTTTGAACCCAGCAGCGAAAACCAGGGCGTCCAGATATGGGCCGGAATCAAAAAAGCCGACTCGGATGTTTCAATCAAAATTTCCAGCAAATTACGCGCATCCAGTCCCAGAATCGGTCGCCCATCGGATTTAATATTGCCGATTTTATCCAGTTTGGCATTGAATTGGGCGGCAACTTCCAGATCCGGTACCAGAACCAGATTATGATTTTTGCGGGTTTTATCCTTTTTCTTATATATATTGCTGATCTCCGTAGTTAAAACAAAGCGAACGATGCGGCGGCAGGATTCCGGAACCCATTGATCGCAAACCTTGGTGTAATCTTCTTTCAGTTTGAAAAGACCCGGTTCGGCCGGTTCCAATTTTTCACTGATTTCCGAAAACCAGGCCGGATAGGTAAAATCTCCGGTTCCGACAACAGTCACCCCTTTCAGTTGCGCTGCAATATACAAATTTTCAAGATCCAGATTTTTGGCCGTTGCCCTTGAAAATTTCGAATGAACGTGTAGGTCTGCGATAAATTTCATTATTTTCTCAAAATAGAACGGATTGCGATGGTTGCCTGCGGCTCATCTCAATATATTTACAGACTCGGAGAATTTGCTTGTAACCTCCATCTAAACACGCTATATATCTATTTTAAATGGATTTCAACACTACATATTGTATGTTTTAAATCACTTAACAAATCTAAAAGCTTTTGGCTATGAGCATTCTGTCCAGTTCTGTTTCGATTACCCGATATAAGGTCCATGGTAAAATAGCGCCGCCTCTTGTCGATACCATTGCCAATGGATTGACCAAAAATAAAATTATTGAAATCGACAATCAACCGGCCGACAAATCGGTCGGATGGACGTCCTTTGATACACCGTTTCAACCCGATTTTGACGGTTCTAAATTCGTTTTCGGCAACTATTTTGTTTTTTCCCTGCGAATTGATAAAAAAACCATCGGGGCCAAGGTTTTAAAAAAACACTACACCCTTGAAGCCTCCAAACGGATGGCTGAAAGCGGGCGTGAGTACTTATCCAAAAGTGAAAAAAAATTGGTAAAAGAGCACGTCATCAATGGGCTAAGTTTACGCATCCCGCCGACTCCGAATGTCTATGATTTGGTTTGGAATTATGAAGAAGCCTCCATTTGGTTTTTTTCCAATTTGAAGGCCGCCAATGAAGAACTGGAAACCGTTTTTCCCAAATCCTTTAACCTGTCGTTGATAAGGCTCTTTCCCTATACAGCTGCGGAGTTGTCACCAGATCTTTCAGATTCACAACGTGATATGCTGCAGAAAATATCTCCGACTCTTTTTTTTAAATAACGATCATGCTCGACGTTGCTGTTGCTTATACACGGTATCAATTTTTAGGCGAAGAATTTTTAACCTGGCTATGGTTCATTATTGAAAAGAACCAAGATCTGATTAAAAATTTAGACAAGGATTTTGTTGCGCTTGAAATTGGCAACCGTATTGTTTTTGAAAATCGCAAAAAAGAATCTGCCGAACGTATTACCATTAAAGGTGATGGCGCCAGTTTGGAGGAGGGCATTATCGCCATAAAAAAGGGCGCTCTGGTCACCGAAATCAATCTGGTTTATAAATCAGGTGAGTTAACATGGCAGTTTACCCTCAAAGGAGAAAGTTTAAACATCAGCAGTTTAAGTCTCCCCAGCACAGGTTCCCCCGAATCCGATGAGGATCTCGAAGGTTATGTTCTTGAAAAGATATTTTTATATGAAAAGGTATTGCATGTTTTGGAAAGTCTTTTTACCCATTTTACCAAACTGAGAGTGTCGGATGTCTGGCTGGGTAAAGAGGCCGTTCGCATCACAAAATGGGTTCAGGAATCCTGATAAGATTATCTTAAAAAAGTTTTTAACATTTTTTTTTCATATCTTGCTGATAGCTTCATAGTTTTAAACAATCTGTTTTGTATTGACGGTATCAGGCTTTTTGTGCGTTGCTTATTGTAACTTTGTTAGGCCTTATATCTAAGAAAAATATTGTGATATTAAAAGGTTGAAAAGTTATTAGACTTGTTGACACCCTATATTCCATAATAACTATTAATTATTAATAATATAAGGAAAACAAAACATGAAGGCGACCTTGAGCAAACCGGACATTTTACCCGTGCTGGCAAAAATTCAGGGATTGACTGGACGCAAAACCAATCTTGCCATTACGACCAACATCTTGATCCAAACGGCCGATTCGGGGATAACTCTAACCGCCACCGATCTTGAAACCGGGTTTGAGGGATTTTATTCCGCCAGTGTCGAAACTCAAGGCATCATCGCCATCAATGCCAGAAAATTATACGAAATAGTCAGAGATTTTCCCAGTGATGATATTTATGTCAATGAAATAGAAAACCACTGGATCGAAATCGGAAACCAGAATGTTGAGTATCATATTGTCGGTTTGAACCCGGATGATTTCCCCGAAATACCAAAAATAGAGGCGGTTGAGTTTTTTGAGATTGATTCAGGTGCCTTTGCTGAAATGATTGAAAAAACCGTAATCATCAGCGGGGCTTCCGATGATACCAGAGCTCATATTATCGGTGTTTTTGCTGAACGTATTCAGGATGAAAGTCAAAAAATATTCAGGCTGGTTTCTACCGATGGCAGCCGGCTATCGAAGGTGGACTTTATTCTGGCACAAGACGCTGATTTTCCCGCCGGTGCCAGCGTGTTAATACCCAAAAAAGGATTGGTTGAAGTTAGTAAATTTCTTGGTGATGAAGGACCTGTAAAAATAGGCATTAAAGACAATAATTTCATTGTTAAAAAGGAAAAAGAGACCCTGATCATTCGATTGCTCGAAGGAGAATTCCCCCAATACCATGATATCGTTATAAAAAATGATGGTAACGATATACAGTTGGACCGTCAATTGTTTCTTATGATGTTAAAGCGGATGTCCATTTTATCCTCGGATGAATATAAAGGCGTTATCTTTAATTTCAGTACGGACAAGTTGAGAATCAATTCCACCAATCCGGACATCGGAGAGTCCAAAGAGGATATGAATATTAACTATCAAGGCAATCCGATCGAAGTGATGTACAACCCCAAGTTTTTCATAGATTCGTTGAACGTCATCCATGAGGAGAGCGTGGTGCTTAACATCATGGATGAAGAAAAGCCCTGTAAAATAGAGGGTGAAAAAGACAAAAATTATTTAAGCGTTATTATGCCGATGAGAATATGAATACAGAAACAAATCAAAACAATTACACCGAAGACAACATTAAAGTTCTGGAAGGACTCGAAGCCGTTCGCAAACGGCCGTCCATGTATATTGGCAATGTCGATGTCGCCGGACTTCATCATCTGGTCTATGAAGTTGTAGACAACAGCATTGACGAGGCTATGGCCGGATTTTGCAACCTGATCGAAGTCACCGTCCACACGGACAACAGTGTGAGCGTGGTGGACAACGGCCGCGGAATTCCGGTCGGTATCCACAAAAAAGAAAAAGTGCCGGCGGTGGAGGTCGTCATGACCAAGTTACATGCCGGCGGCAAATTTGACGACGACTCCTACAAAGTTTCCGGAGGTCTGCATGGTGTTGGGGTTTCGGTGGTCAATGCCCTATCCGTTCTATTAGAAGTGGAAATCTATTCTAATGGTAAAATATATTACCAGTCCTTTGAAAGAGGCGCCAAAACCTGCGAATTGACTGTTACCGGAGAAACTCACAAAAGGGGAACCAAGGTTCATTTTGTTCCGGATCCCCAAATATTCGCGAACACGGATTTCAGCTACGATATATTGATCCGCCGGCTGCGGGAGTTGGCTTTTCTGAATAAAGGCATCAAAATTACCATCGAAGATGAGCGTTCGGATGCCAAGGAGGAATTTCATTTTGAAGGCGGCATCAAAGAATTTGTGGAATATCTCAACCGCCGACGTGTGGTTTTGCACAGCCCCATTTTTATAGAAGGGGTGAAAAACGACGTTCACATGGAAGTGGCTATTCAATATAATGATACCTACATTGAAAAACTTTTTTCTTTTGCCAACAACATCAATACGGTTGAAGGCGGTTTTCATTTAATCGGATTCAAGGCCGGGTTGACCCGCGCCATTAATCAATACGCCACCAACGGCAATCTTCCCAAAAATTTACAGGCTAAAATAACCGGTGATGATGTTCGGGAAGGACTAACCGGCATCATCAGCGTTCGAATAACCCAGCCTCAGTTTGAAGGCCAAACCAAAACAAAACTCGGCAACAGCGAAGTTAAAGGTTTGGTAGAATCTCTGGTTAATGAGAAGTTGAGCCAATTTTTTGAAGAAAATCCAGCGGTTGCCAAAAAGATAATTGCCAAGGGGGTAGATGCGGCTAGGGCCAGGGATGCGGCCAAACGCGCACGCGATATTGCCCGCAGCAAAGGTGCCCTGATAGATGCCACGTTGCCGGGAAAACTGGCTGAGTGCCAGATTTCCGATCCGGCATTGCGGGAGCTGTTTCTTGTGGAAGGGGATTCCGCCGGCGGCTCTGCCAAACAGGGTCGGGATCGGAAATTTCAGGCCATCCTGCCTCTGAAAGGCAAAATTTTAAATGTCGAAAAAGCGCGGTTCGATAAAATTTTACGCAGTGAAGAAATTAAAAATATGTTCACCGCTTTGGGAACCGGCGTCGGAAAAGAAGAATACAACATCGAAAAGATTCGATACCACAAAGTCATTATCATGACCGATGCCGATGTTGACGGCTCCCACATTCGAACCCTGCTTTTGACCTTTTTTTACCGCCAGATGCCGGAGATTGTTGATAAAGGTTATCTGTATATTGCACAGCCGCCCTTGTTTAAGGTTGGCAAAGGCAAAAGTGAAAAATATTTAAAAGACGAAACCGAGCTGAATGACTGGATTATCAAGAAAGTCTGCGACCATAAATATGTTACTTTGGGAAACGACGGCAAGAAGATCAACGATCATCAGCTCTACATGTTTATTTGCGATCTTTCGGAATATTTCACACAACTGGCAAAGCTTATCAAACGCGGTATTCCGGCTTCCCTGGTGGAACTTTTAATCAATCAGGATATTGGCGACAAACAGTTATTGCAGGATAAAGAAAAGATGGCTGCCCTGCGGGACGTGTTGATTAAAGAAGGTTATCAAGTCGAAGAGTTAACTTGGAATGAAGAACGTGATGTTTATGAAATGATCATCATGGGTCAAATCGGGCTTAAAGAAAAAGAAATTATTATCGGCCCGGCGGACAAGTCGTTTAGCCCGATCAATATTGGTCGGGGGTTGATTTATTCCAGCGATTATCAAAAGTGTTTTTTGATCGGGAAAAATATAGCCAAATACGATTTTCCGCCGTTTAAGGTATTTTCAAAAGACAACGAAAGCCAAAGCGATACGGTTAAAGACAAACACGAGCTGCTGGAATTGCTCTTTACAGAAGGAAAAAAAGGAATCAATGTCCAGCGGTACAAAGGTTTAGGCGAGATGAATCCCGAGCAGCTGTGGCAAACCACTATGAACCCGGAAAAAAGAAACCTGCTCAAGGTCAAAGTTGAAGACATCGTAGACACCGATGAAATATTTACGATATTGATGGGGGAAGAAGTCGAGCCGCGACGTGATTTTATTCAGAATAATGCATTGGAAGTCAGCATACTGGATATATAGGGTTGCGAGTTACGGGTTGCGAGTTTACGGGTTACGGGTTGCGAGTTACGAGTTGCGGGTTTTTGACTGCGGATAATTTCCAATTTCCTGCCAAGCTTGTTCATTCAATCCACAAGAAGAAAGTAAATTAACTATGAATATTCACCAAGTCAAAGCCCGTGATTTACCGGACCTGTGGTTTCAGGCGGTCAATGATATCCTCGAGTATGGGAACCGCTTCGTCATCGATCGAGGCTCCTATGCCGGACAAACCCGTCTTGAATACGACTATTTTATGGGGCATGTCAAATATCCCGGCACCATTCCGATCATACCGGATATACCGCCATCCTGTGGAATACCCAATCCGGTTGAACACGACTATATTTATGGCGGCCCCGGTTATGATCGCGCTTACATTGAGTACTTGATGTCTGCCCGTAAGGAACCCGGAGAATCCTACACTTACGGGGAACGTTTGACGAGAGTGCCGTTGACCGGCGACAAACTGGCTTGGTGGCAGGCGGGAAATACGGAAATCATCGATAAACGCAAGATCGACGGTCATATGGTTTTCGAAGAAGACGGTCGGCTGTACCTAAACCAGATCGAATGGGTCATCGCCACCTATAAAGAATTCGGCCAACGCAACAATCAACTGGTGCTGCAGGTTGCCCACCCGTCCGACCTGACCCTGCTGGATCCCCCCTGTCTGCGTTCCATCGACACCCGTATTCAAAATGACACCTTGAATTTTATTGTCTATTTTCGATCCTGGGATCTCTGGAACGGGTTTCCGGCCAACCTGGCGGCCATTCAAAACCTTAAAGAATACATGGCCGGCGAAATCGGTGTCAAAGACGGTGAAATGATTGTAGAGAGCAAAGGACTGCATCTTTACGGGTATGCAGAAGATCTTGCCAAACTTCGATGCCTTAAGGAATGAAGACTGACGACGGTCGAATGAAGAATTGACGTAATACATCAGATTTTGTCCGAAGGGCTGTTTTTTTCACTTTCTGCCTCTCAGCAGAAAGTGAAAAGGCTAATCAACTCTGCGCCCCCGGCGACTCGAGCGAAGCGGGCGGTAAATCAATGACTAAACAGTAATAAACTTCTTAGAAACTACACGCTCAAAGCCTCCAAAAATCGATCCACCTCTTCCTTGGTGTTATAATGGGCCAAGCCGACGCGCACCATGCCGCCGGAGCTTTCCACACCCAGGCGCTCTGTGACCGCTAGAGCGTAGTAGTTTCCGTGCCAGACAAAAATTCCCCGGTTGCCCAGCTCCGTTGCGATGGCTTTGGGCGTGTACCCTTTTCTGGTAAATGCCAGGGTTGGGCAGCGCGCATTGAATTCGTCCGGATTCACAATGCCGTATATGTTTATACCGGAGAGTTTTTTTAACTCGGTCAACATATATGTAAAAAGGGGCCGCTCATAGGCCGCGATCGTCTCCATGGCCTGCTTTAATTCTTTGCGGCGCCCTGCTGCATAGCTTTGCATGATGACGTTGTCTATCGGCGAGCTCTGATGGCCGTATTGACGGCCGACTTGCGCCAGATAATCCACTGCGGCAACCACGCCGGCCAGGCCCTCATGATTTAGGGTTCCGGTCTCAAACTTGTTCGGCGGATTCGGATTTAAGGGTCTTACCTTGTAGGCGGCCAATCTTTCGAGAAGATCCTGTCTGCCCCAGACGACCCCCACATGCGGTCCAAAAAATTTATAAGCGGAACAAACCAGAAAATCACAGTCAATTGATTGAACATCAATGGCCCGGTGGGGTGCAAAATGAACGGCATCCACCCAGACCCAGGCACCGACTGAATGCGCCAAGGCGGCAATTTTTTTGATCGGGTTGATAGTTCCGACAGCGTTGGAAGCATACCCCACGGCGACCAGTTTGGTTTTGTTGGAAAGCAGTGACGAAAGATGCTCGAGATCCAGCCGGCAGTCCTCTAAATTAAAGTCGGCCCATCGAATAATGATTCCTTTTTCTTCAAGCGCCAACCAGGGGGAGATGTTGGCATCGTGATCCAGATGGGTGACGACAATTTCATCCCCGGGTTGCAGGCTGCGGCCGATTGCCCGGCTGAAATTAAAGGTCAGGGTTGTCATATTAGCACCAAAAACGATTTCACCCTCAGAGGCGGCATTTAAAAAATCCGCCATTGCTTTGCGAGCCTGCAAAATCATATCATCGGTGCGATAGCTGGTAATAAAAGGGCCGCCGCAATTGGCAATGGCCGAATAGAGATAGTCGGCCACGGCTTCAATAACAGCCTGAGGTACCTGGGTGCCTCCCGGGCCATCAAAGTATACATATGGACTGCTATTGTCATCGGTTTGCTGCAGGGCAGGAAAACAGGTTCGCAGTGGTGAAAGGTCGATAGTTTGGTCAAGCATCAGAAAATCTCCCTGTTTTTTGCTATAGCCATCCGGTCATCAGATCCGCGATGGTGTCGGCTTGTTTTATATAATCGCCATAGCGGTCGATCATTTCTTCGACTACATGTTGGCTGTAAGGGCCATCCAGGTGATGCGGAAAAGAATCGGGCAGCTTGTTGAACGGCAGGCAAAATTCGAACCGGTGCTCAACCAGCAGAGATGAAACTCGCACAACACCGGTCTGAGCAGGATAGATTTTTGAATTTTCCGGCAGGTGGTGATTTGCAACGATTTCAATAACGGCTTCCGGAATATTCCACTGTTTGAGAAAAAGAGCTCCGGCTTCGGCGTGATCCATACCAATAACCTCAATTTCCATTTCGAGCGACCACGATTCGGCAAGCGCTTTTGCCTTGGCGGCTGCTTTCGTCCGGGCGGGCACAATTTTGTCGAAGACGATCCAGCCAATATCATGCAGCAAGCCGGCCAGAAAAATATCGGGGCCGTCAGGTTTGTTTAAGACTTTCCTCAATTCTAGTGATTTGGCCAGAAAAGCGGTGGCAACAGAATGGCGCCACAATTTTCGCCGATCCATTTGCCCACTGCTCCATTTGTTAAAAACATCCAGGACACCAACGCCAGTGCAGATGGCGACCAGGTTATTTAATCCTATCGTAAAAATAGCCTCTTCCAGCGTTTTGGCTGGATTACGACGGGAAAAATACGCTGAATTCGCCATCATCATAACCTTGGCAGCCAGAGGTGGATCGGGAAGAATAATTGACTTAAGATCTCGATAACTGGTTTTCGGGTCCTGCGCAAGGGCCACGATTCGCTGGGCGACCTTAGGCAGCGTGGGAAGGTCCTTAATATTTTCGATCGCTTTAAATATCTGATTTTTGCGGCTTCGGGAACCTTGCATCGATACCTGCTAAAACGATGATGCGCAACTGATGTTAGATGAAATCAATTCGATTACGAACCAAGGGATATATTATTTTTTATAATCGCTTATATTTGATAAAAAGTCTATCGCAAATTAGAGAAGTTATTGGTAAGATGTCATTATTTGCGTTGTAGTCACACAGCCTGAATTGGTTGGGAATCACCCTTATTCTTAGTTACTGTTATAATGTTTTTAATTTGGGTTTTAGATGAATATTGCTGCGCGGATAAATGAATTGCTGGAAAAAGGACGAACTTTGTGTCTTGCCACGGTGGTCATCTCAGATGTTCCGGAGATTGCTGCCGGTCAAAAAACCATTATCCTGGCAGATGGTACCATTGAAGGTGGATTCGGGCATGAGGCGTTAAATTTAGCCGCACTGAAACTGGCCTTAAAAACGCTTAAGGAAAAAAATCGCCGCATGGTGGAGATTCAACCGGGGCTGAGCGTTTTTTTTGATGTAATAACATCTGAGTCCACCCTGGTTGTTTGCGGAGCCGGCCACATTGCCGTTCCTCTGGTGCACTTTGCCAGAGCGGTTGGATTCAACGTTATCGTGCTTGACGATCGCTCTGATTTTGCGCATCCATCCCGTTTTCCCGACAGCACCGTTATTGCTGAGGATTTTTCCACCGCATTGAGGAATCTATCTCTGGGACTATCTGCCTACGTCGTTGTCATTACCCGCGGCCACGAACACGATGTTGACTGCCTGATGGAGATACTGCCTAAGGAAGCGGCCTATGTAGGGTTAATCGGCAGCCGCCGGCGGGTGCGCTTTGTGCTTGAATGGTTGGAAGAAAAAGGTTTTTCACGACAACGTTTAAAAGACGTGTTCACCCCGATTGGAATACCGATCGGGGCTGAATCGCCCGAAGAAATCGCGCTCTCCATTGTGGCCGAACTGGTGTGCGTTCGCCGTAAAGGCAACGCCCAGGCCAGATCCATAAGAGCGGCTGTAGGCATCAACCCATGACGGACCAGGAAATATTTAAAAGGTTGGCAGAACTTAAAAGGCAGGGAATCGATGCGGCCCTGGCCACGATCATCGAAACTTCCGGTTCAACGCCGCGTGGGGTCGGCGCTAAAATGATTATTTGTGCCGATGGGACTGTTTACGGGTCTGTCGGCGGCGGATGCGGAGAAAGTGAGGTCCGCAGTGCGTCCCTGCGCTGTTTGCTTACCACGAAACAGCCGGAACTCCTCGAAATCAGCCTGTTGGACGATTTGGGAACCAAAGGAGGGGATGTTTGCGGAGGGAAAATGTTAATGTTCGTCGAACCGGTTTAGCACTCTGCCAGATTGAATCTCCTGGTGGCAGGCTATTCGCTTCAAGCGGCTATCCCGGGACATTGCGCTCCAGTTCGTTCAGCCAGACATCGGCCTCCGAATCACTCGGGGCGCGCCAGTCTCCTCGCGGAGAAAGCGACCCTCCTGAGCCGACTTTCGGCGCATTCGGCATGGCGGATCGCTTAAACTGGCTGATCTTAAAAAACCGGTAGAGGAAAACCTGCAACCATTTTTTAATTGTGAAAGGATCGTATTCGTTGCGCTTTTCTTCCGGGATCAGTTCCGGCCAGGAGCCTCGGTTTCGGTCGCTCCACGCGTGGTGGCTTAAAAAAGCGACCTTGCTTGGACGATATCCGAGACGTGTGATGTAATAGAGGTTGAAATCCTGCAGCTCATAGGGACCGATTTGAGTCTCGGTGCTCTGGGCCGGCTGATCGCTCTTCCCGTTGCTTTGAGGAATCAGTTCAGGAGATATCTCGGTATCCAGAATCGATTGGATAATTTTGCCGGTCTCCGCTCCGAACTGATCGATTTTGATAATCCAGCGCAGCAGGTGCTGAATCAGGGTCTTGGGGACGGAAGCATTCACGTTGTAATGCGACATCTGATCACCGACACCGTAGGTGCACCAGCCCAGAGCAAGTTCGCTCAGGTCCCCTGTACCCACGACGATCGCATGGTGCAAATTGGCCAACCGAAACAGATGGGAAGTTCGTTCGCCGGCCTGGACATTTTCGTAGGTAACATCATAAACGTTTTCCCCCCTGGCATGGGGATGATTTATGTCCTTTAGCATCTGCATCGATGCGGGACGGATATCCAGTTCGCGGGCCGTGACGCCGAGCGCGTTCATCAGCCGGCTTGAATTTTGTTTTGTAATTTTGCTGGTGGCAAAACCTGGCATGGTATAGGCAAGGATATTCTTGCGCGGCAAGCCGAGCCGATCCATCGTCCGTGCACACACGATCAGCGCCTGGGTTGAATCCAGCCCGCCGGATACTCCGATGACCACCCGTTGGGTTTCCGTCGACGCCAGACGTTTCATCAGTCCGTGAATTTGAATGTTATAGACTTCATAACACCGTTCGTCACGGGCCGCCAAATCACTTGGCACATAGGGAAAGCGCGGCACCTCCCGGATAAGCGGGATATTGCCCTTGGGAACGGTAAATTCGAATTTAACGCGGCGCATCGCCCTGATCTTCTCACGGCAATTCATGATATTGTCACTGAAGCTGGTCGTACGCATCCGATCCTGCAGCAGTCGGTCAAGGTCTATATCGGTGATGATTATCTGCTCCTCATCGGAAAAGCGCTGCGACTGGGCCAGAAGGTCTCGGTTTTCATAGATCAGGGCCTGCCCGTCCCAGGCCAGATCGGTGGTGGATTCGCCCGGTCCCGCCGCAGAATACATATAGGCGGCAATACATTTAGCCGATTGTGAGGCACATAAAAGCTGCCGATAGGCTGCTTTGCCGACCGTAATATTGCTGGCGGAAAGATTTGCAAGTACGGTAGCCCCCGCCAGCGCCCCATAAGTACTGGGCGGAATGGGAGACCAAATATCCTCACAAACTTCAACGAAAAGGCTGAGGCCGTTAACGTTGACGGCTTCGAATACAAGGTCATTGCCGATGGGCGTGTCTTTGCCGAAAAACGACACCTCATGTGAGACGGCCTTGATGGCGCCGGTGAACTGCCGTTTCTCATAAAACTCCCGGTAGTTCGGCAGATAAGTCTTGGGTATGATGCCCAGTACCTTTCCTCGATAAATGACGACCCCGCAGTTGAACAGTTGACCGTGAAATCTGAGGGGCGCTCCGACAATAACAATGGGCAGCAAATCGCGGCTTTCGGCCACAATTCGAGCAACGGCATCCCGGGTTGCATCCAGCAGAGCATCCTGATGGAACAGGTCTTCGTTCGAATATGCTGATATTCCCAACTCCGGAAAGAGCACGAGCGCGGCGTTCATTTTGGAGGCGCGGTGTGCCAATGCCAGTGTTTGATTTGTATTGTAGTCCGGAGTTGCGACTTTCAGAAAAGGAACACAAACCGCGGCCCGGATGAATCCATGCGAGTAGATTGAATTAAACTGCGTATCCATTGGCATCTCGCTGAGAAAGATTTATTCCGCCATGTGAAAACCTGGTCCTATTATTTATATCTAATCTAACATATGTATTTGAAAAAGCAATTCAATATCAGAATGCTGGTACGTTGGGAGTAAATAAAGGGCAATTCCCGGGGTTGGTATCAGAATAATGCAGATCTAACCGGGATACATGCGAAGGTTGATGATAACTTTCGGATACCGGGGCAAATCTCTAATCTCCCCGGATAAATCGGTCGAGTTCGTCCTTGCATACCTTCCAACCGCGTCCAATTCTTTGGGCCTTGATTTTGCCGTTGGTTATATATTTGAGGTAGGTGGGGCGGGAAACTTTGAGATACCTGCAGGCTTCTCGAGTATTGAAAAGCACATTGTTGTCCAGAGGGTCCTGGCCGGAATTCCTGCGGCGATCATAACCGTTGCGCCGGTCCGATGTTTTGCGGCGTTCCTCACGCCGGCGATATTTCAACTTACGCATATTTATCATCAAAGTGACCTTGGGTATCTCTGAATAAAGCTTTGCGGAATGAAATCCTTTCATGAACTATCGGCATTTATACCGATTTCTTTATAAACTTGTTAGAAGTCTTTATTACTCCTTATTGTCGATTAAACTTGCTCATCCGCCCCATTGATATTCTTTTAGGATAGTTATGCAATTTTAATCAACCGAAAATTTTTGTTTAAAAAATAGTTTTTGACGCTTTACTGTAAAACGCTGTAAAGTGTCGTAATGAATTGTAACTTATTGTAAATATTATATTTTTGCTTGAAAACGTTTTTAATTGGGTATAGGATAGGCGCCCAGATCACATCCATCGAATAGTTAAAATAAATTCATACCCGCCATTATTCGATAATTAAATTTCACTTTAACTCTTTCTATTTGCCTTTTGATTTCCTATGCGAAGCGCAGGAATTTGCGCCCTATATTTTGAACTTGAACCAGGTGGATTGGGTGGATGCCTTTTGCCGGCCCGGCAATCTACCGGTTTGCCGAACCAGCGGTTATGTGTGCCCGCATCGCATTTTTTATCTGAGGGACTATCAAACCTGGGGGGGAATTTTACGGATGCGGTATCTGACAGATCGCCGATCCCTAGTCTTCTTACCGCCCAATAAAACAATGACCTGCGGGCTTTTACCGTTAGAGGATGCTTGCCGGAGCGCCATCCCTGCTGCGGATCTATACCCAACTCAGATGCCACCCGAATCGTTGCTTTTGATTAACCGTACTCGTCAGCGCAAACCTCTTCATCGATCATTCTCGCAGCGTCCAAAAGAATTTCCATTAAAGAACCTATCTTAGGGGCATCCAATTGATCTTCGGGCAAATTGGAACTAAATTTA
>CAYTBC010000026.1:0-36052 GCA_964435765.1 uncultured Desulfosarcina sp.
CATTTCCATGGAGGTGACGGCATGCTTGCCCTCATCGACATCCCACAGCGGCCGGGCGCCCAAACGCAAAAAGAACAGAATCAGGCAAAGTGCGATCAGGGCGAGAATCGGAAAAGTTTCATTTTTTCGCATAATTTGTGGGAGCATCTGTATATCCGGGTTTGTACCCAACTTGAATAAAATTTATCCGATCAGCAGCCGGCGCACGATACCACAAATTATATATAAAAAGTTTAAACTTCAAATGCCTCCCATGTGCCCGGGTGTCCTGGTGGCAGAACTCATATAAAAAAATTATGCTATCGGCGGCCTTAAGTCAACTTCTAAACCGCGCGGGGCCCCGGACAACGTTAATGTCAACGCTGGCTGATTCAGACAGCGGCGATATGGTTTTTGCGAATGCGGCACTTAAATCCCAAATCTAAATCTCCAAATTCCAAACAATTTTCAAGTTCGAAAATCCAATATTCACAATATTCCGGTCCCTTTTTCGATGTTCCACAACCATTCCGCCTGTTTTGAATTCAGTGTTTGATTTATTGCACTAAACGCTTTATCCTAACACCCGTGCGCATGTCAGGCAACCATCTGGCCCTTGTGAAACTTCCGGATATTTCGAGCTTGCGCAACGCAGCCGGGAGGGGAATGCATCGACGCATAAAATGTGAAATTATTTTTGAGTGCGCCCCTATACGCTTAAAAGTATAATCTTTACATTTTGTAATAAAAAAATTTTCTCGCAAAGCCGCAAAGGTAAATTATTAAGTTAATCTTGGTGTCTTTGCGTCTTAGCGAGATACCTTTTTGGTTCCGGCTTGTCCGGGTTAGGATATTATCTGGGCAAATCATGCGAAAACAATGGGTTCAAATCGTTCTGCTGAGCATTGCATTCATGCTCTTTTTTGTGATCGTCGGCCACAAGCTGCTTGAACTGGGCAAGCATGGAGACGGGGTCGAATATGCGTCGGTCGCCCGCAACATGGCCGAGGGACGCGGGTCGCTCTGGAAGCCGAATTTCAGCGATACATTTGGCAAGCTTTACCGTGAACATCCTCCTTTAATCTATTGGATTCAGGCGCAACTCTTCAAGCTGTTCGGCGATGGCCCCTATTTTGAAGGGTTCTACGGTCTGGCGGTCGGCCTGATTATTCTTGTGTGCACGGCTTTATTCTGGAAACGAGTGCGGAAGGATTTCGGGCAGCCGCCCGCAGGCGCCTGGTGGCCGATTATGCTTCTGGTCTCGATTCCGGTATTCAGTTACCTGTCCCAGACCCATCGAATGGTTTTCAGCTTTGCAGTGTTGGCCATATTGGCGGCGTACTTTGCATACCGCGGCATGACGGCTGAAAAACATGCCTTTGCATACAGCGTTCTGGCCGGCGTTTTGACCTACCTGGGATTCATTTCCAAAGGGCCGGCAGCTTGCTTTACCTTTGCGGTCCCGCTGATTTACTGGATCACGTTGCCTTCCAGGCTGCCCCGCGCGATCAGTCAGACCCTGGTGCTGGTGAGTGTGTTCGCGGTTTTGCTGCTCGGAACTTTTAAATTTTATCCCGACAGCTTCGACTTTTTGAAATTCTTCTGGGATTCTCAAATTGTTGCCAGCTTGAAAAACCAGCGCTCCGCCCATAATGCCTACTGGCACCTGGCGGGAAGATGGTCGGCCGAAATGGTCGTGCCTTTGCTCGCAGCGGCCGTCCTGATGCTGGCGGCCAGGGTTTCGTGGCGCCGCACCGGGTTTAATCGCCAGTCTTTGTTTTTCCTGCTGGTCGCGCTGTCTGGCAGCCTGCCGTTTATGTTCAGCCGCCGACAAAACATCCGCTACATATTTCAATCGTTTCCCTTTTATGCGTTGAGTCTGGCCTTTTGGACCGAGGCGGTCGCAATCAGAATCGAAGAGGCCGTCGCCGGCCGCAAAAAAGTCCTGGTCGGATTGGGAATCCTCGCCCTGCTGCTTTTGGGAGCCGGCACCGCCAGCATGTTCTACCACAAAGACCATATCGCCCGGCGCAAACCGTTTTACCGTGATTTTTATCTTCAGCACATTCAACTGCCCGAGCGCCTGATCATCTCGATCTGTCCGCCGACGATTGATATGGACGACTGGCTCTTTGCCGATATGCAGCGCTTTTACAAGGCCAGCCTGAGCGCCGAAATGGGGCATGAGTATCTGATTGTCGACAAGCACAGCGCGTGTGTTGTGCCCCCGGGGTATACAAAAGTCCAACAGCAGCCCACGATCCGATACGATCTATACGAAATGTCGCCCCCAAGCAAATGAAACGGGCGCGGCGCGCCACCAACCAGACCCACAGATGAAGGCTTGAGAAAAGGCAGAGCGGATTAATTAAGCTTGCGACGGATAAACTCCAAGATCAGGCGGGCACATTCCTGCGGATTTCCCATGGGCGCAAAATGGCCGGCATCGGCAATGGTGGCGAATTCATAATCGGCAATCAGACGTTTTAGGCGCTCGGCCGAATCGGCCGTAAACACTTCGGAGTGGCCCCCTCGAATTGCCAGCACGGGGCAGGAAATTTTGGGGGCGTGTTTCCACACATCCAGCGGCACGGATTCGAAAATTTGAGCCTCGAGCTCCGGATCGCATTTAAGAACGGCGGTTTCAGCGTCTTTTTCAAGCAGTCCGCATTCCAGGTAAGCCTCAACAAACTCTTTGGACCAGGATTTGAAAATGCCCCTGCCGGATGCAAAACGCTTCAGCGCTTCTTTTTTGCCCTGAAAGATTTTCTTGCGGCGGCGGGCGCCCCTGGCCAGCGGGATCCTTCCGCCAAGACCGACCCGTTTCATGGCGGCGATTAACCATAGAATCCGGCGGGGTAAAATGGAGGGATCCAGCAATATGATACCTGAAAACAGCCCCGGATATTTGGCGGCTGCGATATACGTGGCGACCGCCCCCAGGGAATGGCCCATGCCGATAACCGGCGGCGACATGGTTTCTTCGATCAGGGTTTTAAGGTCCTCCGCAAACATATCATAGTTTTCAATGCGCTCGATGTCGGCCGGATCCGATCCGCCGTGCCCCCGCGCATCGCTGGCAATGACATGCAGATCATCCATGAGATATTTGACGAACGGCGAATAGGTGCCCGCGCAAAATCCATTGGCGTGCAGCAAATGGGCCTGGGGTCCCGTGCCGCCCCAATCCAAATAATGGATGTTCCCATCCGGCGTCACCAGATCTTTTTCAGTCGGTTCTATGGGGTCAGCTGGATCCATTGGCGAAGAATATAGGACGTTGAAGCACGCCGGTCAAGAATGGATATACCTGAAAAAAGTTAGAAGGGTTTGCGGATCAAATGAAAAAAGGGCCACAGCTGAAACTGCGACCCCTTGATATTCCTGGTAGGCACGCGGGGATTTGAACCCCGGACTTCTACCGTGTCAGGGTAGCGCTCTCCCCCTGAGCTACGTGCCTTCAAATTTTCCCTTCCAGTAACATCGGCGTGTTTGCCTGTCAAGGAAAATTCATATATCTTCAATTCTTGTCCGCCTTTGGAGGATGCAATCTTCAATTTGCAATTCCGGCTTGGCCGGGTTAGGGCTTACCCCGGAATCAGGTCGATTCTGACCGTATCCCGAGTCACTTCAAAAATATTAATCCCGAATGATTCGAAATTCTGCTGCATAAGGGCCGCTGCCAGATCTTTGGTTTTGCCTTTGTACTCAACCAGCAGGGTCGCTTCATTGGGTTTGATCTCGCTGACCCGGATGCCTTCAACCCCGGAAATCGTATTCAGTGTTTTGCGAAATTTAACATAATGGGCCAGATGATTCGTGCCGCGGATCACCATGGTAACCATGGCCGGCTTGCCGGCCTGTTCCTGCCATGCGGCGGCCAATTCCGCTGCCAGAGCCTGGCCCGCCTGGCCGCCGACCGCCTCCAGCGCCTGCCTGCTGCCGTCGATGTCCTTTTCATTGACGGCTACCGCGGTGCGCGCAAGATTTAGCATCGGTTCGCCCGAATCCACCCGGATCACACGGGCATTGACGGCTCCATTAAAGGATCGCATCGCCGATCCCATGATATTCGTGGAAGGGCCCACAACCGCCATCCCCATCACAACCACATCGGCTTTGAGCCGGGAGCCAAGCTGGGCCGCCTCCTGATTTGTCAGATCGGGCCGGTTATAGTCTGCCCAGTCCACCAGGGGCCGGCTGCGCACGCCGCGATGATCGATAATGGTGAAACCGGCCGCAATCAGCTGCTCGGCCATCGCCGCTTCGGCCAACGATACGAAATTCTCACCTTCCGCACCCCACCAAAAGTTCGGGAACGGATCGTCGATATGCTGCTCGGCAATAAGGAGCAAAACAGCGGGCAGCGTTTTTTGAACGCGCAAAATCCCGGCCTCGGTCAAATGTTGCGAAATCTTTCTGCGCGAAACGGTGGCCTCTACAACGACACGATATGACTGGGCCCCGGCGGCCTCCGTCAAGACCCGGTAATCCTGGATAAAGGCAGTGGGCTGATTAAACAGCAAATCATTGAGCTGCTGAAATTGACCTACGAAGGTTTCCATCTGTAAAATCTCTTCGGCCATCAACGCCACGGCCGTCACGAGGCCGTCGGTAATGGCCTTTTCCCGGGCAACGGAAACATTCGCGGCTTGCACCGTTGCGGTTCCAATGACAACAAATATTTTGGTTTCGGCTGAATCCTCGGCCAAAGCGGACTCAGCGAACAGCAGCCCGGCAGCCATCAACGCGGTCACCAGCATCAATATTCTGGATTTGGCAAAAATGTCCCTCATATCGCATCGCTCCCGTATCCGGTTAAATAATTAAAGATAAGATTATTTAATAAATGAAAAATCTTCGAGAAGCAAGAACTATACACAGCGCCGTGATAAATTGCGGATTCACCGTTTGAAGCGTTGGTTTTAGACGACCATACAGGGTCGATCATACATAACGCTGTGTATGTAGGACAGGGATTTAGGTTGTTCAGTATATTGAGTAAATGGCGGAGGGCAAATATAGCTCATAGCCGAGAGCTCATAGCTCACAGTAAAAATAGATTCCTTACCTCTAAACTATCAGCTAATAGCCATGAGCTATCAGCTTTTACATACTTCGGGCGAGGGCATAATCCGCAACATCCAGCATGATATCCTTGGTTTCGGAGGGGGCAAAAATAGAAAGGGCCTTCTTGGCGTTGTCAATATATTCTGAGGCAACCTTTTGCGTATAGGCAAGTCCGCCATGTTTATCCAGCAGCTCAACTAAAATTCTGAAATCTTCAACCGAGAAATTCGGGTCCTGAATAATCTTTATCATCAGTTCCCGATCCGCGGAGGTCGTGTTGCCCAGGGTATAGATGACGGGCAGGGTCAGTTTGCCTTCTCTAAGGTCGGCACCGACCTCCTTGCCGAAATCAGACGTTGTCAGCGTGTAATCGAAAAGGTCATCGGCCATTTGAAAGGCAATCCCCAGATTATAGCCATATTGGGCCAGAGCCGTTTCCTTATCGTCGGGGGCATCCGAGATGATGGCGCTGACCCGGCAGGCGGCTTCAAACAACATGGCGGTTTTGCGGCGAATTACCTCCAGATACTCGTCCTCCTTGAGGCGGATGTCGCCTTTTCGCATCAACTGGTGAACCTCACCCTGAGACATGCTTTCGGTAAGTTCCGCCAGAATCTGAATAACCCTGAGGCGGCCGGTGCCGGCGGCAATCGACAGAGCCCGGGCTAGCAGATAATCTCCGACCAGCACGGTAATCGCATTTCCCCAGGTTGAGTGTGCCACCTGTTTTCCGCGCCGCAGCGCGGCCTCGTCGACCAGATCGTCATGCAGCAGGGTCGCTGTATGCAGATATTCCAGCGCTGTTGAAAACGTTTTTTCGTAGTTTCCCGTATAACCGCACAATCGGGCTGAAAGAACCATTAACAGCGGACGCAGGCGTTTGCCCCCGCTGAACAAAAGGTGCCCGGCTACTTCCGAAACCAGATCCAGATAGGGATTCAGATTTTCGGCCAGGGCTTTTTCGATGTCCTCAAAATCACTTGCAACGGCAGTCAGAATTTTCTGCTTGAGCTCATTCATACCGCCTCTCCCATAAGGTCATATTCCATGGCATCCGTCACCCGCATATCAGCAAAACAGCCGATTTTCAAATCAAAAGGGAGCGGCTGGGTATTAATGTATGAAATTCCGTCCACTTCCGGCGCCTGGAAGTTGGTGCGGCCGGCAAAAAGATGGTTTTCCAGGAATTCTTCCACCAGAACTTTTACGATTTTCCCGACATATTTCTGGTTGTTTTCAGCAGAAATGCCGGCCTGGGTGGACATCATTTGATGATAGCGGTCTTTGGCAACGGTCATCGGCACTTTATCGGACAAGTGATGAGAGGGCAGGTCCTCCGAGTCGGAATATATGAAAACACCCAAATGATCGAAGCGCACGTCCTCGGCAAATTGCAGCAGTTCTTCGAAATCCCGATCGGTTTCCCCCGGAAATCCCACGATTATGGTTGTTCGTAAAACGGCGCCGGAAACCCGGGACCGGATTTTATCAAACAGGCTGTAAAGAGCTTGGCGGGTGTAGCGCCGGCCCATGCGTTTTAAGACGGCATTGCTGACATGCTGAATGGGGATGTCAAAGTAGGAGCATAGGTTTGGCAGGGATGCAACCGCATTAATAAAGGAATCTTCGATGCTCTCCGGATGCCCGTACAGTACTCTGAACCATGGAGCGACCGCGCCTTCCTCCTCCCTTGCTTTGATCTTTGCAAGACGCTTCATGAGTTGACCCAGGGTAACCGGGGTCGGCAGGTCTTTACCATAAGCGGTGGTGTCCTGCGCGACCAGCACCAGTTCCTTGGCGCCCCCGGCAACCAGCCTGCGGGCTTCGGCAACGACATCCTCCGGCGGGCGGCTGTTTTGTTTGCCGCGCAATTTAGGGATAATGCAGTAGGTGCAGGCCTTGCTGCAGCCTTCTGCGATTTTAAGATAAGCCAGATGCGGCTGGGTTAAATTCCGGGGCGCATTTTTATCCTGCAAGACAGTCAGATCCGGATCCGGCAAAACACATTGGTGAGTGAACCTGGGGTCCTTGACAGCCTGGACGATTTGATCAAAGGCACCGGTTCCCAAAAAGACATCCACTTCCGGCAGGGATGCGATGATATCCTCGCGGAAACGCTCCGGCAGGCATCCGGTGACTACCAATCGGGTACAGACTGCCTGCTTTTTGTATTGCGCCAGCTCCAAAATGGCATCGATGGATTCTTCGGTCGCCGACTCTATGAAACTGCAGGTATTCACCACGATCGTGGCGGCCTGCTCAGGGTCGTCGGTCAGAATCCAGCCGGCCTTTTTCAACCGGCCGGCCATAATTTCACTGTCAACCTGGTTTCGGGCGCAACCCAGGCTTTCCAGGTACACCTTCCGCATGTATGTTTCCATTAATACGAGCCTAAGTCTATAAAATGTTCAGGGTTCATCTTTAATCTGTCCGCTGGCGCCTGAGGCAGCGATTGGCCTCCGGACGACGAAAGCAGAACTTGTGAACCCTGAGCCTTTAAGTATTGAGATCAATTGTAAACTTCACGATGGAACATAGGTACACATCCATTATTGTCAATGTGCGCGAATACCTGTAAATTAAACAAATCAAAACGGATCGGAATGCCCGGCATCCGGCGGCGGCAATTTCACCTTGATATTTCCAAAGCCCAAATAAATCGGAATGCATGAATTAGCGCCTTTTTGTGAACGTATTTATATTATTGGCAAAATTGCCGATTATGATATAATTGAAGGTGTGGAGGCCGAGAGGGTCCCAAAGGTTGTGCCCGGTTAATTTTTCCGGTAAACCATTTTGTATTCAGATTGAAATTAAAAAACCTTTTCACGCTGGCAAGGATCGGACATCCATCATGGGAAGCAACATCAAATTAAAAAAATACAATACGGCGATTGCGAGGCTTCTGGATATTATTTTGAGCATGAGTGAGCAGCAGCAGGCGGCAATTTTAAAGCAGGCCGAAGCGATGGTTCAAGGAGACCGAAGAAATTTTGAACGTAAAGCATGCCATCTGCCCGTCAATTTCGCGACTTCTGATCGCATGCACAAGGGCTATATAAAAAATATCAGCCGGCACGGGGTTTTTATCTCTGCCGGGGCGCCGGTAATCATCGGTGAGGATGTCCTAATGGTCTTTAAGCTAGGCGCAAATGCAAAATCGGTAAAATTAAAGGGGCAGGTCGCCCATGCAACCCGTTGGGGAATCGGAATCGAGTTTGCGGAAAAGGGGCAGCCTTTTGATCGGATGCTCAAGAATTTGATTCAACAGATCAAATGACATCGGCCGCAGGCTGATCCTCACGGAGGCTCCGCGCAAATAAGCCGGCTGCTCAGGTCAAAGAGTTTTTTGCAAAAACGACGGTTGCTCTGTCTATCAGATCCGCGCCGCTTTCTTCTTTACCAGGCATCAGTTCAGCCAGACCAAAGGCCAGCTTCACGCATCGGCGGCCGTTTTGAGCATGGCCGGCCTCGGAAATGCGCTCCAACCGATTGCACAGCTGTTGGGCTTCATCCATCGAACTTTGCGGCATCAGCAGCGCAAATGTTCTTTGGCCGAACCGACTCAGGATATCCCAGCTCCTGATTTCGCGGGCAAAAGACTCGATCAGCGAGCTGATAATCCGCTCTTTGGCCGGATTGGGGGAGGCGGCGGCGGCCTCCTCAAAATTCACTTCCATAAAACACAACGCCAGGCGGGTTCGATACCGGCAGGCGCGTTTGACTTCGGCATCCAGAATTTTTAAAAAATTTTCTTTGGTGCACACGCCCCGGGCGTCGGCCTGCATCTTTATCTCGGCAAAACATTCGGTCAGGTTTTCAAGCCGGTCGCAGGTAACTCCCATCAGATTCAGGAAAAATTTATGGGCGGTGGGCGGGTAGAGCCACTGCAGCCGCTTAATCATTTTCCAATTGATCTTCAAAAGCTCAACCGGAGAGGTGGCGACCACCGTTGCCGAGCGGGGCGCGGAACGCAAAAAACCCATCTCCCCCAAAACATCTCCCGTTTTTAATTGGTTGATCAGAATCCGGCTTTCCAGCTCGCGGCCGGGTTCGTCCTCTTTGACCGGATCAAAAACATCCACCGTGCCGGAAATAATGGTATACATCGAGCTGCTGGGATCCCCTTTATGAAACAGAACCTCGTCGGCGTCAATTTTGGTCAACGATCCGGCCATCAGAATGTAATGCACCTGGCTGCGGGACAGTCCTTTGAAAAGCGGAATCCCCATGCGGGGCTCCTTGCCCAGTTTCAACCGCAGCAGATCCCACAGGGTCACCAATTCGACATGCTGGATCAAAGACGGCAGCAGAATCAGGTCTCCGATCAAAGCAGACAGCGATGTGATCACCATCATCAAACCGAATATGGCCGTTGGTTTGAAGCTTGAAAACAACAGGACCGAAAATCCCACACAGATGGTAATGGTTGTGAATATGATCGGCCGCCCCACCTGGTAAAGGGTGTCCCGGATGGCCCGCTTGTCATCCAGGTCTTTTTTGAATTCCCGGTTGTAGCGCGCCAGGTAATGGATGGTGTCGTCGACCGCCAGTCCAATGGCAATACTGGCGATGAGACTGGTGACCATCGAAAGTTCGATGCCGAGCCATCCCATGATCCCGAAATTGATGATAATGGGAAACAGGTTGGGCACGATGGCAATCAACCCCACTTTGCTCGACAAAAACAGGATGAACATGATCCCGAAAACCAGGATCATCGTGATGGACAGACTCTTGATTTGTCCGGTCGTGAGCTGATGGCTGCTGGCGGCAATCACCATGCCAAGGCCGGTCACCTCCCAGTTCAGATCTTTGGAAAAATGTTGCTTAACAAAGGCCAGCGTCTTTTCACGAATGTGAAGAAACTCGCGCGAACTTGAAATATGGGTCAACAACAGGATGTTGGCTTTTGAAAAGTCAGGGCTCATAAAGCGTGTGAACATGTCATCGCCGAGGAGGGTCGCGTAATTGTTCATTAAAATCCGCACCTCAAATCCCTCTTGCGGCAGAGTGTAGTATTTCCGCTCGAACCGGTTAAGGACGTAATTAACCAGCTTGAGGTAATCGGCAATCGACAGCGTTTTGTCGACTCCGGGCAGGGTTTCCAGAAACTCCTGAAGACGGGCGATTTCAGCCAGATGCTGGGGCTGCTCGAAAAAATCGGCCGCCGCCTGCCCCATCACGACGTTGAGGGGAAAGCTCCCGGATAAATTCTGATAGATATCGTCAAAATTACGTTTGACCGCAGCGTTCTCCTTCAGATACCCGACCGGATTGGTTTCAACCCGGATGCGCAAAATCCCGATGAGACAGATCAGGGCCATAGCCCCGATCACCGGCAACACCACTTTTTGATGATTCAGATCCAGGTCAATAATTTTTTCAATAAACCGGTTAAAAACAGCAGCGGCCTCTTTTCGCCGGGCTTGTCCATTGGGGGCCAACCGGATAAAACTCAAGGCGGCCGGCAGAAATGTCAGGACGATAACCAGGATACTGAACATACCGAAGCATGAAAAAACTGCAAATTCCTGAATGGCCGCAATCCGATTGACCAGCAGCGATCCGAGGCCGATGGTCGTTGTCAAAACCGCCAGAAACGTCGGCAGGGCAATGTTGGAATAGGTCCGTATGATGGCGTCGGCAGATGATGCGGCTTGTTTCCGACAGGTCAGATATTCGGAAACAATGTGCAGACAGTAGGCGGTTCCCACGGCAACCAGAAAAACCGGGACAATCATCGTCAGCATGGACAGCGGTATGTGGAGCAATGCCATCAAACCGAATGTCCAAACCAGCGCCAATCCCACAGATGCAAGCGGCAGCAGAATGTAAAGCGCCCTGCGAAACAGATAAAAAAGAATCACCGCAATCAGCAGCGCCGTAATGGGGGGCAACCGGAAGAAATCTTTTTGGGTGAATCCGGCCAACGCCTCGGAGACAAGGGGCATGCCGATCTGGTAGAGCCTCAGATCCGAGGGGCCGGCGGCCAGAAGTTGCCTGACCCCGGAAATCACCATTTCAGGATCGGCGTCGTTTTGCAGCACAAGGGTCAGGGCCGTGGTTTTGCGGTCGGTTGAAATGAGGTTTTTGCTGAGCAGATCCACCGGGGATATAACCGCAGCAAATCGCTCCAGATGCCAATCACCGGAAATATCAATGGATTTTTTAATGCCCGGCAGGCTGATAACCCGCCTGATGCCCTCCAGGTTTGCGGCGGTATCCGCAAGTTGCTCGATTTTGCGGAAGGTGATGGGATCAAATACATTGTTGCACTTGATGACAACCCGAATAATCTCGTCGGAGCCAAAAATTTTTCTGAAGGAATGATATTGAGCAGTCTCGGGAAGATCTTCTATCTGCAGGTCATAGATAGAGGTTTTAAATGAGAGGTTCGGCAGCTGCCACGCGAAGAAAAAAGTGACGGCAGCGACCGCAAAAATAGCGGACAACGGCCGGGCAAGTATCCATCCCAACATTGTCCTGAAGGAGAGACGCATAAAAGCCCCTTTTTCGGATTGGACGATTGCGATCTTTCAAAGACAAAGGGCTTTAGGCCAGAAGAAATGAGATACATCTACTTCTAGACATAACGCCGTAAATCATTGGGCTTACATACACAGCGTTCTGACTATTTTAACCCTGTTTGATAGTATAAAAACCAGCCATGCGAATGCGAACACAGAATTAATTGTGACGCTGTGTATAATGTTTAAATTGGATACTGCCCGATGTCAATTACAAACTCGCATCAATGGGTGACTTCAAACCCTTTTGAATAATAATCCAAAAGCGTGCCGTCGTTTTTGGCAACCACAATCAGGCCCCCAACCCCGATCAGCCGGTCAAGCAGCTCCAAACCTTTCTCGGCCCCCATCACCATTACCGCCGTGGCAAGTCCATCGGCCAGCGTACAGTTATCGGCGGCAACCGAAACACTCACCACCCCGTTTGAGACCGGATACCCGGTTCGGGGATCGATCACATGGGAGTAGCGAACCCCGTTGGCCTCGAAAAAATTGCGGTAATCACCGCTGGTGGCCAATGCCTGATTGGAAAGCTCGACGACCTTGTATACCTCATCAAAGGCGGCATCGGCCCGGGGCCGGTTGATCCCGATCCGCCACGGCCGGCCATCCTGTCGATGCCCGGCTGCAAACACTTCCCCGCCGATTTCCACCAGGTAGTTTGCAAAACCATTTTGCCGCAGGATGTCGGCAACCTGGTCCACGCCGTATCCCTTGGCAATGGAAGAGAGGTCAATCGTGGCCGCCGCGCGTCTCTTCAGCAAAAATCCGGACGCCAGAATTTCTATATTTGAAAATCCGATGTCCGGCAGGAGCGCCGAAATCTCATTTTGCGGCGGAACCTTATTTTTGGGTGCAGCCTGCCCGAAACCCCACAGCTCCAGCAGAGGGTTGACCGTTGCGTCCCAGGCTCCGTCGGATAGACGGTAAATGGTGCGGGCGGTTGTCATCACCTGAAAGAAATCTTTTGAAATTTTAAATTTGCGCCCGGTCTCCCTGAAGCGATTAAACCGGCTGATCTCGCTGTCCTTCCGGTAGGTGGACATGCTTTGGTTGATTTCGTCAAGCCGGGCGTCAATTTTTGCTTTTAGGCCTGAAATACCTTGAAAATAGCCGGTGATTACCGTGACGTGATAGGTCGTACCCATGGTGCGGCCCTCGATCAGATGCGCCTGGTTTGCGCAGCTGATCGCAGGTGCAAATGTCAAAGCAATGCCAATGGCTAATAGTTGAGTATACTTAATCATATATTTAATGGCAGAGCGCATAGGGCATAGCGTTGAGGCGCTATTTTTCAGGGCGGATAAATTAGCAGATGCGCGGGAGCTGCTCCCCGGCCAGCATATCCACAATCCGACTGCCGCCGATTCTGGTTTCCATATGCACCTTTCCGGGGTGGTCGGCGGTCACTTCTCCGATCACCGCCGCGTCTCGTCCGTAGGGATTCGCACGAATGGCGGCCAGAACCGCATCGGCATCTTCCGGGGCCACAAAGGCCAGCAATTTGCCTTCGTTGGCCAGGTAGAGGGGATCGAACCCCAGCAGTTCGCAGGCTGCCACGACCTCCTTTTTCAACGGTATGCGGTCTTCAAAAATTTTGATGCCGATCTGTGATTTCTCGGCAATTTCATTTAGAGCCGTGCCCACGCCGCCCCGGGTGGGATCCCGCAATACATGGATTTTCCGACTGGCAGCCAGCATTTGCTTCACCATGTGGTTGAGCGGGGCCGTATCGCTGGTAAGACGGGACTCAAAGGACAGTCCTTCGCGCCGGGTCAAAACGGTAATTCCATGATCCGCGACGGTGCCGCTCAAAATGATCCGATCGCCGGCTTTGGCGTTATGGCTGGCGACATGAACATCTGGCGGTATCAGGCCGATTCCGGAAGTGTTGATAAAAATGCGGTCCAGCGCCCCTTTCGGCACCACCTTGGTATCCCCGGTAACCACAGTGACGCCGGCAATGGCGGCGGCCGTCCCCATCTGGTTGATAATTTTTTCAAGATCGGCCAGGGCAAACCCTTCTTCGATAATCAGCCCGACACTTAAGTAGACCGGGCTTGCGCCGCACATAGCAACGTCATTGACCGTCCCGTTGATCGCCAAATCGCCGATGCTGCCCCCCGGGAAAAAAATGGGATCCACCGTATAGGAATCCGTTGAAAAAGCCAGACGCAGCCCGTTGAGGTCAAAGATGGCCCCGTCATTTAATTCGGCGAGTATCGGATTATCAAAGACAGGCAGCAGCATGTCGGTTGTTAAACGATGGGAGATTTTACCGCCGCTGCCGTGGTCCAAAAGTATTTTGTCGGATTTCATATAATTAGTCAGTTGTCTGTGGTAAGTTGTTTGTTGTCCGTGGATCGTTTAGATGTTTTCGATCGTTTCGTTCGTTACGATGGTTTCGATGGTTTAGTTCGTTTAGAGATTCAGGGTTTGAGGCTTCGCCCTTCGGGCTTCCTACTTCGCTCTGTCTTCTGCTTTGAGCTTTGAGCTCTATTTCCTCATTCCGCATGCCTGCCGCGCCATCTTGTCTCGGCGTAGCCGTGGCGAAGACGGAAGTCCCGCCCTCCGGGCGGCGGCGGGTCATCCGTGATATCGATAATACGCCGCACAGGTCCCCTCGGTCGATACCATGCAGGGGCCCACGGGGTCGACAGGAGTGCACACCTTTTTATAAAGTTTACAGTCCGGCGGCTGCTTCTTGCCCGTCAGGATTTCGCCGCAGGCGCAACCCGGAGGAATATTCGGTTCCGGGACCCGGATGTCAAATTGCTTCTCGGCATCATGGACAGCATATTCATCCCTTATTTTCAGTCCACTCAGGGGAATCATGCCAATTCCCCGCCAGCAAGCATCGGCCGGTTCAAAAATATCTTGCAGTATTTTCTGCGCCTTCATGTTTCCTTTTTCAGTAACCGCTCGGGGATAGGCATTGTCAAGCCCTGGACGGCTTGCTTCGACCATCTCGACCAGCATGCTGACGGCCTGTAGAATATCCGCCGGTTCAAAGCCGGCCACCACGCAGGGTATCTGATATTTTTCAAAAAAAGGTCGGTACGCATCAAGGCCGATAATTACCGACACATGCCCGGGCAGAATAAAGCCGTCCAGCTGGACATCCTCTAGACTCATCAAGGCTTCCAGGGCCGGCGGAACCAGTTTGTGGGCTGAGATCACCGAAAAATTATCAATTTTCATCTGATGCGCCTGCTGAATGGCGGCCGCTATGGTCGGTGCCGTGGTTTCAAAGCCCACCCCCAAAAACACAACCTTTTGGTGCGGGTTTTTTTGCGCGACCGCCAGGGCATCAAAGGTCGAATACACCACCCGGATATCATGGCCTTCGGCACGCTCCCGCTGCAAGGAGGAATAGCTGCCGGGCACCCGCATCAAATCCCCGAAAGTGGCGACAATCACATTATCCAGGCGGGCCAGTTCAATGAACGCGTCGATTTCCTGCTGGTCGGTGACGCACACCGGGCAGCCCGGTCCGGACAGCAGGGAGATGGTTTCCGGCAGCACCGAACGTATCCCGCTTCTGAAAATGGACACGGTGTGGGTCCCACAGACCTCCATCAACCGCACGGGTCGTTGGCTGGCGGTTTTAATTTTTTGGATCAGCGCTTTGGAAATATCCGCATCGCGGTATTCGTCGATGTGTTTTAGAGTCATAACTTCACTCCGCAAGAGCGCTGCGCTTGAGGAGCGCTGCGCTCAATGAGCGTTTTACTTGAGGAGCTTCCCTGCGGGCCTTGAGGCTGAATGCAAAAAAGCTGATGGCTGACAGCTCAGAGCAAAATGAAAAACCAATCTTTTTTAGGCCTTTGCCTCAAGCGCAGCGCTCCTATAGTGAAACGCTCCTATAGCCGCCGCAGGCGGCGCTCCTGCCGCGCGGCGGCGTTCTTGGTATCCGGTATCTCTTACCTCGCATTAGATAATGTATCCTATCTTTCATTTTTTTGCCACGGCCGCCGCCGCCACCGCCTGTCCCAGCGCAATGCCGCCGTCATTGGTCGGCACCTGTTCCTGCGTGAATACTGCAAAATTATTTTCTTTCAAAGCTCGGACCAACCCAGTCAACAGGGTGGCGTTTTGAAAACAACCGCCGCTGAGAACTACCCGGTTCAAGCCGCTTTCCTGACGCACGGCACCGCAGAGATCGGCAAACAGACGGATAAGGGTCCGGTGAAATTTGGCGCTGATTTGTGAAACAGGCACCCGGTTTTGAATATCGGCAACCACCCCGCGAATGATCGGCGCCGGGGCGATGCGCATGACGTCGTCCTTCTGCCAATTGTAATCATACCAGGATTCAGCGGTTTCGGCGGCCAGCATCTCCAGTTCCAGGGCCGCCTGACCTTCAAAATTGACCCGGCTGCGGATGCCGCAGATGGCCGCCACACCGTCAAACAAGCGCCCCAGGCTTGAAGTCGGCGGGGAATTGACCCCCCGGGTGATCATTTCAGTGATGACGGTCAGTTTTTCGTTACCGATGCCCGTCAGCACAGGCAGATTAAGGCTGCGCAAATCGTCGCCGAATGCATCCTGCAGATAGCTGACGGCCATGCGCCAGGGCTCTTTGATGGCGGCGCTGCTCCCCGGCATGGCCACATAGTCAAAATGACCGGCGCGCTTAAAATCATGCGCTTCGGCCAGCAGGATTTCTGCGCCCCAGACGGCACCGTCGGATCCATAGCCCGTGCCGTCGCAAGCCAGCCCGATCACCGCCCCTTCCAGTCTGTGCTCGGCCATGCAGCTGACAATGTGGGCGTGATGATGCTGCACCTCAATTTTAGGGACGCCTGTCTGCTCCCGGGCGTATTGGGTGCTCAGATAATCCGGGTGCCGGTCACAGGCAATAATTTCAGGGGTGATGTCCAGGATGCGTTTTAAGTGCTCAATCGTGAGTTTTAAAAAATCATAGGTTGCCATGTTTTCAAGGTCGCCGATGTGCTGGCTTAAAAAGGCCTGATCTCCCTTGGTGATGCAAACCGTATTTTTAAGTTCGGCCCCACAGGCCAGAGTCGCGGGCATCTTGCTTTTCAAAAAGACGGGGATGGGCACAAAGCCCCTTGAGCGCCGCAGAAATCGTTTTGCTCCGGCAACCTGCCGGACAATCGAATCATCGCTGCGCAGGTAAATGTCGCGATCGTGAATTAAAAAATAATCGGCAATCGCGGCCAGCCGCCGGAAGGCATCTTCGTTGTCGATGGCAATCGGCTCCTCACTCAGGTTGCCGCTGGTCATTACCAGGGCGATAAAACCGTGTCTCAGCAACAGGTAATGCAGCGGGGTGTATGGCAGCATGACGCCGAAATAATTATTGCGGGGTGCAACCTGATCGGAAATCGGGTTGGGTGCCTTTTTTTTTAAAAGAACAATCGGCCGCTGGATTGAGCCCAGCAGTTTTTCCGCTTCAGCCCCTACCTCGGCATAGCGGCGAATGGTCGCAAGGTCATAGGACATGACCGCCAGGGGCTTTTCTTCGCGGATTTTCCGGTTGCGCAGGCACCTGACCGCCTCGTCATTGGCGGCATCGGCCGCCAGATGGTAGCCGCCCAGCCCTTTGATCGCCAGAATGCGGCCCTTTTTCAAAAGAGCGGCCGCTTCTGCGATGGGATCGATTGCGGCGATTTCGTTTTTGAAATTGTCGTAGAGCGCGACGCGGGGGCCGCATTCGGCACAGGCATTGGGCTGGGCATGAAAGCGCCGGTTGACGGGGTCATCGTACTCGGACTGGCAGGCCGGGCACATTTTAAAATGCCGCATGGAAGTTTTGGGCCGGTCATAGGGGATATCGGCGATGATGGTGTAGCGCGGGCCGCAGTTGGTGCAGTTGATAAACGGATAAAGGTAACGCCGGTCGGTCGGATCCAGCATTTCAGAGCGGCAATCGTCGCAAACCGAAACGTCCGGTGAGATCAGGGTGGACATTTTCGATTCGCCTTGACTTTTTACAATGGCAAACCCGGAAAAATTTTGGAATGCTTCCATCCGGCTGGCAATCTCGACGATGTAGGCCAGCGGCGGGGGGCTGGCGGCAAGCTCGGCCTCAAAGGCGGCCACTTGCGATTCAAGCCCCTCCACATGGATGGCAACCCCGGATGAGGTATTGGCCACCGTTCCTTTCAGGTCATATTTAGCAGCCAGCTGAAAAACAAAAGGCCGAAAGCCGACACCTTGTACGATACCGTTAACTTTCAACCGTTTGGCGACACAATTTTTTGTCATGGCAAAAACAAGCGGCCCATCTCTTTAAATTTATATTTCGCCTATCAAATCTTTGTAACCCCCAGAAAATTAAAAAATATCTGACCCGGATAGCAAATCACTGAGTTGATTTCCCTCCCCCTCCTTCAACCAGGGCGGCCGCTTCTTTTAAAAATTGCAGGGTCTCCAGGGCGGCTGCCTCATCAATTTTATGGATGGCAAATCCGGCATGCACGATGACATAATCGCCGATGCCCGCATCTTCCAACAGCAAGAGGCTAGCCCGCCGTTGCACACCGTCCACGTCAATGGTTGCCATGTTGTTATCAATATGGGTAATTTTAGAGGGGATTGCAAGGCACATTGTCTGATGTTCCTTTCGTGTAGGTTGCACCCAGTCGATCAAGTTCGGCCAACACCATATCGATCACCGGATCGACTTTAGCCTGAATGGGAAGAGTTAATTCAAGGCTCTGGGTGTCGATGTCCATGGGCTCAACGCCGAGGATAACCGTCTGCGGAACCTTGTCCAGCGCCTGGCACAGGGTCAAGGCCTCCAAAAAATCAACCTGATGCAGCGAATTTTTGGCCCGAATACGTTCGGGGATGGCTTCGCCCTCCAAACGATAGAGGTCTCCGGGGTTGCCCTTGTTGCGGATCGCATCCACGACAATCAGATGGGCGGGTTTAGAAATGACGCCCAACAGGTTTATGCCCAAAACGCCGCCGTCGACCAACAGGACGTTGTCCGGAAATTCGTACAGCTGCTGAAGCTTTTCAATCACCCGTACTCCGAAGCCTTCGTCGGAGTACAGGATACAGCCAATGCCCAGGATCATGACATCGACGGCATAGATTTCGTCAAACGGATTTTTGTCGTCCAATTTCAAACCCCTTTAAGGCCGCCGGCATTATAAGCCCATGCAGCTGACTTAAATCGCACGAAGCGGTGAAATAAATTATACTAAACCGGGCCAACCGTCAACACCCAAAAAAAACCACGGCCTCCCAGGTTGGGGAGGCCGTGGTGATCGGCTGCCGATTTAGGTTTTAAAGAACTTTGATCTTGTAAACTTCGTTGGAATCCGGATCAATCACATGCACCCCGCAGGAGATACAGGGATCAAAGGAGTGAACCGTTCGCAGAACTTCCAGCGGCTTTTTAGGATCGGCCACCGGCGTGCCGATCAGGGCTTCTTCAACCGGCCCCAGTTTGCCAGCCGCATCCCGCGGACCCAAATTCCAGGTCGAAGGCACCACATACTGATAGTTTTTAATTTTCTTGTCTTCAATCTGGATCCAATGGCCGAGCGCCCCCCTGGGAACGTCATTTAAGCCCACGCCCATGGCGCTGTCCGGCATTTCATAAGGCTGATAGGTCTCCGTGTCGCCGTTTTTAAGGTTGGCCACCAACTCCATAATCCAGCCTTCCATCGCATCCCCGATGGCCACGGTCTCAATGCCTCGGGCGGCCGTGCGGCCGAGGGTTGAAAACAGGGCGGCTGCCGGCACATTCAGGGTCTTCAGGACATTGTCCACGACGGGCTTGATGTCCTTGTGGCCCTTGGCGTAAGCCACCAGCACCCGGGCCAGCGGACCGACCTCGCAGGGTTCGCCTTCGTAGCGCGGCGCTTTAAGCCAGGAATACTTGCCGTCCCCCGGCCGGTAGGCGGGATTTTCCTTCAGCGGATTGGTCTCGCCTTCATAGGGATGCAGCGCCTTGCCGTTGTTATACCAGGCCCGGGTAACGTCTTCGGCAACCTTCTCCTGGTATGCCATTTTCACGCCGCCCAGATCGCGCTTCATGATCGCCCCCCGGGGCATGTACAGGCTGTCGGGTTCCTTGCCGGCTTCCGGAAATTCGCCCCAGGCCAAAAAGTTGCTGGTGCCGCCGATGGCGCCCCAATCCTTGTAGAAGGACGCGACTGCCAGCAGGTCGGGAATGTAGACATTTTTGATAAATTGCTGCGTTTCTTTGTTAATGTAGAGAAATTCGGTGATGCGATCCGGCGTTAAGTCTTTTACACAGGTGACCCCGCCGACCACCAGGGACTGCGGATGGGGATTCTTGCCGCCGAAAATAGCATGCATCCTGGCAGCTCTGGCCTGCAGGCGCAGCGCTTCAATGTAATGCGCACTCGCCATGAGATTGGCTTCCGGCGGCAGTTTATAGGCCGGGTGGCCCCAGTACGCATTCGCGAAGGGACCCAGCTGGCCGCTGTCCACGAAAGTCTGCAGCCGCTGCTGTACTTCTTTAAAGTAGCTGGCACCGCCCCAGGGGGATTTGCTGACATTATCGGATAAGGCCGCCGTTTTTTGCGGGTCGGCCTTCAATGCGCTGACAATGTCCACCCAGTCAAGGGCGTGCAGATGGTAAAAATGGACGATATGGTCATGCTGGAATTGGGCACCCATCAAAAGGTTGCGTACGATTCGAGCGTTTTGGGGAATTTTGACGCCAACGGCATCATCGACTGCCCTCACCGAGGACAGAGCGTGGGTGTAAGTTCAGACGCCGCAGGAGCGCTGAACAAAATGCTGGGCATCCCGGGGATCACGCCCCTGCAGGATCAGTTCGATCCCCCGGAACATCTGGCCTGAACTCCAGGCATTGACAACTTTGCCGCCGGACACCTCCACTTCGATTCTGAGGTGTCCTTCAATTCGAGTAATCGGATCTATCGTAATTCTATCTGCCATAAGATCTCCTCCCTTTTTGCGCTAAAAAGGATGTTGTGATACACAGCGCCAAAATGAGTTGGGCGGCGGTTCTTGAAGCGATGATCAACCGCCTTAATCAGGGTCGAAACTGCAACACGCTGTGTATCTAAGCATAATGATTTATATCGGTTCATAGAGCATCGATGCATTAAAGATTACATTTCCTGATAAAACGGGCTGAATTTATCCCAGAAATCCGGCTGGCTGCATCCGATGCACGGATGGCCGGCCTCGATCGGCCAGCTGGTGCCGTCGTTGAATTTGACAATCGGACAATTGTTGTATGTCTCCGGTCCCCGGCATCCCATTTTGTAGAGACAATACCCTGCCGCCGCTTCCTCGGAGCCGAATGCTTCCACAAATTCGTCATTTTCGAAATGCGACCTGCGCGGGCACTGATCGTGAATGGTTTTGCCATAGGCAAACAGGGGCCGGCCCAGATTGTCCAATTCCGGGAGTTTTCCCAGCAGCAGATAGTTGACGACGGTGCCGACAAAATTGATCGGATTCGGCGGGCACCCGGCAATATTCACGGTCTTGATTCCCAGGGCTTCGCCGACGCTCTTATAGCCGCCGGGATTGGGTTTGGCGGCCTGAACACCGCCATAGGTCGCACATGCACCAATGGCAATGACCGCCGCCGCTTTCGGGCAGACATCCTGGGCAACTTCCAGAAAGGTTCGACCGCCGATTTTTCCGTAGCCGCCGTTGTAGTTTGTGGCAACCGCACCCTCGACTACGCAGATGAATTTCCCCTCGTACTTCTTGACCGCAGAATGAAGTTGATCCTCGGCCTGCTGACCGGCCGCCGCCATGATCGTTTCATGGTATTCCACCGAAAGAATTTCAAGAACCAGATCGTCCACATAGGGATACTGGGTTCTTAAAACTGCTTCCGAGCAACCCGTGCATTCAGCGAAGTGAAGCCAGATGACCGGCGGTCGCTGTGCCGGTGCGGCAAACACTTCGGCCACTTTCGGGACAAATGAGGCTGAAAGTCCCATGGTTGCCGTGAGGAACGTACAGTACTTCATGAAGTCCCTCCGGGAGACGCCTTTGCGCTCCAGTTTCTCATAAAAAGCCGCTTCTCTTTCCATTTGAACCTCCTTGATGCCGTTAAGAGTCCATACCATACGCCTCTCCTTAAGTATTCGAGATTTCACAAAAAAATGCCATCAGCCGACCACTCCGGCCGCATGCAGCCGTCAAGCAAATCAGCATGTCTGTTCCTACAAATTTTGGCTAACATTTAAGTATAACTGGCGGGAAAGATTTGTCCGACTAAATCAACAGCAATTGCAGTGCTGTTAAAAAACTAAATTCCGTTTACCTTTTATATTAAGGCTCTCGTTAAGTCAACCCTTTATTGTATGGAGCCGGCGTCGTATCCGGATGCGGCACGCACGGATTGCAAGGCGTCAATTTTATTATAGTCAGCCGCCGTTTAAAATGGATTGAAGACGTCCAAAATGAGCTGCAACCGGCCCCTAAGTACATGGTTTCATAAATATAGTATTGGAAAATCTGAGGAATGGATTCTAATTGTAAAAAAATATTAGACAGGATTTACAGGATCGTCTGGATAGAAGGGCCTTCGGCCGGAGGGCATCTCGCCTGCCGCAGGCGAAAAAAACCCCATTAATCCTGAAAATCCTGTCTGAAAAAAGAATTTAAAAATCGAATCCATTCCACACCCAGCGTCTTTGTGGTGAAAAAATATTCCGGCGAATACGTCACCGTAATTATGAATAGGAGCACTAAGTTTCATCCTCGAGATCGCCGTATTCGTCGTCCGCAATTTTTAGGGACGAATCTATTTTATCCAATTCGTCTTTTTCCGGATAGGGTTCATCGAAATCATCTTCCAACATTTCATCGAGATCGGCCGTCTCATCTTCCAGTTCCTCGATCTCCTTAATGATTTCGCGATGTTTGGTCAGCAGATTGATGTCGTCAAAAAAAAGCTCCAGCGAATCCCGGTCTTTTGATTTTTGCAGCGCGATGACCCCTTCTGCAATCTGTTCGGCATAGATACCCGGCGGATACATGTTGTTGGTGCGCAAAGCGGCAATCAGCGCATCTTTTCCGGCCGATATGGCGGATTTTAGGATTTTGTAGTCATAGGCTTCTTCACAGAGCAGGGAGAGCTCCTCTTTATTCAGCTCGGCAAATTCCTGGATTTTAAACTGCTTATTTTCTTTATCGTTTAGGATCAGATATTTTTGTTTCATGGCGTTCATCCCCTTATATTTAATAATTTTGCGTTGTTTTGAAACCACAAAAAAACCGGCATGTCAACTATCAACTCTAAAAATGAATGTTTATTTTCAGAAAAAATATTGACCAAATCAAGACGAAATGTTAAAGATTTTCGCTCGATATGGAGGGATGGCTGAGTGGTCGAAAGCGGCGGTCTTGAAAACCGTTGAGGTTAACGCCTCCGTGGGTTCGAATCCTACTCCCTCCGCCAATAAAATTGATTCACAATTTTATATAATAATTTCTTGGTATTCAGAAAGAAGAAATGGTATTGAAGGAGGCATCGGCTTACAGCTGCGATGGCTGATTAGGCGGCGGGGAAACCACCCCACCGATGTCTTATCAGATAATATTTTGGGAGAGATGGCCGAGCTGGCTGAAGGCGCTCGCCTGCTAAGCGAGTGTGGGGGGAAACTTCCACCCCGGGTTCGAATCCCGGTCTCTCCGCCACCCAACTTAAAAAGGCGCTTTGAGCCGACTCAAAGCGCCTTTTTAATTGGATACCGGGTATTTCAATTTTTCGGGACGGAATAATTATCCTCATCGTCTGATTCGGTGCCTTCCAAGCCGGCGGGTGTCGGCCCGGGATTGCGCCTTGACACTCAAATGGCAAAATCTTATGATATGCGCGGTAATTATTTAATTTTAGAAGGTAAAACCTAACCTCCGGCGGGCAACCGATTCAATTCGCCCGGCGCTGCACCCACATTTTTAAATGAGATCGATCGCATTCAAATCGGTTATAACATCTTCAGCCGCCTTGATCATACTGGTGCTGGTTGCCTGCGCCCAGACCCCGGCTGCCCACTCCCCCCGTTTACCCCAGCAAGAAACACCGCCGGCTTCTCACAGCAGCAATTCGGCCACTTCGGGGACGACGGCGGCCGAACAACCGGAGGCCCGGGAAAAATCGGAATCCAGCCAGGCAGCCGCGGCCGAAAAAGCCGCGACCCGCCCGGAAGAAAAAGAACCCGCAGCGGCGGCTGGAGCCGTCACGCAAAAACCGGCTGAAACGCCGGATGGCGCTGCGACGGCTGCCGGAAATTCGGCCGACGCCAGGCTGGCCCAGGCACGGGAAAATTTGCGTATCAGCCGGGAGACAGAAAAACGCATCGCTTCCGAACTCAAACAGCTCAAGGCATCCGGCACCGCTTCGGACGAAACCGTCAAGGATTATGAAACTTACCTGAAAAGTGTCCAGGCGATGACGGCTGAAAACCGCAATATTGTGGATCAGATGGAGGCGGCCTATGCGCAAAAGCATCCGGCCCAGACCGGTTCTCAGGTGCCGATGTCCAACGCGCCGGGTCAGATGTCCGCTCCGGGTATCCCGCTAGAGCCAGCCGCTGATGAAGTCGCGGCGCTGGACCGTCAATTAGACGCATCCCTGGCAAAATTTGACGACATGCTGCTCAAAGAGATGGAGGCGATTCGCGCCAGATCATCACAGAAACTGCAGGATCTGGCCGAAGAAGCGGCTGAAGCAGCCCGGCGACTGCGTGCCAAAGGTCTGGACGTGGACACCTCCGGATCGAACCCCCCCGGCGAGAAGCAGCAGGCACCGGAAGGGCAGCCGGAACCCGGCCGGCAAATGGAACCCGCCACGGGACAGCCGGGCACTGAGACAGCCACCAGGGACGGGTCGCGCAAGGGCGGCGAGGGTCCCTCTGACAAAAACCAGCGCCGGGTCGATTACGAAGATGATGACATCGTAGCCCGCCAACTGCGGGAGGCCGCTGAAAATGAGACGGATCCCGAACTAAAGGAAAAGCTTTGGAAGGAGTATGAGGCATATAAGAAAAGCAAGTGACTAAGAGGGCGTAATGAAACGACACAAGCGGCTGATGGCAAGACAGATGCATCGGTAAGAGAGAAAAGTCCATGTAATTTCTAAACCAGTTGCATCAAACGCCTTTTTAAGAAAACAAAATTTCAAATCTCAAACACCAAATTTCAATATTCAATGACCAAACGCTCACCACAGTTGAGCCGCAACGCTTCATATACATAGGTCGGCGGGAGATGACGCCATTGGGCACAACTGTAAGCAGTAAATTTGTTTGGAATTTTGAATTTGAGTCATTGGAATTTGTTTGAGATTTGGTTTTTGGTGCTTGGAATTTTCATGATTTTGGTTGGCCGGGTAATTTAAGTAAAATCTGTCGAGTATTTGAAATTTAGTTTTAATGCAAAATCATCTTCACAAACTTGCGGTCGTTGCCGTTATTTTGATTATCATGTCCGGCTGCGCCGCCTATCAGGCCCAAAAAGTCGGCCCGACGCCGATCCTGCGCGCGGATGAGGAAATCCCCGAAAACCAGCTGCTGGACGTCGGGGTGCTAGTTTTTAAGAGCGAAGCACTCAGCGAGAAAGAGGCCCAAAAAGAAGGCACCGATAATGAAATCCGCAAGGCGGAGAGCCGCTTTATTCCCTATCACCTTAAAAACACCTTGCAGCAAAGCGGCCAGTGGGGAGCCGTGCAGGTCATCCCGGCTGAAACCGATAGTGTCGATCTGACGGTCAAAGGTGAAATTCTCGAATCCAATGGTGAGCGCCTGGGATTGAAAATTGAGGTGGTCGATGCCGCCGGCAACCGCTGGTTGGGAAAAAATTACAAAGCGGAAGTCGGCGACACTGCTTACGGCGGCAATCGGATGGGCGAAAAAGATGCGTTTCAGGACATCTACAATACCATCGCCAATGAAATGGCCCAGTATAAACAACAGTTGAGCCCGGAGCAGATCGACAGGATCCGCACGACCGCCCGGCTTAAATTTGCCGAAGAGTTTGCGCCGGAAGCATTTAAAGGGTACCTGGTTGAAGACAAGCAGAACATAACGGCCATTAAGCGCCGGCCGGCCGATGACGACCCCATGATGGCACGCCTGCTCAAAATACGGGAGCGGGAGTATATGTACGTTGACACGCTGAATCAACAATATGACCAATTTTATACCAAGATGTGGCCTTCATATGAAAACTGGCGTCAGCTCAATTTGACGGAGCGCCGCGCCATCAAGGAGATTCGCAAGAAAGCCTTGACCCGGCAGCTCATCGGCGCCCTGCTGATCGCCGGGGCGATCGCGGCGGGAGTCAACAATTCGAGCAATACGGTCGTGCTGCAAACCGGAATGATTATTATCGGCGGCCAGGTGATCCTGGACGGTTTCAACATCTCCAAGGAAGCTGAAATTCACAAAGCGGCCATCAGGGAGCTTTCCGAATCGTTCAGCGGCGAGATGAAGCCCGTAGTGATGGAATTTGAAGGCAAACAATACGAACTGACCGGCTCGGCCGAAGAGCAATTTAAGCAGTGGCGGGAGCTGCTGCGAAAAATTTACTATGCGGAAACCGGCTTTGAGCCGGAGCCGGCGCCGGACAATCTGGAGGCCGCGCCGCAGGAGTAACCCGTATTAATCTTAACGCTGCATCAATTCGAAATTGCTTATTCGATTTTGATCACATTAAACCGCGCAGAACCAGACTTGTCGTTTGCATCAGTCGGCGGTTTTGCCCGTCCTGACCCTTGAGGTTAAATGTCTAAAAAGGATCCATCCACCCGAACAACCGCGCAAACCATCACCCCGCTTAGGATCACCCGCAACCACCCGGCGGTTGACGGGGCCGATCTCAAACGGCGCAGGCGGTTGGGCATCCTGGCGCTGATCTGCGCCGCAGCAGCCCTGGTCGCCGGCGGTGTCTGGTGGCTGCACTATCTTTCAAAAAATCCGCTCCCGCCGCAGGCGGCCGCGCCCCATCCGACCTCCGTAACGCCCATCCAGGCTGAAAAGCAGGCGTCCGCAGTGCCGGAAGCGCCGCCGGCGCCGGCGGCAGATCCCGCTCAGCTGGCGCTGGATAAGGAACGTGCCGAACAGAAACTGGCTGCCTTTCTAGAGGCTATGGCGGAACTGGATCGCCTGGGAGCAGCCGGCTGGGGCCAGGATGCTTACCGCGAGGTGGGCAGACTGGGCCGTGAGGCGGATTCTCATCTCATGGAACGACAGTATCAGCCGGCGGCCGACAAATATGAACAGGCGGCGCTGCTCGCCCGACAGCTGGCCGCAAAAGCCGGCGATGCTCTGAACCGACTGCTCAAGGAGGGCCGGAGTGCCTTGGCGGACGGCAACGGAGCCGCAGCGCAGGATAAATTTAGCGCGGCTTTGATGATTGATCCTGCCGATCCTAAAGCCCGCGACGGCCTGAAGCGCTCCCGGACCATCGAAAAAGTCGTGGCGCTGATCGCCGCCGGCAGCCGGCAGGAGCAAAATAATTCCTTTGCTGCAGCCCGGGACAACTATAGTGAGGCTTTGCATATCGATCCGGATTCAAATGAAGCCCGGCTGGCACTGGATCGGGTTGCCGGCCTGATCCGAGAACAGCAGTTTCGGCAGCTGATGTCGGAGGGGCTGACGGCGTTTCACCGAAACGATTTAAGCCGCGCCCGCACCCGGCTGCTGGAAGCAAAATCCCTGAAGCCGGCTTCCCGTGAAGCATCCGATGCCCTTTTGCAGGTCGATGGGGCGCTGCGGCTGGCCCGCATCGATGCGCTGCAGAGCGAAGCGCAGGCCGCGGCCCAATCCGAAGACTGGCAGCGCGCGCTGCAATCTTATCAGGCCGTACTCGATATCGATGCCAATGTCCAGTTTGCCGTTCAGGGCAAAAAACAGGTCCTGGAACGGATTCGCATCGCCGAACGCCTTCAATTTTTTCTAAGCCGCCCGCAGGCGCTGGAGTCGGATCAATATCTGAAAAACGCCCTTCTCTTGGTCAATGAAGCCAGGGAAATAGAACCCCGCGGCCCGCAGCTAAACGCTCAGGTCCAAAAACTGGAGGGCCTGCTTGCCGCCGCCCAAACTCCGGTGAGCGTCACCATCGAGTCGGACAACCTGACCCAAATTGCCGTCTACCGGGTGGGCAAATTGGGCCGGTTTTCAGAATACGAACTCAAACTTCGGCCGGGTACCTACACGGTGGTGGGCGCCCGGGACGGCTATCAGGACGTCCGGCAGAAAATTGTCGTAAAGCCCGGCCAGCAATCTTTGCGGATCGCGGTTCAATGCAAGGTCAAAATTTGAAATCTCAAGACGACATCAAAGATCACCGCCAGACCGCGGTTCCGATTCAACCGCTTTCCTTCCGCGCCGAAAATGGCGCCGGGCGCTCAAGCGCTTTCCGGATGCTGAAATGGTTGGCCGCCGCAACCCTTGGATGCGTGCTGCTTTTGCTGTGCGTCGCGGCGTGGTTTGTGTTCACTGCCCGGCAGGTCATTGTCAAAATCGATCCGCAACCGGATCAAATCCGGATTCACGGACCCATGCCCGCGCCCCGAATCGGCAACCACCATTTGATGCGCCCCGGCCGATATGTTCTCGAGGCCTTCAAAGCCTGCTTTCAACCGCTGCAGACGCCATTTGATGTAACCGATGCCGAAAGTCAGCATTATAAATTTTCAATGGTCAAAGCGCCGGGGCGGCTTTCACTGCGGGCCCATCAGGCCGACAGACCCGCGGCCACGCTCGAAGGTGCCGCCGTTTGGATCGACGATCGACCCGTCGGAAGCACTCCCCTGGCCGAAATGCAGGTCCAGCCCGGACGCAGACGCATCATGGTTCGGGCCGAAAATTTTCAGGTGCTGCAGACCGACATTGAGGTGGCGGGCTGCGGGGAGCACCAGGAATTTAACCTGGCCCTGGTTCCGGGGTGGGCCGAGATCGGCCTGCAGTCCGATCCGAATAATGCCGCCGTTTGGGTGGACGGCAGCCCTGTCGGCGCAACCCCCCTAAAACTCAATCTGCTTGAGGGCGAACACGACCTTGAAATCCGGGCGGATGGATTTAAAGCGTGGCGCACCCGCCTGGCCGTCATCGCCAATCAACCCCAGGTACTGGAAACCGTGCGCCTGCAGCCGGCCGACGGCAAACTGACGGTTCAAACGAATCCGGCCGGCGCCAATGTGATGTTTGGCAACACGTTTGCCGGTCAAACGCCGCTGGAATTGAAGCTGCCGGCCAATGAAGCCCGCCTGATTCAAATATCCAAGCCCGGCTACGAAAAGGCCGCCCGGGAGGTCACCCTGGCAAGTGCGGAATCAAAAACCCTCAGCATCACCTTAAAACCAAAACTGGGCGTAATCAACTTTGGCGTGCAACCGGAGGATGCCGTCCTTTTTGTCGACGGCAAGGAAATGGGCACCGTTCCGACCACGCTGCGCCTGATCGCCGTGGCGCATGAACTGGAGATTCGCAAACCAGGCTATCAGACTTATCGGACCCGGATTGTTCCCCGTCCCGGATTTGACCAAAAAATCAATATTGTGTTAATCAAATTGTCCTCCGCTCCGCCGCCACCGACCGGGTTGATCAAGACCAAAAACGGTTATGAGCTGAAGCTGGTGCGGCCTGGACCGTTTCGCATGGGTTCATCGCGCCGGGAACAGGGCCGCCGTTCCAATGAAACCCTGCGCAATATCAACCTGCAGCGGTCGTTTTACATGGGGATCCGGGAAGTTACCAACCGTGAAATCAGAGAGTTTCTATCCGAGCACAACTCTGGTTTCTTTAAAACCCAGAGCCTCAATCTGGATCAATTACCCGCCGTCGGGATTACCTGGGAGCAGGCGGCGCTTTTCTGCAATTGGCTCAGTGTCAAAGAATCACTGCCGCCGGTCTACTCGCCCAAAGACGGCACCCTGGTTGCCCGCGACCCCATCGGACCCGGTTATCGCCTGCCAACCGAAGCCGAATGGGAGTATTGCGCCCGCTTTAATCAGAATCAAGCCGACCTGAAATATCCCTGGGGCAATAGCTATCCGCCGCCGGCCCAAGCCGGCAATTTTGCGGATGAGTCCGCCAAAGACTTGCTGGCAACCTATATATCGGCATATAATGACGGGTATGCCGTCAGCGCACCGCCGGCCTCATTTAACAAAAACGTGCTGGGCCTTTACGATATGGGAGGCAATGTCTCTGAATGGTGCCACGACTACTATTCCATTTACATCTACGATGATCAAAAAGTGCCTGTCGACCCTGCGGGTCCCGCCGAGGGTCGGCATCATGTTGTGAAAGATTCCAACTGGATGCAGGCCGGAATCAGTCAACTGCGGCTTGCGTACCGTGATTACAGCGATAGCAAACGGTCTGATCTCGGCTTTCGCATTTGCAGATACCTGCAGTAATCAAGCCGGTATCGTAAAGAATTCCAGCCGGAGGATCCGGTTTACCAAATTTGAATAATTCATGAAAAACAAACATTTTATACTTGCGTTCACCGTCATGGGCTTGATCCTGAATACCCCCCCGGTTCCGGCCGGCCGTCCTGTTTTCCCGGCCCCGCCCTCCCAACAAGAGGCAGGCCTTCGCACCGCCGAATTTAATCAGCCGTCGTTGGTGCTGGCTGAAAATGATCAGAACACTGCTGAAGACCAAAGTCAGTCGGCTGACAGCCAGAAGGACCGGCTGCCCGCGTCTGGGGCGGACCCCAAAGAAAATGGCGGCCGGAATTCAGATGCGGCCGCAACAAAACCTTTAAAACCTTTTATTCCGTCGGAAAAAATACCGGCAGATCAAGCCGTGGATTTCCCGGTCGATATTTGAAAGGGCAAAGAGCATGGAGCATAGCGCTGGGCCAATTTAGCGTCATATAGCTATATTTTCATATTTAACATTTTTTTCACTTAAGGCTCCATCGGTTTGATCCGCCTTTAGGCATGGAGCGGCAACGGACTACGGACAACATATTATGGAAAAAAAATTTCCGGTCTCGATTGAATTCATCTACCAGCTGTTCTCCTTGATCGTGATCGTTATCAGCGTACACGCCGCCTATGTGGCCGTTATCCGGCCGAATGCCGACGCAATCCTGGCCAGACAGGCCGCTCTGCTGGCCGATGACAAGTCGCAGATTACCGAGCGTTCCGTGTTTGTTATGATTCGTGATTATGAGCAGGAAGCCTGCTTTATTTTGATGTTCTGGGCCCTGGCCATCATGACCTATAAGGGGATCGTTACCATCAGGCAGCGGACGCTGCTTGAAATCGACCTCATACCGCTGGCGGAGGGCGTGCGCATACTGCCTGAAGACACCCGCGATCTGTCCCGCCAGATCCAGGCCCTGCCGGCGCACCAGCGCAACGCCTTGCTTCCCAGAGCTCTGCTGGCGGCCCTGCACCGGTTCAACGCCACCCGGAACATTCAGGATGCCGCCGGTGCCACCCATGCCTACTGCACGGCCGAAGCCGAGCGGCTGGAATCCGAGTTGTCCATGATTCGCTACATTGCCTGGGCCATACCATCGGTGGGTTTCATCGGCACCGTGCGGGGCATCGGAATGGCCCTCGGCCAGGCCCATAAAGCGATCGAAGGGGATATATTCGACGTTACCACGAGTTTGGGCGTGGCATTTAATTCAACCCTGATCGCGCTTCTAATCAGTATTATTCTGATGTTCCTGCTACATCAGCTGCAATCGCTGCAGGAGCACTACGTCCTGGACACCGAGATGTATTGTGAAGAGAAGCTGACGCAGCATTTGCAACCGCAATGAAAAGATATCCCATATGCCCCTGATCGGCCTTGAAATAAACGATTGCGGCCTTCTGGCCGCCGGCGGCGCAAACCCCGTCAAATTGCTGGACCTCGACGGCCAAGCCAAGGAGAGTCCCGGCTTTGCGCTGCCGCAAAAAAAAGGCTTGCTGGTCGGCCGGCTGGCTGAAAGCAAAGCCCACCTGTTTCCTAGACAGATCCTCAACCGTTTCTGGCATCAACTGAGCACCGAGACACTTGAGCAATCCGGCAAACATATGCCGCGAAATCATGCCGAAGTCGTTTACCACCACCTGGCTTCCATCTGGCGTCAGCTTCAGTCCCGGGGGGACGAAGTCGTCCTGGCGGTGCCCAGTTTTTATGAGCAGGCGCAATTGGGCCTGATACTGGGTGTCGCCCAGGAATTGGGTATGCCCGTTAAAGGGTTTTTACCGCTGTCACTGGCGGCTTCATCACTTCGGTGTCCTGATCAAATGCTTTTGTATCTGGATATATATCTTCATTGCATTGAGGTGGTTTACCTTGAACAGGGGCAGCAGTTGACCATCAGGGATTCGGCCGGCACCGCCGACCAAGGCCTCATTCACCTTTATCGACAGTGGGTGAATGCGATTGCAGAGCAATTTGTACGCTCCACCCGGTTTGATCCGCTCCACCAGGCCGCCTCGGAGCAGGAATTGTATGATCGCCTGCCCGGGGTTCTGGCGCATCTGGTGCACCATCCGTCCATGAGTCTGGAAGTGGCTTCAGGATCCAGACCCTACAGCATCACACTGGAACGCGACCTGATCACCCGCAGGGCCGAAACGGTTTACGGTGAGATTATCAGATTAATTGAAAGAATGCGCACAAAGCGCGGCCAGGGTCAAACACCCCTGGTTCTTCAGTTATCTCACCGCCTCACCCGCCTGCCCGGATGCATTCAAATGCTGGCCGCCGCGGTCAAAGATGCCGAAATTATCGAACTGAAGCCGGGCGCCGGCGCCTTCGGCGTGCTGGACATCTGGCATCGGTTGGAAGCCATGCACGACAGCACTGGGATATCCTATTTCACGAGCCGTCCCTGGCAGAAACCCCTGCCGACCAATGAAAAGGCGACTCAAACCCGGCCGACCCACGTGCTCTATCGCAGCCTGGCCTACCCGATCACGAACAAACCGACCATGATTGGCTCCGCGCATGACAGCAAACAAAGCGGTGTTTCAATTATTGTCGGGGAGGCCGGGGTGGCCCCCGAACACTGCACCGTCGCATTGCAGGGCGGGGAAGCTGTAATAAATAATTTATGTGATCAGGGTACTTTTGTCGATGAAAAGCGGATCAATGGCAGTATAACGTTGAAACTGGGTCAGATCATTCGGGTGGGATCACCCGGCGCACAGCTGGAACTGATTGCATGTCTAAATGGTGAGTAAACGAAAAGATGTGGTTCTAACAGATGCGACGCAGGAGTTGCATAAAACCGATTCGAGCCTTGAAATCAGATGATGAAGCAAAAAAATATGCACCGCATAACATAATTAATCCGTAAAGCCGCCGATCAAAAAACAAAGATTTATTGCCAAAAATCCTCTTGCGACTTTGAATAAACTATTTTGCGAGGCGGATTAGTTATTATGAAACGTAAAAAACTCAATGTCTTCAGCCTATCGTTTCTGGACATCATCACCTGCGGCCTTGGCGCGGTCATTTTATTGTTTGTTTTGGTCAATGCCAAGAGTGCCGCCCGACGCGAAACGGTGACAGCCGATCTGCAAGCCGAGGTCGGCCGCATGGAATCCGAAGTGTTGGAAGGGGAAAAAAATTTAGTGCGGATTCGCAATGCCCTGGCACAAACCCGGGCCGAGCTGGCCAAAACCCAGGGGCTTTCGAGCCGGGTGATTGAAATCCTCAACGAAAACAAGACCCAACTGGCCGATAGCGACAAGGACACCCTGGCCGCCAAAACCCACGTCAATCAGTTAAAAACCGATCTGAAGTCCCTGGATGAAGATGTTAAAAGATTGCGGGCCGGCGCCAAGGCCCAGGATGAACTCGGAACCAGCCTGCGTCCCTTTCCCGGGCAGGGGGACCGCCAATATCTCACCGACCTGAAAATGGGCGGCCACCGCATATTTATTCTGGTGGACTCATCGGCCAGCATGCTGGATGAAACCGTGGTCGGAGTCATTCGCCGGCGCAACCTGCCGGAAAAAGAAAAGTTGAAATCGCCGAAATGGCAGCAGGCCGTGGCCACCATCGATTGGCTGACCACCCAACTGCCGGCGACGAGCAAATTTCAGATCTACCACTTTAATGAGACCGCCGGGCCTTTAATACCGGATACCGCGGGAAACTGGCTGAATGCCGGAGATGTCGACAAACTCAATCAAACCGCCGCGGGGATGCGCAGGCTGGTCCCCCAAAAAGGCACCAGCCTGGTCAATGCCGTCAACGCCCTTGGAGAGATAAAACCGGCACCGGATAATATTTTCCTGCTGACCGACAGCCTGCCGACCATGGGCGCCCAAAAGCCCTGGGGCAGCCGCGTCTCCGGCAAAAAACGATTAAGCTTGTTCGATGATGCCGTCCGCCGACTTCCCGTCGACGTTCCGGTCAATATTATCCTGTACCCGATGGAAGGAGATCCATTCGCCGCCAGTGCCTTTTGGAAGCTGGCCAAGGACACCCGGGGGTCTTTTTTTTGTCCTTCCAGGGATTGGCCGTAAGAGGAAGGATAAAGGATGAAGGTGGAAGCAAAGGGCATAGCGTAAAGGTGGGGGGGATAAAGGACAAAGGTTAAAGGTTAAAAATTTAGTAAGTTAAAATTAATCTTATACCTTTACCTTATATGAAACTACATTAAGTTTCTTTTCCGATCAGAATGGACGCTCGCGGCCAGAGGCTACGCTCATATGAAAATGCATTTATTCCGATCGCTGAAGTAGGGCGGGCCTCCGTGCCCGCTGATATAAGTCGGCACGGAGGCCGATCCAACTCCTGGAGAACCAGAGGATCTTTTTTACGCTATGCGCTATGCACTCTGCGATTTCACGCTATGCTCTATGCGCTCTGCGTTTTCCTCTAACCTTGAACCTTTGGCCTTTGGCCTTGAACCTTTAGCCTATTGTTTATGCGAACCCGTCGCCGTGAAATAGAGGTTTTCAGCCTGTCGTTTTTAGACGTCATCTGCTGCGGTTTTGGCGCGATTATTTTGTTGTTTGTGTTATCCAAATTCGCCGAACCGGTCATCATGGAAGCGGTGCGCAAAGACCTTCAAGCCGATATTGTACGCCTGGAACAGACGTTGCAAGAGGTTCGCGGTGAAACAGCGGTTCTCAACCGTCAATTGGAAGGCAAAATCGAAGAGCTCTCGGAGGAAAAGAAAAAACTCGCTCGCCTGCAGGGGGATCTATCGGACATCAAAGGGCAGTTTGCAGCCTCCAGCCAATATGCACAAGTGCAAAACATCATAGAAGAAAAGCTTGCCAGGGCGCTGCAGGAATTAACCGAAGAAATGAAACGGCTGCTTCAAAAACAGCCGCCGAAAATAGACCGTTCCGTCGGCGGCATTCCGGTCGACAGTGAATACATTATCTTTATCATCGACACTTCCGGCAGCATGCAGCGCAATGCCTGGAGTCTCGTACAGAAGAAATTGGCCGAAACGTTGAAGGTCTACCCGGCGGTCAAAGGTATTCAAATCATGAACGACATGGGCATTTACATGTTTTCGCAGTACGCCGGCAAATGGATACCGGACACGCCCGCCCGCCGCCGCGCCATAATTTCCAATTTGAGTACCTGGCATTCCTTCAGCAACAGCAGCCCGGTGGAAGGTATCACGGCTGCAATCAGCTCCTTTTACGCCGGCGATAAAAAAATCAGCCTGTATGTTTTCGGCGATGAATTCAGCGGCGCTGCCATCCAACCGGTCATTGAAGAAGTCGACCGGATCAACAAAGCCGCCAAAGATGGCCGGCATCGGGTTCGAATTCATGCCGTCGGGTTTCCCGTCATGCTGCAGGACAGTGTCGGCCGGGGCAATACCGGCGAACGTTTTGCCACCCTGATGCGGATTCTGTGCAACAAAAACGGCGGCACCTTCGTGGGGCTGAACAGCACCAGACCGTAGATCGAATTCCCTTGACAAAACTTATATTCCTTACTAATCATACTCTTTTGATTATGCAGGCGCTTTAATCGTGTCAAACGATTTAAATATGAAAACTATAGGGAAAGGAGAAATGATCAAATGTCAAACTTGATTCCACCTCACGGCGGAAAGGGTCTGACCTGCTGCCTGCTGGAAGGCGCTGAGTTGGACGCTGAAAAGAAGAAAGCCGAAGGCCTCAAAAAAATCTCAATTTCACAGCGTGAAAAAGGCGATCTGATTATGATGGGTATCGGCGGGTTCAGTCCTCTGACCGGTTTTATGACCCGAGCAGACTGGAAAGGAGTCTGCGACAATTTTCTGTTGGCCGACGGGACCTTCTGGCCCATACCGGTAACCCTGTCTGCCAGCAAAGAAGATGCCGCCGGCATTGGCAGTGGCGAGGAGATTGCCCTTTACGATCCTGAAGCTGGCGAGATCATGGCCACCATGAAGGTCACCGAAAAATATGAAATGACCGCAGCCGACAAAAAGTTCGAGTGTGAAAAAATCTACATGGGCGAAGGCACACCGACGGCCGAAGCGTTCTGGAAAATCGCCAAAGACGATCATCCCGGCGTCCAGATGGTCATGCAACAAAAAGA
>CAYTBC010000026.1:36062-36493 GCA_964435765.1 uncultured Desulfosarcina sp.
TTTCAACCTTGCCGGACCGGTCAAGGTGCTCAGCGAAGGTGACTACCCCACCCGCTATGCCGGCGTTTACATGCGGCCGGCAGCATCCCGCAAAATTTTCGAAGAACGCGGGTGGAGCGAAGTCGCCGCCCTGCAGCTGAGAAATCCCATGCACCGCTCCCACGAATACCTCTGCAAGATCGCCGTGGAAGTCTGCGATGGTGTCTTTATTCACTCCCTGGTGGGCAACCTGAAGCCCGGTGACATTCCGGCCAGCGTGCGGGTCAAATGCATCGACGCCTTAGTGAAAAACTACTTTGTCGAAGACAAGGTGGTTCAGGGCGGCTATCCGCTGGATATGCGCTATGCCGGTCCCCGCGAAGGCCTGCTGCACGCCACTTTCCGCCAGAACTACGGCTGCTCCCGCATGATCATCGGACGCGACCACGCCG
>CAYTBC010000027.1:0-36420 GCA_964435765.1 uncultured Desulfosarcina sp.
GCCGGTGGACACGGTGTTAGCGATGGCCGATCCGGACACCGAACCGAAAAAGCCTGATGCGATCACCGCCACCTTGGCCGGACCGCCCACCGCCTTACCGGCCAACGCCATGGGCAGATCCAGAAAGAAGCGGCTGGCTCCCGAATATTTCAAAAAGGAGCCGAAAAAGATAAACAGAATCACGTAAGTCACCAGCACCGTGGCCATGATGCCGAAGACGCCCTCCTGCTTGAAATAAATGTGGTTCAGGGTGCGGGCGATTTTAAAGCCGGTATGCGCAAAGGCCTTGATGATCGGTATATTGTGGAGCAGGTCGCCGTAGAAGGCATAAGACAGGAATACGACTCCCACCACGGTCATGGACCACCCCAGCACGCGGCGCGCCACTTCTAGGGATACCAGGATGCCGATAAAGCTCACCGCCGTGTCCAACGGGATCTCGGAGCCCATGCGGTAGTTGATGGCGGCGTACTCGACGATGAAATATCCCACTACAAAGACGGCGGCCAAGGCCAGGAAAATGTCCATGGCGATCGGGGCATGGCCTTCATTTTTTCCCCAGAGGCGGATCGGAACGAAAAACACGCCGGCCGCAACCAGGCTGACCAGCGCGTAAGACCAGTTCAGGCCCGCAAAGGGCTCCCGGGCACCCTGGGTGCCCAGCAGGAAATGCAGCCCAAAATAGACGATTAAAACAAGGGTGACAAAAGGGATGGCGCTGTCTATATAAAAGCCAAGTTTTTTCGGTGGCTTGGATGTGAAGGGGTAGCTGAGAAAAATCAGCACGAAGGTGATCAGCACATAGATGCCCAGAAAATACTGGGTGTCCACCGGTCGGGCGGCGCAGTACATGTAAAAGAGCACCATCGCAACGCCCAGACTGGAACACAGCCACAGCCAGGGACCGGTCATGGAACGGCCGGCTTTGGAATCCTTGCTGATGATGTCCTTCAGCTTTTCCTGGTCGGCAGCAGTTGCAGGGACTTCCGGATCTGTCATATCTTTTTCCTCCTGCAGCGGGCTTGCGCCGCTTAAAATTGGAGTGGAGGGGAAAAGGGGAAGCGCCAAGGCCGCGTCCCCCTTTATAACGGTTTATTCAGGAAGCATCCCTGAGCTATTGTTATACACAGCTTCATCATTAATGCCGTATTCGCCTTTTTAGGGTTGGGTTATAATCCTGCTATACGAAGCCAAATTGGCAGAACGCTGTGTATGTATATGTAAGGATTGATATCGTTATAAATGAAAAAGAACCCTAAGGCATCAAGTTGGCCGGGATCTTTTTACCCTGCTCCTTCCAGAACTTGACGGCACCCGGATGAAGCGGCACCGATGCACCGGAAAAGGCATTTTCCATATTCATTTCCTTGAATGTCTTTTTGGCTGTTACCATGGCCTGCATGCCGGCCTTGGACCACAGGGTTTTCATGATGGTGTAGACCAGGTCTTCGGGCTCATCCATGTTGGTGGTCAGGATGCACGAATCCTGGAAGCTCTTGGTCGCGGGCATGCCCTTGCCGTAGGTACCTGCCGGAATAACCGCCGGCGAGTAGGCATATGCACTGTAAAAACCGGTTTTTTCAGCATCGATGCCTACGTCCACCAGGGCGATCTTCACCTGCACGGCAGCCTCGATGACGGAACGGTTGGGATAGCCCACCAGTACCCAGAAGGCATCGATTTTACCGTCCTGGAAGGCGCTGGCCGCCTGGCTGTAGCCCAAAAAGCTGGGATTGAATTTGTCCCAGAGGCCGATATGGCGGAAGAAGCGCTCGGCACTGGCGGCCGCACCCGAACCGGCATTGCCCAGAGCCACACGTTTGCCCTTGAGGTCCATGGCGCTCTTGATACCGCTGTCGGCCCGCACGACGAGCTGGGCCGGCGCACCGTACAGATACCCCATGGAACGGATTTTGTCGTACTTGACGGGATCCTGGGGCAACTTGCCGGTGTAACCCAGGGCGCTGTCCACGGCATAACTGAGGCCGAAATCGGACTCGCCGTTGTGAACGCGCTTGAGGTTTTCCACCGAGCCGCCGGAACCCACGGACGTGGCCTGAATGTTGGGGTCCACCTTGGGCACATACACCGCCATGGCGTTGGTGAATTGGTTGAAGGTGCCGCCGGTGGGGCCGCCGCCGATTTTAATGCTGTAATCTGCGGCTGATACCGGGGCAACGCCTAACGCGGCAATGGCAATGGCAAGCAAACAGACAACGAAATGTTTCTTCATAGAAAGCCCTCCTTTTTAAGTATATGGTTTGAGTGTGGTCGCATGATGCGTTTTCTTTCAATCGGATGTGTGTTTTGAGCGTGCGCGACGGCAGTGGAACGGAATACCCGACTGCCCCCTATGTGTCTAAATGTTTGAATCATGATTGTAAACTCATGAAATTCTGATTTTTCTGTCGGGAAATCACGGGTTTTTCTGTAAGAAATTTCCTTACGACGGATATTGGGACCTGCTCAGGTTTCAATGAGTTTGTTTTGTATCGCAAAGCGGGAGAGTTCCGCATTGTTGCGCAACTGCAATTTCTTTAACAATCGTGATCGGTAGGTGTCAACAGTTTTTATACTGATGTTATAGGACTCGGCAATCTCACGGTTGGTGTTTCCCATGGCCAGGCGGCGCAGCACCTGAAGCTCGCGCATGGACAGGGAATCAAGGGGCGATTGTCCACCGGAGCCTTTGGCGATTCGCAGTGCCAGGGTCTCGGCCGCCTCATCGGTCAGGTAGCGGTTGCCGGCATGGACTTTACGAATGGCTCTCACCAGCTGTTCCGGAGCCGATTGTTTGGTTAAGTATCCCATGGCGCCCGCCTGGATCGCCCGAACGACATATTGACCCTCTTCGTGCATGGTTAGAATGAGGATCGGCAGGTCGGGGTAGTGAACGCGCAATTGGCTGACGACTTCCAGACCATCCATGCCCGGCATGGAGATATCAATGACGGCTACATCCGGCAGTGTGTTATGGACGTGCCGGATTGCTTCTCTGCCGTCGGCTGCTTCTGCAATGACTTCCATATCGCCGCTTTCTTCCACGATGCGGCGAAGCCCGGCGCGAACAATGCTGTGATCATCGGCCAATAAGACCTTAATCAACCCGACTCTCCTTATCAGGGCAACCCTCAAACTCGAAATAGGCGGAGCGCAATATCCAATCCCTTGACTTATTTGTCGGCCGCCGATTGATTATTTAAGGAGCCCTGTTATGATTCACCGATGAATCGGTTAAGCGCCTATTTGTTCGTCGGTGGACACCTTAAAATAAACTTGAGTACCGTTTGGCGGCTGTGAATGCACGTCTAAAATGCCGCCGACCAGAGCGGCCCGTTCGCGCATCCCGGCGACCCCGAGGCCTTCAGATTCGGATAATTCCAGCGAGTGAAATCCGCGGCCGTCATCCACCACCGCCAGCGTCAGAATTCCGTTTTGGGCTTTGAGGACAACATCCACCCGGCTGGCAAATGCATGACGAGCGACGTTGGTGAGTGCTTCCTGGGTAATCCGATAGGCGGCCGTGGCCACGGTTTCATTTAAAGGGGGGACATTGTCATGCTCGAACACGCACGTAATTTCGGTGCGTCTTTCAAAATCGGTTGTATACCAATCCAGCGCATCCACCAAACCCAGATCGTCCAGAACCCCCGGGCGCAGGCGAAAAGCCATGCCCCGAACATCCTCGATATTCTTATCGATTAGCTTGCACATTGTCAAGGCTCGGCCCGAGGCCTTGGGATCTGTTTTCTTTAATCGATCGAAAATCCAGACCGCATCCATGCGAAGGGCCGTTAGCACTTGACCCAACTCATCGTGCAGCTCCCGGGCGATAGCGGCCCGCTCTTTTTCTTGATTGGCCATAATACTGCCGGACAGCCTTCGGAGTTGATGCTGGGCTTTTTTAACAGCTGTAATATCATTCAAAATTGCACAGACACCGCTGATTTCGCCGGTTTCATCATAAATTGGAAACTTGACGGCAAGATAGGTGTGCAGACCGTCCGCTTGTTGAATGTGCTCTTCGACCTGGCAGGAACTTTTTTCCGCTAAGACTTTCAAATCGGTGCTTCGAAATTGGTCGGCAGTTGCTTTGGGCAAAATGTCATAGTCGGTTTTACCGCGGAACTCCTCGGGGTGAACACCGAACAGCTCCTCATAGCGGCTATTTACCAGAGTGTAGCGACCTTCCTGGTCCTTGATGCAGACCAGCGAAGGGGTGAATTTTAAAATATTAGTGATTTCCCGGGTCTGTTTTTTTACCAGCCGTTCGAGATCTTTCGAATGTCGGCTGAGCTCTTCTTTGGCAAGTTTCAGCGCTGATTCGGCCCGCTTTTGTTCGGTTACATCCATTGAAACGGCCAGCGTCCGCATAGTCTTGGCGTTTCGGTCGCGGTCGACAATGGCCGATAACAACACATCGATGAATTCACCGTTTTTCTTTACGAACTGATAAGGGACATCTTTGATAAAACCGGTTTTAAAAAATTCAGGAAAAGCGATTTTTTCTGCATAGCGGCGGGATTCGTCGGTAAAAAACCGGGTCAGCACACACCCGATGACCTCCTCCGGCCGGTAGCCCATCACGTCGCTCCAGTAGTCGCTGACGCTGACGATCCGGCCATCGGGATCAATGGAATGCAGCATGGCGGGGGTGTGGTGATATAACCCGCGGTAACGCTCCTCACTTTCGCGCAGGGCCAGCTCAATTTTGCGGCGGTGGCTGATTTCATGGCTTGCTTTTCGGTACAGCAGAAATACGGAAACACCGATCATAACACACAGCGTCAAGACGAGCGGGCCGGTGATTCGGATCAGAGGATCGTAGACGGCTTTTGAAATGGCTTTAAAACTGCGCAGGCGGACCGTCTGCCAGCCGGGGTAATTTTCGAGGGCTTTGCGGTGAATCTGAAACCTTTTCCCCTTGCGGTCGATCACATTTCGCGGGCCGTCAGCACTGAGGCCGATCCACTTCCAGGGGCCGGCGCCGAATTGCAGGGAATCTTTGAGTTGTTGGTTGATATCGGGGGATTCCGGCCTAAATAATTGGTAGAGCCATTCGGGCCGATTGGAGATAAAGATCACGCCGTGCGGATCGATGACAAGTACCGTTTCATCATCAGGCGGACTCAATTCCTTTTCGATCAATTCAATCGATGCTTTAATCACAACGACGGCGACCGGTATGGTGGGGTTTCCGGCAAACACGGGATGACTGAAATAAGCACCCCTTTTGCCGGACGCAGTGCCCAGCGCCAGGTATGTGGAGGGAATTCCCCGAATTGCCTGTTGAAAATACGGGCGGAATGCAAAATTTTGACCCACAAAACTGTCCGGGGCACGACGATTGCTGGAAGCGATCGTTTCGCCGGTTCGATCCATTAAATAGCAAACATCGGTGTCCAGCGTTTGGTGGAAATAGTCCAGCATTTCATTGGCAGATTGGATTGAGGCGTCATTCCTGCTGACCACCGCATGGACGAACGCCGGCATACCGGCCATCGTTTTTACCGGTTTAATATTTTCCGAAAGAAAGGATGACAGGTTTTTGGTAATCATATCCAAACGGCTTTCGGCCTGGCGTTCGGCCTCTTTAAAGGCCGAATCATTTAAGGCTGAATAATACAAAAAGCCGCCGGTCGATGCCGACAAGAATGCCAGCAAGGATAAAATGAGAAGAATGGATCGAAGTTTCATTTTTTATTCAACCCGTTGTAGAAATACTGCGACCTAAGTATCTCCTGATGCGGGAAGCCGCGTTTTGGGCTTTCGTTGTCAATTTTAATGCTGTCCTCATCAAGGCTGCCATCCGGGATAATATCGATTTTTTCGAACCCGAACTGCCTTTTTAATAGCGGAATATTTGAATTTTTCAGTCCTCGCATGGCGGCAATCCGGCGTGGATTGACGAAAACGGCAACGTTTGCCCCCGCCGGATTGGCAGATTTGATTGCCGCACAAGCCGCGTCGAAAAATATTTCTGAATAAACCAAATGACCGAAGGCCGGATGATAAGGACCCGCCAGCACAGATCCCGCATTTAGATCCTCCGAAGCCTGTAGTCCCATGCGGATGACCCGGATATTGTTTTTCTTAAAAAACAGGTAAAGTTTTTTTACTTGAGTCACGGCATCTTCAAGACCCAGCGGTGTATAAGCGCCGCTTTTATACCAGTCGGCCAGCAGGCTGTTTTCCACCACCAGGGTTGGATAGATGCGGACAAAGTCGGGCTGCATCCCGGCAATTTTAACGGCGGTAGTCAGCGCCAAGGATGCATTGTCACCGGGAAGTCCCACCATCATTTGCAGGCCGATGCTGTAATTTCGTGCTTTGAGCCGTTCAACTGCCCGCACCGCATCCGCCGCGCTGTGGCCCCGCTTCGCAAGCGCAAGTATCCGATCATCCATCGATTGAACACCAAGCTCAACCGTCGCAACGGGATAATCTGCAATGACGGCCAGGCGCTGGTCATCGACCGTGTCCGGTCGCGTGGAAAATCGAATGCTGTCCACCGCGGCCTGCTCGATAAATTCGGCGGCCAGTGATAAATAAAATTGAATTTCCCGAATTTTCAATCCCAGAAAATTGCCGCCGAAAAATGAGATTTGTGCGGCTTGGCGCCGATCGCTCCTATATTTGAGAAATTGGCGGATTTGAGAACGGAGTTGATCGGCATTGGCGGGCTTTTGCCCGATACCGGTGATTGAAACCTGATTGCAAAAGACACACCGGTGCGGGCAGCCGGCGTGGGGAAGAAAGATGGGGATGATGAAGGGGCGGCTGCTGGCTGCTGGTTGCTGAATTCTGGATACTGGATTCTCGATACTGGATGCTGGCTGCTGGATGCTGGTTTCAGGTTTCTGGAAACTGGTTTTTATTCTATGGTTTTTGGAGGATTTCATATAGACTCTGATTCGTCAGGGTGTTGGGTCGCTCAATCCCCATATGAAACTTCAGGAAAACCAGGCGAATGTCATGTCAAAATAAAGTTTCCGATTCGATCTAACTCGCCGCCGGCGGTCTGCGGCTGGGCTGACACCTGAACACTGAAACCTGAAACCTCGATTTTTTGGGAACATGTTGTAAAATAAAGCCGCCGAGGGCCTTGCATCAAAGAATCCAGCGACCGGTATCCAGTATCAAGGAACCAGCATCCAGTGCACGCATCAAGACTGCTTCTTCAGAATCTCCAACACCTCTCTGGCGGCATCCTGCTCGGCTGCTTTTTTGCTTTTTCCGCTGCCTTCGGTTTCGATATCCAGCACTTTCACTACAACCCAGAAAGTTTTATCATGATCCGGACCCTCTTCCCGAACGATGCGGTAGTCGGGTATCGAACCGTGATCGACCTGCACTTTTTCCTGCAGCTGGCTCTTATAGTCTTGATTTTTTGCGTCGGCCTGCAGATGTTCTATCAGCGGCTTGAAATTCGTCTCTATAATCCGGTAGGCCGTCTCGAATCCGCCATCCAGATAAACGGCTGCCATCAACGCTTCGAAAGTATCGGCCAGGATGGAATCTTTTTCGCGTCCCTGGGTTTGAATTTCGCCTTTGCCGAGTTGAAGGTACGACCCCAGATCAAACGACCGGGCCATTTTTGCCAGACGGTATTCGTTGACAAGGTTGGCACGGCTTCTGGAAAGATCCCCTTCCTTTAAGTCCGGATAGCGGTGCATGAGTATGTGGCCGACACTGAGATTTAGGACCGCATCTCCCAGAAATTCGAGGCGTTCATTGTCCCGCAGTTGGGTTTCCGCAAGTTCGTTGACAAAGGAGCTGTGGCGCAGGGCTTCCTGCAGCAGGTTTTTATCTTTGAATTCGTATTGCAATCTTTGTTCAATTTCAATGGGATCTCTGGCTTCCACTATTCCATCCATGCCCTAACTCCAAATCTAGATAAAAATCGGGTTCACATATTACCAACATCTTAATAGTCCGGTAAAAGCATAAGTTAAGTTTAGATAAAAATAAATGAGACGTCATCTCGGCAAGTTTTAATCCGGCAGGCGGAGGGTGAAACCGGCTGAAGGCTCTCAAGGTCGGGTCAGCTTCTCATACAGTTCATAGGGAACGCACAGGTCTCCTTTGCCGGACCCCATTTCGATTTCCGGTTGAATGGCCCCGTGAAAGTCGGTGCCGCCGGTCATCAATAATTTGTGCCGCTGCGCCAGTTCAGCAAAAAGGCGGGTCTGCTCCGGCGTGTGCTCTGAATAATATACTTCCACGCCCTGGATACCCATCGGTTTTAATCCCGCGATTAAGTCGTCAAACTGGTCGCCGTGGTCGAGGTCCAGCAAGCCCGGATGAGCCAGAACCGGAACCCCTCCGGCCGACAGAATAATCTCTATGGCTTTGAGGCAATCAATGCGATATTTATCCACATAAGCCGGTCGGCCTGCTGCTAAAAAGCGATCAAACGCTTCGTCAATGGATGCAACCTCGCCTTTTTTAACCAGGGCCTGCGCTATGTGGGGCCTTCCCAGCTGGCCTTCCCCGACTTCCCGGCGAATTTCATCCAAGCTCAGATGGATTCCTAAATCATTTAAACGGGATATAATCATCGGATTGCGATTTTGGCGAGCTTGCTGGAGCTTTTCAAGGGTTTGACTCAACTGGGCATCATCGAGACGGATTGAGTACCCCAACAAATGAAAACTGCCGGAGCCTGGATAAAAGGGAGGTGGACCCGCACTGATTTCAACACCGGTTAAAAAATCAAGGGAAGGGGGAATGCCGCTGCCTAAAGCCTCTTTGGAGCCTGCGACGGTATCATGGTCGGTGATGGCAATCGCCCGTAATCCGAGGTTATGGGCATGGGAGATAACTTCCGCCGGAGAGAAGGTGCCGTCGGAAGCTGTGGTGTGAATATGAAGATCAATTCCTGCATGCCGGCTATAATCCAAGGGCTTTCTCTAAAGCCTCCTCTTTGGATTTGCAATCGATGCATTGAGTGGTGACCGGCCTGGCCTTCAGCCGCTTAAGTGAAATATCTTCGCCGCAGGATTCACAGATGCCAAACGTATCATTTTCAATCCGTTCTAAGGCAGCTTTAATTTTTTTTATCAGCTTGGCTTCTCGGTCCCGGATTCGCAGCATAAAATTGCGTTCGGCCTCAAGTGCAGCACGGTCCGTTGGATCAGGGAAGTTTTCCTTGGTCTCGGTCATCCCGGAGACCGTATTGTCAGCCTGGTGTAAAAGTTCTTCCAAGCGTTCCGCGAGATAATTTTTGAAAAATTCTTTATCTTTCGTTTTCATGCCAGGACCTCATGAAATTAAAAAATCTTTAAAAGTTGTATTCTATAGCATAATCTAAAATCCAAGTAAAGTCCAAATTTAAAAAATATGGGTAAATTAAGTTTTTTCGTCATACATCAAATTTCATTCATAAATTTTTCAAGCTGCTTCATATCGGCGACGTTATAGATCTTGGCGGGATAATCCTTGGGCAGGATCTTTCTCAACAATCCGGCGAGCACCCGCCCCGGACCGAGTTCCACGAATACCTCCACATTTTCTTCCATAAGCTTGTTGATGGTGTCGTACCAGCGCACCGGACTGCACAATTGACGAGCCATGATTTTTCTGATTTCAGCCGGGTTTTCCTCAGATTCCGCGGTGACATTGAAGAACACCTGCTTTTGCAGCTTGTTGAATGTCACCGTGTTAAGATATTCTGCAAATTCGTCCTGAGCGCCCTTGATCAGATCACTGTGCCAGGCACCGCTCACATTTAAGGGAACCGATTTAGCCCCTTGCGCAACGGCCAGGGACGAAACCTGCCCAACCGGCTGCGGGGCTCCGGTTATCACGATTTGTAGCTGCGTATTGTGGTTGGCAACCGACACGATCCCGACTTTTTGAACCTCGGAGACCAGCTCAGCAACCGCGTCAATCGGCAATCCCACAATCGCATGCATCGCACCTTGATATTTTACTGCTTCGCGATGCATTAATTCACCTCTTTTGAACACCAATCGAATGGTATCGTCTTGAGTGTTGGTGCCGGCTGCGCAAAGGGCGCTGTATTCGCCCAAGCTGTGGCCGGCGACGAATTGACAGCTAATATTTTCTTTTTCAACCACCGCCAAACTGGCAAGATTAACGGCTGTAACGGCCGGCTGAAGGTTTACCGTCATGGTCAAATCTTCCTGGGGGCCTTTGAAACAGAGCTTTGAAATATTGATGCGGGTGATTTCTTCGGTCATGTCAAAAATTTCGCGGACGAAATCATATTCCCGGTAAAATTCCTCACCCATTCCCACGCTCTGAGATCCCTGCCCGGGAAATAGAAAAGCAATTTTTTTCATTGTATTGTCTCCACAAACATTTTCAGTTTTAGGTTTTCATCACCCGGCTTCGCCCTGCAGCGGGAGGAGTTGACCATGAAAAAAAGTTAAAAATAAAAATGTTCCACCGCCTTGAGCCGAACGCCTTGCGCCGTCCGCCCGTCCGTTATATCCAGCATCGAGTATCAGGCATCGAGCATCCAGCAACTACTCATCCAACTTAAACAGTTTCCGGACGGCATCAATATACAGCGATTTATCGCCCGCCATATCATCCTTTTTTAAAAAAATGGTGGGATCGTGCAGCATTTTATTGATGAGGGCGCCGGTCATCTTGTGAATCGCGGCAACGCTGGCTTCGGGTATCTTGTTGGATTGCAGCGTTTTCTTGATTTCGGCGGCGGCAATGGATTCCATTTTGTTTCTTAGGGCGACAATGGTGGGTACCACATCCAAACTTTCATGCCACTGCCGGAAACTGATGACCGCTTCATCAATAATTCGTTCACCTTTGAGGGCTTCTTTCTGACGGTCTTCGATGTTATCGTCAACCACTCCCTGCAGGTCGTCAATGTCGTAAACATAAGAGTTTGTCAGCCGGTTGATCTGAGGATCGATATCCCTGGGAACAGCGATATCGATAAAAAATACCGGCCGATTGCGCCGTTTGCGGATAACGCTCTTTACCTGGTCGCGGGTTATCACAAAATCAGGCGATCCGGTTGAGCTGATAATAATGTCTATGAATTCCAAGCAGTTGACTATTTCATCGAACCGGACGGCCTGTCCGTTGAACTTTTTAGCCAGTTCAACCCCGTTTGCAAAAGTACGGTTGGCCACATAGATATTGCCCGCTTTATTTCGGATCAGGTGTTCGACGGCCAGCTCCGCCATTTCGCCGGCACCCACCAGCAGTATGGCTTTGCCTGCCAGCTCGCCGAATATTTTGCGCCCCAGCTCCACCGCGGCATAGCTGATCGATACCGCGTGGTCGCCGATGCCGGTTTCGGTGCGGATTCGTTTGGCCACAAAAAATGTGCGGTGCAGCAACCGATTCAAGATAACCCCGGATGTTTTAAATTGGCTTGCCACGCGGTAGGCATCTTTTATCTGGCCGAGAATCTGGGGTTCACCGACCATCATCGAATCCAGACTGGCGGCCACTCTGAATACATGACGCACCGCGTCGTCGCCTTCATGGATATAGAGGGCCTCGTTAAACTGTTCAAGCGGGATCTTGTTAAATTCGGCGATAAAGTCTTTGGCGGCCGAAATCGTCCTGGATTTATCGTCGGTTACAAATAACAGCTCAACCCGGTTGCAGGTTGAAAACAGAAGCACTTCATTGATGTTCGGCTGTCGGCGCAGTGTTTGGAGGGCAGTTGTCGACTCGTCCCCGGAAAAGGCGATACACTCCCTGAGCTCCACCGGAGCGGTTTTATGATTTATTCCCAGCAGTACGATATCGCGCATAGCAGTGCCCGTTTCAAATATGGTCGCCAAGAATATTCCAAGTAAATTAACAATTGGTTATTCTTCATGAATCAACGTTTTCTTGATTTTTAAAACCTTGTAAACTCGCCGTGATGTCCCTCCATCAACAAATTCACCCCAACGAAGGTGAACAGGATCACCCCGAAACCGATGATGGCCATAATGGCCGAGCGGCGTCCGCGCCATCCGACCGTGAGCCTTTCATGAAGAAGGATCGCATAAAAAAGCCACGTAATTCCGGACCAGACTTCTTTAGGGTCCCAGCTCCAGAAATGCCCCCAAACTGATTTGGCGTATACAAAACCGGTGATCAGCCCCAGCGTGAGCATGCTAAATCCCACGATGATGCAAGCATATCCGGTGGCGTCCAACAGCTCCAGCGAAGGCAGACGCTTGAAAAAGAACCGGTGCTTTTTGGTTTTAATCGCGTTTTCCTGAATTAGATAAAGCAATCCCAGCCCGCATGCCAGGGCAAAACCGGCTTCACCGACAAAGACGACAATCACGTGGGAAACCAGCCAGAAATTTTTGAATAACTTCGTCGCCTCAACGGATTCGTTGGGCAGCTGGGAGACAACAATCATAACCAGGCTGACAAATGGGGCCGAAAATACCCCCAATATTTTCAAGTTAAACTTTACTTGAATCATCAGAAAAACACCGGCGACCGCCCAGCCTGCCAAGGAGAGGGTTGCGTGCCAGCTGCCGGCCGGAACGTGACCGGTTTGGCTGATTCCGTAAATTAGCATCGCCGTGTGGAACAGGAATCCGGTCAGCAAAATAAAATATCCGCTGAGCTGCAAGTAGTTTTTTTGCAGAAACAAATAGGCGCCATATGCAGCCGTACTGAGCATGTAAAAAACAATCGTCAATATTAGCAAAATTTCCATATTTATCCGCCCTGTAAATGGCACCTTCGGAGTTTGAGTCGTTTCTGTAGAATTGGATAAAGTTGTTAGATTGAAAGTCCGGTGTATAAATTCATTACTATTTCATCAATTGCCTAAAACGATACCCATCCCCTAATACTTTAAAAAGCAGCGCATCAATGTCCTTTGTTTTCTTTTCCCGAATCAATGCAATCAGCTCGCTTTCTATGAGCTGCTCAAAAAGAGGTTTATGGGCTTCGGGTTCGTGGGATTGACTTAATAGCTTTTGGCGGATGGCTCCCATGAGCTTGAGAAACTCTCCGTATTCCTCACCGAATTGATCTTCGAGTTTTTTGCGCAGTTTTTTGGCCATGGCCGGACTCCGGCCGGAGGTTGAAATAGTGAGGACCAAATCATCGCGCTGGACGATCGAGGGCAGAATAAAGTTGCAAACTTCGGGACGATCGGCGATGTTGCATAAAGTGTTTCGGACTTCAGCATCTCTGCTGATTTGCCGATTTAAGATTTCATCGTCGGTGGCCCCGATTACCAGAAACATACCTTCAAGATCCCCAGGCTGATACGGGCGCTTTTTGAGTTTCAGGAGACCGGATTCGTCCAGATCCAACACTTTTTGCGACATCTCGGGGCTGACCACCGTAACCTTGGCACCGCATTCCAAAAGTTTGATAACCTTGCGGGTGGCCACGGCTCCTCCGCCGACCACCAAACAATTTCTATTTTGAATGTCTAAGTGTATAGGGTAGTAGCGCATAATGGTTAATGAATAGCTTCTATCTGCATCAGATCTTCTGCCAGCAGCAGCGGGCCGCTGTAGGTTTTGCGGCACTGTCGGGCTACGTCCACATTCTCGCAGCTCGGATAAAAGTGGGTGAGCACCAGTTTGCGAACCGCAGCACGGGTTGCGATCTCACCCGCCATCGACGGCGTCAGGTGGCCTTTCACCTGCAGGCTGTCGGGCTGCGCTGATTCGCAGATCAAAAGATCAGCATCTTTGGCCAGCTCGATAAGATTTTCGCTATAGTCCGTATCACCGCTGTAAACAACCGAGCTTCCATCGGCACTTGTGATTCGGTAGGCAATGCTTTCCGGGTTGTGCTCCACCGGAGCGGATTTAACCCTAAAAGCCGGGAAATCCATAGAATCCTGCGATGTGTTGTTTAGCTCAACAAAATCAAGCAAACCCGGTGCCAGCTCGATCCATTTTCCATAGACGGCTTTGAGTCCGTCAAAGAACTCAGAAAAACCCCGTCCGGCTGCGATCATCAGCGGTGATTGCCGTTGAGTGCCATTCGAATATTTGGTGGCGAAAATTAAAGGGACCAGCTCCGCTGAATGATCCGGGTGGAAATGGCTGTAGAAGATATAATTCAGATCGAAAATAGTTGTGTCTGTTTCAAGAAGCCTTCTCATGGTTCCCGGGCCGGAGTCAAACAGAAGCCGGTTGGCACCGATGTGCATTAAAACCGAACACGAACTGCGCTGCAAAGAAGGCACGCATGTGCCGGAACCGAGGATGGTTACGGTTACACCGGATTTAACTGATGGCATTTTTTATCTTTATTTCTTGCCGGCGCGTTTTTCAACCCGGTTAATCAGCCACAACAAGAGCTTTTTTTCATCCCGGCAATCGACCTGGGCGGTTAAATCAGACAGTCCAATTTCAGCTCGGGCCATATTTTTGTGCCCACCCGCCGAGCCGAATTGACCGAAACTTTCTTTGGCCACGTTGCCGGCATTTTTCCGAATGCCGTCGTTTCGGAAGATCACAATGAGTTTGTTGTCGCATGTTCCGGAGACAATGCTCCAGTTGACCGAAACAATTCTCATAAAAAAATCAGCAATAATCACGCAAACATCCGGATTGATTACCGGGCCCAGATGAACAAATACGCGGTCCTTGCGCAACCGCATGGTTTGCAGGGCAACTCGGAAATATTTCAAAAAATCCAACCTCAAATCCGTTTGCTCAATTTTACGGGCCAAGTGGATGTTGACGTAGCGAAAAAGATACTGAAAAGCACGGACATCCTCGATTACGGTCCGTCCTTTAAAGGTGTTGGTATCGGTTTTTATGGCGTAAAAAAGGCCGGTTGCCAGTTTCACCGATGGCTTTATCCTGGCAGCCCGCAGGTACTCGGTCAGGATCGTGGCCGTAGCACCATAATTGGGGCGAATGTCCAAAAACGGCGCTTTGGCGCCGGTTTCCGGATGATGATCAATGATGACGTCCGTATTAAGTTGGGTCATAAATTCACTGTGATCGGGTTGAGAATCGACAATGACGACTTTGCTGTACTTTGAGCGGTCAACATCCGTAAAAGGGATCAGACTCACCCCCAGCAGCCTCAGCATGGTGAGATTGTCGGGGCGATTGATCGTATTCACGTGGGTGATGGTGGTATTTTTTACCCTGCGCCACAGCAATCGGCTGACGGCCATGGCACTGGCAATTGAATCCGGATCGGCATTGATGACAATGAGGACCTGATCGTTGCCCGAAAACTGATCGTTGAAGCGGCGTAATTTTTCAGAGTTTGAAAGTGTCATGCGATTGATTTACCAATTTTATCCGCAAGATCTTACGATGTGCTTATATATATTACAACAAAATTATAAAAAACAAGCCCGGCTTGTTGAAAGCCGGGCTTTGGCACTGGAATTCAGCTAAATCGTCTTAAACACGATCTGTTTGTCCTTGATTTCGGCCCTTGTCCGGCCACCTTCGGCAATATTGCCTTTTAGAATTTCCAGGGAAAGCGGGTTTTCGATGTACTGCTGGATGACTCGTTTTAGCGGCCGCGCGCCGTATATCGGATCATATCCTTTTTCGGCAATCATCGACAAGGCTTCATCGGATAAAGTCAACTCGATATTTTTTGACGCCAGTCGCGTGCGTAATCGATTGACTTGAATCTTGACAATTTCAATAATTTGCTCCGGCGCCAGATTTTGAAAAATGATGGTTTCATCAATGCGGTTTAAAAATTCGGGTTTAAAATGGGCCCGCAATGCTTCGGTGACCCGTTTTTCCATTTCGGCGCGATTGTCGGCTGCCAACTCCTGAATCCACTGACTGCCCACATTTGAGGTCATGATAACGAGGGTGTTCTTAAAGTCCACCGTGCGGCCATGACCGTCGGTCATGCGTCCGTCGTCTAAAATCTGGAGCAATACGTTGAAGACTTCCGGATGCGCCTTTTCGATTTCGTCGAAGAGCACCACGGAATAGGGTCGGCGGCGCACGGCTTCAGTCAGATACCCGCCTTCCTCATATCCCACGTAGCCCGGCGGTGCCCCGATGAGTCGGGCAACGGAATGCTTTTCCATAAATTCGGACATGTCGATGCGGATCATGGCCTGCTCACTGTCAAAGATAAATGCGGCCAAAGCTTTGGCCAGTTCGGTTTTACCCACACCGGTCGGCCCCATAAAGATAAAAGATCCAATCGGGCGGTTGGGATCCTGCAGGCCGGAGCGGGCACGGCGCACGGCATTGGCGACGGCTTCAACCGCCTGGTCCTGGCCGATCACCTGTTTGTGGAGCCGCTCTTCCATGTGGACCAGTTTTTCCCTTTCGCCTTCGAGCATTTTGCTCACCGGAATTCCCGTCCACCGGGAGATCACCTCGGCCACATCTTCATCATCGACCTCTTCTTTCAGCATCTTGCTGTCGGCTTGAAGCTCGGCCAGCTGCCGATTGGTTTCCTCCAGACGCTTTTGAAGCTCCGTGGCTTTGCCGTAGCGAATTTCAGCGACTTTGGCCAGGTTGCCTTCCCGTTCCGCAATCTGGGCTTCTTGGTTCAGATGCTCCTGCGCTTCTTTGATCTTGCGGATGCTCTGGATCGCGTCTTTTTCATTTTGCCAGTGCGCCTTCATGGTCGTCAACTCCGCATTCATATTGGCCAAATCGGCCTCCAATTTGTGATAGCGTTCTTTGGAAGCCGGGTCGACTTCTTTTTTCAGGGCCTGACGCTCGATTTCCGCCTGAGTAATTCTGCGCTGAATTTCATCGATTTCCACCGGCATGCTGTCGATTTCAATGCGCAGCTTGGAAGCACACTCGTCGATTAAGTCGATGGCTTTGTCCGGCAAAAAGCGATCCGCAATATAACGTTCGGAAAGCGTGGCCGCGGCCACAATGGCTGAATCTTTGATCCTGACGCCATGGTGCACCTCGTATTTTTCCTTCAATCCCCGCAGGATCGATATGGTGTCCTCCACGGTGGGCTCTTTGACCAGGACCGGTTGAAACCGCCTTTCCAAGGCGGCATCTTTTTCGATGTACTTGCGATATTCATTCAGCGTCGTTGCGCCGACACACCGCAAGGTGCCTCTGGCCAGGGCCGGTTTGAGCATGTTGGAGGCATCCACCGCCCCTTCTGCGGCGCCGGCCCCAACCACCGTGTGAAGCTCGTCGATGAAAAGAATGATCTCACCTTCGGCGCTTTCCACTTCCTTTAATACCGCTTTCAGACGGTCTTCAAATTCGCCCCGGTATTTGGCACCGGCGATCAGAGCCCCCATATCCAGGGCTACCAGGCGCCTGTTTTTTAGTGTTTCGGATACATCACCGGCCACAATTCGTGCCGCCAGGCCTTCAACGATAGCGGTTTTTCCGACACCCGGCTCACCGATCAGCACCGGGTTGTTTTTGGTTCGTCTGGACAGCACCTGAACAATGCGGCGGATTTCATCATCCCTGCCGATGACCGGGTCAAGCTTTCCCAGCCGGGCCATATCGGTGAGGTTTTTGCTGAAACGTTCCAAGGCCTGGTATTTTTCTTCAGGATTCGGATCGGTGATGCGCTGGGTGCCGCGAATTTCCAGCAGCACTTTTAAGATCGAGTCCCGCGTGACTCCGGCGCGGGTAAGAATTCCTGCAGCTTCCCCCCGCTTTTCTTCAGCAATGGCCAGAAAAATGTGTTCAATACTGACGTATTCATCTTTCATTTTGGTGGCTTCGGCAAACGCTGCTTCCAGGACTGCTTTGGCCCGGGCCGACAGATAGGCCTCGCCGATTCCACCGCCGCTGACTTTGGGTAATTTGTCGATCGCAGCGCTGGTTTTTCCGGCAATCTCACCCGGTGCAACGCCCAGTTTGCGGAGCATGGCGCCGGCAATTCCCTCCCGTTCCTGCAGCATTGCAGCCAGCAGATGCTCGGGCTCAATCTGCTGGTGGTTATACTGGGATGCCAGCGCCTGAGCGTTTTGAATCAGCTCCTGAGATTTTATGGTAAATTTGTCAAAACGCATATTTTTCTCCCCTCGGTAGAAAATACCATCAGAAAAATTGTGGTCTGAAATTTGCATGGAAAATATAAACATATTCTTTGTTCTGTCAAACTGTGCTGGGAGCTGGATACGGGCTGCCGGCTACTGGTTACTGAATGCTGGGAGCTGGATTCTGGATGCTTAACCCAAGTCTTTTTTGATAGCTATCTGAAAATAAATGTAAAAAAAGTTCAAAGGAAATGCGAAGCATAAGATAATTTATCCGCCGGACTTTCGATATAACTACTTGCTTTAGATTTTTAAAAACTAATTAGATCCCCCGATATGGGATTTTTCAGGGCGGAGAAATTATTCAATCTTCCATAGTTTCGTGGCGTCAACCGGTTGACATGGATTCACTCGGAATTTTAAAGCAAAGAAATAACCAGGATGCAAATTCAGGCGCCGTCCTAATTCCGGTCGCATCCGGCAAAGGCGGCGTCGGCAAGACTTTTGTCGCTGCAAACCTGGCGCTGGCGCTTGCGGAGCTGGGACATCGGGTTGTGGCCGTGGATTTGGATTTCGGCGGCGCCAATCTGCACTCCCTCTTAGGCATTTCCAACCGTCATGCCGGTATCGGCGATTTTCTCAAAGCCCGCACGGCCGAGCTGGAAGACTTGCTGGTTCCGGCCGGGGCTCCCAACCTCAGCTTTTTGCCCGGGGACGGCAAAACGCCGTTTATGGCCAACATCGCCTATGCCCACAAGATCAAGCTGATGGCCCGCATTCGCAAGCTGCCGACGGACTATATTCTGCTGGATCTCGGCGCCGGCTCCGCATACAACACGCTCGATTTTTTCCGTCTTTCAGCCCATGGTTTGCTGGTTACGACCCCGGAGCCGACGGCCGTGATGGGGATGCTGGTATTTTTAAAGAATTTTCTGCTGCGTTCAATCGAAAGGGAAATGGCTCGCAATCATCTCGTGCGGGCAATTCTGCGGGATTTGTTTAATCGTCCGATGGCCAAACAAGCCTCGTCCATTAAAGATGTGCATCAAAAAATTATGGCTGAAGATTCTGAAGCAGGCGAAGCGGTCAGCCGAATTTATCAAAAATGCCGGCCCCGTATTGTCATCAACATGGGCGAACATCCGGCTGACTCCGAAATGGCCTTTAAAATAAGCCGGACCCTGGGGGAGATTCTTTCCATCGAAGCCGATTATTTCGGCTTTGTTTTCAAAGACCGATCCGTTTTGTCAGCCATTCGAAAGCGCCATCCTTTTTTACCTAATTATCGCAGCAGTCTGGCGGCCGTAAACATCGGCCGCATCGCACAGCGTGTCGTCAAGTTCTGGAATCAGCCGGTCAAAGACAGCGCCGTCCTGCTTTACAACCACGTCAAAGAAGATTTCGAAACCCACCGAAGCTCCACCGCCGCCGCCTGATGGGATGCTGCTAATGCGGCAATAATTATTCAGACATCCGTTATTATGATTTAATATTCAACGCAGAGCCGCAAAGTGCGCAGAGGATATAGCTTCTTTATTTAATTAAAACAAAAAGATAAAAATCTGCAGCGCTATGTTTCAGGGCGGATTAATCAATTAAAGGAAAGGAAATTCGATGTAGGCAAAAAGAATCAGAAGGGAAACGCCCAGGGCAACCACGCCGACAACCATGGCGCCGATGCGTGCAAACTCTTCGTTGCTGAAAATTGTGACGATTCCCCCCAGAATTGAAATTGCAAAGGCAGTCAGGCAGGCAAATTTTAGAAACAGATTTTGGGTTCCACCGATATTAATAAAAAAAGCCAGTAAAAAGACCAAGGCCACCATCGAGGCCATTTTTTGTTTATCTCTATCCCTGATAAACATCACCGCCAGGCTGCCGAAAACAGCCATAAAAAAAGATATAATCGATATGAAATTCCGCAAAGCGGCATGCCTTTGGTGGACAGATTCAGGTAACTGTTGAATGATGCACTATGGGCCAAAAAAGGAGATAAATCAAGTCGGATTCATCTCCTTGACACAACGGCCTGATTCCATTATAAGGATCGGTTCACAGCTCCAACTTTTTCGCTTGCATGCCTCGAAAGGTAAAGTTTTTTATACCGAAACTTATAAACCGGTTGCCAATTGAGTCTGGCAGCGGGGGGGGAACGCGATCACAGGACCTGAGCCGAAATAATCATAGAGAAGGAATTTGAAACATGGAAACATTAAACTTACAACGACAGGAAGCGCCGCTGCGCCGATTGATGGGACCCGGACCGTTGGATGTCCACCCCCGGGTTTACAAGGCATTATCCTCGCCGGTCATCGGATATTTAGATCCGGTATATCTCAAGGTGTTAGACCGGATCGGTGAACTGTTGCCGCCGGTTTTCGGAACCCGCAATCGGCTTACCAACGCCATGCCGGGCACCGGTTCCTCCGGAATGGAAGCCTGCGTCGCCAACCTGCTCGAGCCGGGAGATGGTATCCTGGTCTGTGTCAATGGATTTTTTGGCGACCGCATTCGTCAGATGGCGCAACGCCAGGGAGCTGAGATCACCGTAATTGAAGAAGAGTGGGGCAAGCCCATCGATCCGCAGCGCGTGGAGGCCGAATTAAAGCAGAGGTCGTATAAGTTGATGGCCATGGTTCATGCCGAAACCTCCACAGGTGTGCTCCAGCCCGTAGAAGACATCGTCCGCCTGGCCAAAGAATACGATACCATGATGATGCTGGACACCGTCTCCTCACTGGGCGGAATTGAAATCAAAGTGGATGAATGGGGTATCGATGCTTGTTTCAGCTGCTCCCAGAAGTGTATCGGTTGTGCGGCGGGTTTATCCCCCATCACTTTCAGCGACCGGGCTGTTGAAACGGTAAAAAAGCGTAAGAATCCCGTGAACAGCTGGTACCTGGATATATCCCTGATTGAAAAGTATTGGGGTACGGAGCGGGTTTATCATCATACGAGTTCGAGCACCTTGAACTATGGACTGCTGGAAGCACTGCTGTTGATCCACGAAGAAGGCTTGGAAAAGCGGTTTGCCCGCCACCTGAAAAATCACAAAGCGCTGGTGGCCGGCGTGGAAGCTCTGGGACTCAAGATGCTGGTGAGCCCGGAATACAGGTTGCCGACCCTGAACACGGTATTGATTCCGGAAGGCGTGGACGATGTCAAATTAAGGCGCTACCTGCTGGAGAAATTCAAATTGGATATCGGGGGCGGCTTTGGGCGGCTGAAAGGGAAGGTATGGCGCGTTGGGCTGATGGGCTATTCGTCTTCGGCCGACAATGTTCTCTTTTTCATCCCCGCCATCAGCCGTGCGCTGGCTTTGCAGGGTTTCAAAACGGATCTGGCCGCCGGACTGGATGCCGTGCTGGCGGAACTGGACGGCAATGGGAATGGTATAGCGGCTTTGCAGGAAAAAGCGGCTGCCGCAGCCGTTTAATTCTTGCCAACCAGACGGGGGTGCTTCGCATCCTATCGGGTAACCGATCGATACCGATTGATTAAAAGGCAGCTCAATTCTGGTTTATCCTTGATTTTAATCATAAAAAAAAGCAGCAAGGCCGCACAGGCCTTGCTGCTTTTCCCCTGTTTATGGATGTTCGACTTGGGGTGATTGCCGGGTCGGTCGAGCCACTTGCGTGGAGTCTTCCGAACCGTTTACTATATAGCGCATGTATTGGCTATCTTTGCAACACATACCCTTGGGAGGGATCCTGTTGGGTGTGATCCCTGAACCTGCAACGATTGCAATGGGATATTATCTGCAATTTCCTTGTGTAAGGCATAACTTGACGTATTTTTTTTCGGCCCTCTTATAATCCTCTCGATTATAATACTCAGTATTTTCCGGTATCCGGAATTTCTTGAGGTACCTTTCTCGCAACAGTTTAGCCCCGCGTCCTTTGGTACTATTTCGGGTCATCGTCCCTCCGGAAAATGAGTCGGTGAAAGTGAATTTCAGAAAGTGCAGTTGTGCTTGGCACCTGCCAGATCCCAGGCAATGGAAAGCTGGCTCTTTCGTATAAAATCGAATGGCTGCCGGAAGCTGTACACGCTTGAGCAACCACTTTGTGATATAAGCATGAAATGTGCCACTTCTGTTCCCTAAACATAAGTCTATAAATACTAGCTAATTATGATTTTATAAAGTTTTTAGACCAATGCATAATTGTGAAATTTAAAACATATAATTGGGGAAAACAATCCACAAAAAAAAGACAGCCGACTCAGAACCGTGAACTCCGAACCTTCGATCGGTTATAATTTGCCCATCAAAGGCCAGCCATGAAAGGGTTCGACCGCGCGCAGGCTCTCATACAGGGCGATACCCACGGCGGTGGAAAGATTTAAAGACCGGATCTGAGATGTGATTGGGATATGATAAGTCGCATCGGCATATTGGCGCAGGATACTTTCGGGAAGCCCGCGGGTTTCCGAACCAAAGACTAGAAACAGGCGCCGCGGGCAGTTCATGGACCAGATCGGCTGCGCACCTCTTTTTGAAAACAGCGCCAGTTCTCCGGTTTGCGGTGCCATCTCCTCTATGAAACCGCTGAAGTCGTTCCATACCTTAAGTTTGACATTTTCCCAGTAATCCAGTCCGGCTCTTTTAACCTCGCGGGTGTCTATTGAAAACCCCAGGGGTTTGATCAGATGCAAAAAGGCATCGGTCGCCAGGCAGGTACGCCCGATATTTCCGGTATTCCAATGGATTTCCGGGGCGATCAGGACAACATGGCGCTCTTGCCGGTGGCCATGGTTATGAGGGCGGTTGTTGCTCAACGTCGCTGTGTATAGCTAAACGGACTGGTTGCGGGTTCAAGGTTCAGAGTTTTTTGCCGCAGTATGGACAGTAAAAAAATCCCTTGTGTATGGGATTGCCGCAGAATTTACACAAAAGTCCGGTTTCTTCACGGTAGGCTGAGAAATCCCGGTTGAATTCATCGGTGGCCTTGTGACAGCGTTCACACATGATGAACGGCTCGCCCGTTTTCACCTTCAAAATCGGAATGAAAAATAAATTAAGATAATAATCAACCCGCATCCGATAAGCCTGGTAGAGGCCGCAGTCGGGACACCGCCTGGGGGTGTCGTCTATCTTCCGGGTTTTGGGTGTTATGCCGCCGATAAAAAAAAACATTTAGGGTATTTAAAAAGACGGATTAAGGAATTGCAAGTTTTTTAATTTACCTGAATTTGCACGAATTTTTACCCGCAATGCAATTGCGTATGCATCAAGCAGGGTGTCCCAGAAGTTTGCTGGAAAAAATTCAGGCAGCAATTAAGATAATTTCAATCATTCTATCTTCTAAAGCGTAAATTTGCAATTCCCTATTTTTCCCGGCAGCTGCAGCCGGCATCAATCCAATGATAAAAGGGTGTTCAACCGTTCAAAATTGGTTGGGTTTGCAGATAATTTCCCGGATTCTCAAATCAAAAAAATTATTCTGGTGAGCCGGTTTTAAGACCAGCGCGGCATCCGCGCCGCTGCCCGATCCGCCGATGGCGATGAGGTCATCGCCGGAAAGCGCACCGGCATCCGCCGCCATCACCGCGACTTCTACGGCCACTTTGGTACCCTGCCCGAAAAGACGCAGCGTGTCGGCAATCAGCAGCACGGGGTAAACGCCGCCGTGTTTTTTGGCCACCGAACGTTCGACGCCGGAAAGGGCATGACTGGCGGATATGACGCGAATGCCCCGGTCTTCGAGCTCTTTTCTGACATCTGCGTCCATCCGATTCCGGAAGGGCTCCTTAAAACCGCAATGATAGGTAACCACTGTCAGCCGGAAGCCATCAAGCGCTGCGATGGCTCGGTACGCCGTCTTGCCGGTTGAAGATGCCACCACCGCTTCTTTCAACCCCAACTCTTTGCCCCGATCGGCGGCAAGCTTCAATGTCTGCTCCGTATTCTCCTTGCCGGGTTGCTCGAAATACATGCTTACCTCCTTTTTTATCTCGGGTATAAAAAAATCATTATTGATTTAAGGCAATAAATGATTTATTAATATTTTTTTAGCCGGAAGAAAAGCAAGAAATAAATAATACGTTCATCAAAAGGACCAGGATATGGAAATTTCGCAGAAAGAGGAAAACGGGATTGTCTCTATTTCTATCAAGGGAAGACTGGATGCCGACTCAGCCCCGGAAGCTGAAAAAGTCGTCAAAGAGGCGCTTGAGCGCCAGACGAACCGTTTTTTATTCAATCTGAAGGCCCTTGAATATCTCAGCAGTGCGGGGCTCAGGGTTCTGTTAAGTGCCGCCAAAGAGATGAGACGCAGAGACGGCAAAATTGTTCTCTGCTCCCTGAACGAATTTGTGAAAGAAATTTTTGAAGTCAGCGGTTTCCAATCACTGATTCCAATCGCTGACTCTGTTGAAGCCGGCATTAAAGTCCTTTCGCAGCCTTAGACAGTACCCTGTCTTGCCGGGCTGGTTAACTGGGGGGGGGGTGGCTGCTTTGCACCGGGGATATAGCGGATGGGAATGAATAAATCAGGCACCGAATCCATATTGCTCGTTGACGACAATCCTACGAACCTGCAGGTGCTTTTTCAAACCCTCGAGGGTGTCGGGTGCAAGCTTTTGATAGCAAAAAACGGACAGGGAGCTCTGACGATTGCCGCCAGGGCTTTGCCGGATCTGATTTTGCTGGACATCATGATGCCGGATATCGACGGCTATGAGGTTTGCCGGAAATTAAAGTCAAATCCGGCAACAGCGGATATTCCGGTTATTTTTCTCTCCGCGCTGGGTGAGACTGAAGACAAAGTTAAAGGGCTTCGATTAGGCGCCGTCGATTATATTACCAAACCCTTTCAGCCTGCGGAAGCGATCGCGCGGGTAAACACCCACCTGACCATCCATCGTCTCAAAAGCGAAGTCGAGAGCCAAAAAGACCAACTCGAACATGAACTGGAAGTGGTCTCCGAGGTTCAACGCAAGCTTCTGCCTAAACAGCTGCCGGTCATTGCAGGATTCAAATTGGCAGTCCATTATGAAACCAGCCGCTATGCCGGCGGAGATTATTATGATATCACCGAACTGCCGGATAATCGCTGGGGATTTTTAATTGCCGATGCGGAGGGGCACAGTGCTCCGGCGGCGGTTTTGATGGCTATGACATGTGCGCTCTTCCGCGCCTTCCCGGATTCCGCTGCTGACCCGGCTGCCGTTTTGAAATACCTCAACCAGCATCTTTGCAAGGTTGCCGATCCCAGCTTTATGACCGCCCTCTATGCAGTTTACGATACTCGACAGCAAACGATGCAGATTGCCAGGGCCGGGCATCCACAGCCGATGATCTATCGTTTTTCCGAGAAAAAGGCCATTGAGCTTCAGTGCGACGGTGTTTACCCTCTGGGAATAGAACCTTATGAAATAGAGATTCCCGTGACGGAAACGAAACTTGCGCCGGGCGATCGCTTCCTCATTTACACCGATGGGCTCACCGAGCGTTTCGACTCACAGGGCACAGCCTACGGCGAGGAGCGGCTTCTCATCCCGCTTGCCACCGTCGGTGCCGCGGCACCTCAAGAAGTTATCGACGAGATCATGGGAGATGTCGAAAAATTTGCCGGCGGGCATCCCGCCGATGACGACCAGGCGCTTTTAGTGGGTATCGTCGACTAATTAATCCGTCCTCCCATTAGCATTTTCAGGGTTGTAAACTATTCTATGAAAGCTGAAAAAAGTGGTTAAATCAAGGCTCCGGCGAATTAATTATTTTATGTTGCGCATCTTTGTTTATTTTATTCAGCTATTTTAAAATCACGCTCACGTTTCCCCCCTGCTCAATTCATTTACCCTTGACAGACAAAGCCAAGTCGTTTATACGTATGCACTTCGGCCTGATCATTAAAATCCTCTCGTGAATCGCGCGGCGGTATCGCATCATCGATCAGGCTGCCGGGAGTTTTTATGGGTAATGGTTTGGACAAAATATTGGAGCAAAAAAAATCCGTCATTGTAAAAAAATGGTTTGAATTGATCGTCCAAACTTATGCTCCGGATACCGCCCAATTTCTTAAAAGCAACACCGACCCATTTGCCAATCCGGTGGGCGGCACCATGCTCAAGGGTCTCTCGGGTCTGTTGGATCAGCTCATCGACCGCATGGATCCCGAGACCATCACCTCCTATCTGGATCCTATCATCAGGATTCGGGCTGTGCAAAATTTTACCCCCTCTCAAGCCACCGCATTCATCCTGTCCTTAAAATCTGTTCTGCGCGAGAACCTTGCAAAGGAGCTTCGCGATCATCGCATTGCCTCAGAATTGACCGCATTCGAATCTAAAATCGACCGGCTTTGTCTGATGGCGTTTGATATATATATGCAGTGCCGGGAAAAGGTATTTCAAATCAGTGCAAATGAGACAAAACACCGGACATTTAGAGCGTTTGCGCGCGCCGGTTTGATTACGGAGACACCGGAAGGACCCTAAGGAATGAATATTGAAGATTGAAAATTGACGATTTGTGGAGGCCGCTTTGTTCCGCTAAATTTTATCTCAAGGATTAGCAGATTCCTAATCGCGACAATTTTCAACAGAAAATACTCAAAAATACATATTTTCTTTTTTTATTAATAATGCGGTAAATCCTAGATCACCGGGAAAAAATAAGTTTACGGCGAAAAATTCGAATCGTTAATTTACAGATTGAGGCTTCACCTCCCGCAAACGGGATTGACTGATGGAAGCCTTCAAGTGAGGTTCTGGCCAATGAATGCAAGGTATATGTTTTCACTGATCGCAGTTATCGTGCTGTTTTTAATTGCCTGGGCGGGCACGGCGGTAGGACTGCAGGTTCTTTTTGGAATTATTATCCCCTACCTGGCCTTGCTAGTTTTTCTGATCGGCTGTGCCTACAAAGTCGTCGGATGGTCGCGCTCGGCCGTGCCGTTTCGCATACCCACCACCGGCGGCCAGCAAAAGTCGCTGCCCTGGATCAAACATTCACAGCTGGACTGCCCGGCCACCAAATGGCAGGTTGTCGCACGCATGGCCTTGGAAATATTGACCTTCCGGTCCCTGTTTCGCAATACCCGCATGCGGTTGAAAGAAGGCTCGAAATTGTCCTATCAGCTGGAGATTTTTTTGTGGGTGGGGGCCCTGGCCTTTCATTATGCAATTCTGGCCGTGCTGGTGCGGCACCTGCGGCTTTTTACGGAACCGGTGCCGTTTTTCGTAACTCTGGTTGAAAACGTGGACAGTTTCTTCCGATTTGAAATCGTGTATCCGGGCATCGAGTTCGGCCTGCCCGCGGTGTTTTTATCCGGTTTCGTGCTGCTGGCCGCGGCCGCCTACCTGTTTTCGAGGCGGCTTTTTATCCGTCCGGTCCGCTATATCTCCCTGGCGAGCGATTATTTCCCGTTGTTTTTAATATTCGGTATCGCACTGACGGGTATACTGATGCGCTACATTGTCAAAATCGATGTCATCGCGGCCAAAGAGCTTACCATGGGACTGGTGACATTTCGTCCCGCCGTTCCCGCAGGGATCGGCGCCGTCTTTTATATTCATTTGTTTTTCGTCAGCGTTTTGCTGGCTTATTTCCCATTCAGCAAATTAATGCACGCCGGCGGAATCTTTTTGAGTCCGACGCGCAACCTGACGACGGACACACGCGCGAAGCGGCACGTCAATCCGTGGAACTATCCGGTTCCGATTCACACCTACGAAGAATATGAAGATGAATTCAGAGATAAAATGATAGAGGCTGGGCTGCCTGTTGATAGGATGCCTGAAGAAACTCCTGCCGCAAAGACGGCGGAGGAGCCAGCGGAAGAAGAAAAGCCAGTGGAATAATAAGGAGTAAATTATGGCAGACGCAGCAATACCCAAACCCGAAGAACTTATCAAGATCGACCACCGACCGCCCAACGCGGACTGGATGGAAACCCCGGTCAGCATCCGCAAAGGGATGTACTGTTATGCATCGAATCCCAAAAGTGTTAAATATGTGGGGCTTCCCAACGCCAGGGCCTGGAATCCGGTCGAAGATGATTGGCAGCTGCCTGAAAACTGGCAGGAGATCATTCACAACGGCTTCAAAGAGCGCCTTGAAAAGTTTCGATCGTTTAAGATTTTCATGGACATCTGTGTGCGGTGCGGTGCCTGCGCCGACAAATGCCACTATTTTATCGGCACCGGTGATCCCAAGAACATGCCGGTCGTAAGGGCCGAACTTCTGCGTTCCGTTTATCGCAATGATTTTACCCGGGTCGGCAAAATACTGGGTAAAATCAACGGGGCCCGGCCGATGACGCTGGATGTGCTCAAAGAGTGGTGGTATTACCTGTTTCAATGTTCGGAGTGCCGGCGCTGTTCGGTGTTCTGCCCTTACGGGATCGACACGGCCGAAATTACCATCATGGGCCGTGAGCTTTTGAATTTGCTCGGTCTGAATATCGACTGGATTGCAACTCCGGTGGCCAATTGCTACCGTACCGGCAACCATCTGGGTATCCAGCCCCATGCGTTTAAGGATATGCTCGACTTTTTCGTCGATGACATCGAGGAGATTACCGGTGTAAGGGTGGCGCCGCAATTTAATAAAAAGGGGGCTGATATTTTGTTTATCACCCCTTCCGGGGACGTGTTTGCCGATCCCGGCACTTACACGTGCATGGGTTACCTGATGCTGTTCCATTTTCTGCAGGAAAAATATGGATTTGACATCACCTGGAGCACCTATGCATCCGAGGGCGGGAACTTCGGTTTTTTTACCTCGCATGAAACCATGAAACGGCTCAACTCCAAAATGTATGCCGAAGCCAAACGGCTGGGCGTCAAATGGATTCTGGGCGGCGAGTGCGGCCACATGTGGCGGGTTATCAATCAGTACATGGATACCATGAACGGACCGGCCGATTTTATGGAAGAGCCGGTCAGCCCCATTACGGGCACCAAATTTGAGAACGCCAAATCAACTAAAATGGTTCACATTACTGAGTTTACAGCCGATTTGATCAAACACGGCAAGCTTGATCTGGATCCCCGCCGCAACGATCATCTTAAAGTAACCTTTCATGACTCCTGCAATCCTGCCCGGGGCATGGGATTATTTGATGAGCCGCGCTATGTAATCAAAAATGTGTGCAACCATTTTTATGAAATGCCGGCCAACACTATCCGGGAGCAGACGTTCTGCTGCGGCAGCGGCGCAGGGCTGAATGCCGGGGAGGACATGGAGCTGAGATTGACCGGCGGACTGCCCAGGGCCAATGCCGTCAAATATGTCCACGAAAAGCACGGCGTAAATATGCTGTCGACGATTTGTGCCATCGACCGGGCCGCCCTTCCGTCGCTGATGGAATACTGGGTTCCCGAAGTGGATGTCACCGGCGTGCATGAACTGGTGGCCAATGCCCTGAATTTGACCGGGCAAAATGAGAGAACCACCGATTTGCGGGGTGAAGATATTCCGGGATTAGAGGGTGATTCGGAGGAATAAACTGATGAAGGATAAAAAATTTATCGTTGCCGGTGTGATCATTTTTATCGTTATCGCAACTTTTCCCTTCTGGTATAACCGGGGAAAAGCTGCGCCCGCACCGGAGCTCCAGCTGACGGATCAAGCCAAGGCAGCCAAAGTGTGTGTGCGCTCCACCGAATATATGAAAGCCGAACACATGCGGCTGCTGGATTTCTGGAGAGATTCGGTGGTGCGGCGAGGCGAAAGGATTTATGTAAATCCCAGCGGGCAAGAATACACCATGAGCCTGTCCAACACCTGTTTGGATTGTCATTCCAACAAAGCGGAATTTTGCGACAGATGCCATAACTACGCCTCGGTGCGACCTTATTGCTGGAATTGTCATATTGATAACCCGAAGGAGAAAACGTGATGGATAGCAGCAGACGGCGCGTTTTGCAGTTGCTTGGACTTTCGTCTCTGGCACTGACGGCCAAGCCCGTTTTAAATGCACTTGCTGAGGAAGAGGCGCACTCTCAAAAAGCTGCAGCGACGGTTAAAAAGAACGAAAAGACACTATTAGCAAAGCAATGGGCCATGGTCATCGATACGCGGGAATTTGAGTCCGCAGAAGACCTGGTACCGCTGGTGAAGGCCTGCCATGAAATACACAATGTTCCGAACTTTGCGGACAAGCGCCATGAAATCAAATGGATCTGGGGGGCACCTTATCACAACGTTTTTCCGGAAAAGGCCGGCCGCTTCCTGAGTGAAGAGGTGGAGCACAAACCATTTCTGTTGCTTTGCAACCACTGTGAAAATCCGCCCTGTGTGCGGGCCTGTCCAACCCAGGCAACATTCAAGCGGGAGTCCGACGGAATTGTTCAAATGGATTTTCACCGTTGCATCGGATGCCGGTTTTGCATGGCCGCCTGTCCTTTCGGAGCCCGCAGCTTCAACTACCGCGACCCGCGCCCGTTTATCAAAAACATCGATAAAAAATATCCGACCCGGATGAAAGGCGTGGTGGAAAAGTGCAACTTCTGTGCGGAACGCCTGGCCGTGGGACAATTGCCGGCTTGTGTGGAGGCTGCCAATGGCAAATTGACATTCGGCGATCTCTATGATCCGGAGTCGGCGGTCCGGGAACTCATCAAAACCAATTACACCATTCGCCGTAAACAGGAATTGGGAACAGAACCGTCTGTTTATTACATCGTGTGAGGTCACTATGCTTGAATTAGCAATCAAAGGCAGTAAAAAATACTATGGCTGGATGGCCTTTTTACTGGTCATTATTGGCGTCGGCTTTCTGCTCTATCTGCATCAGCTCGATTTCGGTCTGGGCATCACCGGTTTGAGCCGGGATACTTCGTGGGGATTTTACATCGCCAATTTCACTTTTCTGGTCGGGGTGGCCGCCGGCGGGGTGATGGTGGTGCTCCCCTATTACCTGCATGACTACAAAGCGTTCGGCAAAGTCACCATTTTGGGTGAATTTCTGGCCATTGCCTCGGTGCTCATGTGTCTGACATTTGTTGTCGTTGATCTTGGCCAGCCGATGCGCATTTTAAATGTCTGGCTTTACCCGACTCTGCATTCGGTGCTGTTCTGGGACACCATCGTCTTAAACGGCTATTTGTTTTTGAATATCGTGATCGGCTGGAATGTACTCGAAGCCGAACGCAACGGAGTTCATTATCAAAAATGGCTGAAGCCGCTCATCTACTTATCCATTCCCTGGGCGGTCAGCATCCATACCGTGACGGCCTACCTTTACTGCGGTCTGCCGGGCAGGGGATTCTGGATGACCGCCATTCTGGCCCCCCGTTTTCTGTCTTCGGCGTTTGCTGCCGGGCCGGCGCTGCTGATTTTGCTGTGCCTGATTATTCGTCGGGTGAGCAGCTTCGATCCGGGCCGCGAACAAATTCAATCCCTGGCCAAGATTGTGGCCTATGCGATTTGTATCAATGTGTTTTTCTTTTTGTGCGAGGTGTTTGTCGCCTTTTACAGCAACATCCCGGAGCACATGGATCACCTTAAATACCTGTTCGTCGGCCTTCAAGGCCACACGGCCTATGTTCCCTGGATGTGGGCCTCTTTTGCCCTGATGCTGCTCGGCATTATTTTAACGATCAATCCCGTCACCCGCAAAAACGAGGGAGTTCTGGCGGTGGCCTGTGTGGCCATCTTTCTTGGAACCTGGATCGATAAGGGGCTGGGAATGATCGCCGGCGGCTTTACACCGTCGCCGCTGCACGAAGTCAGTGAGTACATTCCTACCGTACCGGAAATTCTCATCGCGCTAGGAGTCTGGGCGCTGGGGTTTCTGGTGCTGACGGCTTTGTATAAAATCGCCGTGGGGGTCAAAGAGGAAGTCCACGGATAAAATAACGCATCCGCGTTATTTTAGATTACAGATTTTTTGGGGCTTCTCAAAATGCGTTCCGCTTAAACAAGGGGGCTTTCCACATCTTCGGAGGGCTCCCTTTTTATATCTGAAAACTCTGCTGTTGAGGTTTTAATATTATAAGAAGTTAACTGAAGAGCTTCATTTTAGTATGGCTAATCCGAGATTTGCCTAAAGCGACCTGGAAAGGATACCGCGGTGATTACAGCCGACACCTGGAAGACCGGACTGGCGGACGGTCTTAAAACCATCCGTGCTTTACTGAAAATCATCATTCCCATTTTTGCCGTTGTCAAGGTGTTGGAACACACATCTGTCATCGGATGGATTGCGAAGGTGTGCGATCCGTTGATGCGATTTGTCGGACTTCCCGGAGAGGCCGCCCTGGCCGTGGTGACGGGGATGTTTTTTAATTTTTACGCTGCCGTCGGAATCATAATGGCTCTGGATTTGTCCGCCTGGCAGATAACGATAATGGCGGTGTTGCTATGTTGCTGTCACGAGCTTGTGCTGGAAACCGCCGTCATTAACAAAACCGGTATTCGCGCATGGCCAATTTTGGGAATTCGACTGATCACGGCCGTTGCGGCGGGGGCCTTGATGAATCTGGTCGGGAAAATGTTGCCCCAATTGGGCTAATAACTGTTAGGCCCATTGGGGCTTATATCAGCAAACATGTTAGTAAAAATATTAAGGTTTCAGGTGTCAGTGGAATGGATTCAAAGCCCTTCAACCTGAGATTTGAAATTATAGCGGGTCGGCATTTTTACTTTCTGGTTCTAAGTTTTCAATTTGGACCCCTGACACCCGAAACCTGAAACCTGAAACCATTGTTGCCCGAAGACCCTAACTCCGGCCAAAACATTGCAAAAGGCCAACAGTAGAAAGGCACTAAATATTTGGACTGGCCACTCATCCTCCGCGAAATCATAGCCAGCGGATTGCGCATCACGCTCATTCTCACCGCAATTATTATTCCGTTGATGCTGGGATTGGCACTGCTGCGAGACTCCCGCCTGCTGGACCGGGCCGCCGGATTTCTTCAGCCGGTCATGCAGCGGTTAAAGCTTTCGGACAGGGCGGCCTATCCGCTGTTAGCGGGTCTTTTTTTGGGGATCGTGATCGGCTCAGGGGTTATTATCGCATTTGCCAACGACGGGCGCCTGGCTAAAAGAGATCTGATGTTGGTGCTTGTATTCTTAGGAATCTGCCACAGCATAATTGAAGACACCGTCATATTTATCGCTCTGGGGGCCAACGGGTGGATATTGTTCAGCGTCCGCTTTTTTCTGGCGGCGCTGGCAGCATTCGCTGTTTCGTTTTTGCTGCGTCCGAAATATGAGGCTGTGAAATTTCCACGCTGAAGGTTTTAAATGTCGAAGTTTATCTATTCATTCGCAATTATTTTTCTGGGATTGTTGCTGGGCTATATTTTCCAATTTCTAATGCAGCGCAGGCACATCGAACTGGGGATTTCAATTGACGATTTGCGCAAGATGCTGCAGAAAGTGGCGCTTCTTTTCTTCAATCCGGTCGCCATCGTGGGTGCGGTCTGGATTGTGAACTTAAAAAATGCCACGCTGATCGCCCTGCCCTTTATCGGTCTCTTTACTTTTTTAATCGGCGGGGCACTGGCCGTCGCGGCCTCCAGAGTGCTGGACCTGGAGGGTAAAAAGGCCGGTGCGCTGTTTGGGTGCGGTTTTTTCACCAATATCGGCGCCATCGGCACCCTGGTCTGTTATATTTTTCTGGGGGAGGCCGGGTTTGGGTTGGTGGCCATCTATAAGTTGTTTGAAGAGCTTGCCTATTACGGCATTGGATTTCCCATCGCTAAATATTTTAGCAGCAGCAGCCGGCACGACGTCCCGTCCCGGGGGCTCTTAAAGCACCTGGCACGTGATCCTTACATTATAGTGGCCTTGTCCTCCATAGCCATCGGGGGGCTCTTCAACATCGGCGGTGTTCAACGACCGGAAGTTTACAAAACCGTCATCTCGGTTTTTGTGCCGCTTTTGACTGTTTTATTGCTGATATCCATCGGGATGGCCATGAAATTTCGTAAAATACATGCCTATCTGCGCGAGTGTGTTTCGATTGCGCTCATAAAATTTGTAATGGTTCCCGTGCTGGCGTCCCTGCCGGCCTATTTTTTAGGATACGCCGACATCCAAAACGGGCTGCCGCTGAAAGTTGTCCTCATTCTTTCTTCCATGCCGGTGGCCTTCAACGCCCTGATCCCGCCGTCCATTTATGACCTGGATTTGGACCTGGCCAACTCCTGCTGGTTTTTTACCACCGCCTCGCTGGTGGTTGTGCTGCCGCTGCTGGTGATGCTGGTCAACGCGATCTAGCGCACCGGCTTACACTCCGGCAAAAAGCCTGCTGAAAAATTTTACAAACGGCCAGATTAAACTGCCCAGAATCGACACCCCGGTAAGCCGGCCGATAACGATTAATCCGATCAGAATAAACGGGCCGTATCGCTCCAAGGCGAAAATTGCCTTGCCGTATCCGATCGGCAGAAGTCCGAATAAAATTTTGGAACCGTCTAAAGGCGCAATCGGCAATATATTGAAAACAGCCAGCGCCAGATTGATTTGCAGGCTCATAAACACCATTAATGCAACCATCTCCGTCACCGAATTCCGATCGGCTGCGCCGGCAAATTCCGAAAACACTCTAAGCAATAGCCCGCAAACCAGCGCCAAAAGCATATTGGACAGGGGGCCGGCCGCGCTGATCCAGAGCATGTCCCTTTTGGGGTTGCGCAAATTATATGGATTAACCGGTACCGGTTTGGCCCACCCGAAATGAACCAGAAAAATCATGATGGTGCCCAACGGGTCTAAATGGCGCAGAGGATTCAGCGATAAACGGCCGGCTGCTTTGGCGGTATCATCACCATAACGGTTGGCAACATACCCATGGGCATACTCATGAAAAGTCAAGGCCAGTAAAATCGGCGGTGCAATCAGCAATAGGGTTTGGATGTTCATTTAATACCGCAGGGTCTATTATTTTTTTTCATAGGGTGCGTGCCGGATAATTTCCCCTTCAATCAGGTAGATCACCTCTTCGGCAATGTTGGTGGCGTGATCGGCCAGGCGCTCGATGTGACGGGAAATCAACAACAGGTTGATTAAATAACCGGTTTTGTCCGGATTGGCTTTAATTGCCTGTTTGATGCGATCATAGGCTTCTCTTTTGATTTGGTCAACTTCATCATCCAGCAGGACGACCTTGAAGGCCAATTCGGCGTCCATATTCACCAGGGCGTCCAGACTCAGTTTCAGCATGTTTTGGGCTTTTTCACCCATGGCAGTATAATCGAAGAAAAAGTCGGACAAATCCCGTTTGGCAATCACATCGACCCGCTCGGCAATGTTAACCGTCTGGTCGCCGATTCTTTCAAGATCATTATTGATTTTGATGACCGCAATCAAAAATCTTAAATCCACGGCAACAGGCTGATGCAACGCCAGGATTTTGAGGCACTCCTCTTCGATTTCGACCTCCATTTCATCGATTTCATAATCGTTCTTTATAATTTGTCTGGCCATTTCAGCATCATTGTTATCGACCGCATTCATGGCCAGGCGCACCCGTTCTTCCACCACGGCGCCAAGGGAGAGAATTTGTTTTTTAATTTTTTCCAGTTCTCTTGAAAAATGCTTTCGAATCATTTTTTCCATGCCGGTATTCCTAAATGCTTATTGTCCGCCCTGATAATTATTTTTGGGATTGCCCGATTTACAATCTGGGATAAAGATCCTGAAGCGTTGTTCAGTCCCACAACATGCCTCTATATCGTTAGATTATCGTTAGGGCAACATTAAGATTCGGCTAATTTCGCTATTCAGTGTAATTATGTTATAATCATATTAAAATATTTTAAAAGGGCAGGCAAATTTTCCGGTCCAATGATTTCCTATTCTGATTAAATAAAAGCGCCCTCCGGCGGCTAATGTAATTTTAAGGCAGCCCAAACGTTATTTTAACAATAAAATAATTTATTGGTCAAAGATCATCCTGCCGTCTATCAAGGTATGAAGGGGAATATGGAGAATCAAAAGCAGTATATCATCGATACCAATGTATTACTTGAAGATCCCAATGCCCTGTTCAAACTTCGCAACGGAAACGAAAATACGGTTTACCTGCCTTACCACGTGCTGCTTGAGTTGGATAAACTCAAAAAGAATTCCAAACTGGCGCACATTGTTGCAAGGGTGATTCAGTATTTAATTGAGAACCCCGAGCAATACCAAATCCTGAATTCCGGCGATATTGCACCCAAGTATGCCAAAATGGTTGACCACCATATACTGGATGAAATCCAGCAAAGCGGATTAAAACAGCCGATCCTGGTCACCAATGACAAAATCTTTCAACTTCAAGCCCGTTTGCGCGGCATCCAAAGCGAAATTTACAAGGAATCCGTGCCGTTTAAATCCGAGGCCGAGTATTTTACCGGATTTGTCTCCAGCCGAGATGAGGCGATTCCAAATGCCTTTATGTGGAACGATCAGGGCAAACCCGTCTTTTTCGGTATTCATAACGAGAAAGTCATCGATTACCAGCACCGGATCTGGAAAGTCATCCCGCGCAACGTTTTTCAGAACCTGGCGCTGGAATTGATGACCAATCCGGATATCCAAATCGTTTCCATTCAAAGCGAGGCCGGCTACGGCAAGAGTTTTC
>CAYTBC010000028.1:0-2452 GCA_964435765.1 uncultured Desulfosarcina sp.
GTAGGTGCCATCTAAGACGAAGGGCACGATATCGGAGGATACCGTGCCCGGAGTATACTCAAAAGACCAGTGTTTCAGCAAAGTGCCGTTAAGAATTTAATGCACATGGGTCGGGGCCAGGAGTTTATTCACCGATGACGTTTTTCTGCACGAACTCGTTGCTGTAGACTGGGGCCGCAATGCTGCCGGGTTTCAGGTCGGCGTAGTTTTCAACGTCGTCATTGGTTATGATCGTCAGTGCCATTTTCATTTTTTCGGGCACTTTTCTGCCATCCAGCAAATTGACTGCCACCCAGAAGGCGGCGCCGCCGATGCTCGGAGCTGAGTTGATGCTGAAGGTTTCATAGCCGCGTTTCTTTTTTTCGGCAATCCACCATTGAACAAATTCGGAGCTGCCGTCGCCGATGACAATCGGTACTTCCCTGCCGGCGGCCAGGAAGGCTTGAACAACACCAAAGGCATCGCCGCCGCCCTGAATCAGGACGCCGTCTACCTTTGACAGGCTTGGAAGCACATTGGCCATGGCGTTTTGGGTGGTCGTGGTGCTGGCCTCGCCGTTGATGGTTGCAACCACTTTAAAACCCGGATACTTTTTAAGCGTTTCAATATGCCCTTGATACATCTCTTGGTCAGGAGCGGAACCGGAAACGCCGCGCACGATCACGAGGTTGCCTTTGCCGCCCAGGCGTTTGTTCATATATTCGACGCTGTCCGCACCAAGCTTGACGAAGTCAAAGTCCATCTTGTAGGCATAGGGACTGGTAACAATCGAGTCAAAGGCGATGATCTTGATTTTGCGCTGGTGGGCATTTTTAATAACCCCGTTTAGCGCGGTCGGGGAAGCAGCGTTAATGCATATTGCATCGACACCTTTGAGGATAAGGCTGTTCATCTGTGCGATTTGCTGGTTTTGAGTACCGTCGCCATTAACGATGACATAGTCTTTGATGTAGCCTTTGGCCTTGGCTTCCTCAGCGGCCGCAGTAAAAGTTTGGACCATCTGCTTGCGCCAGGTATTGCCGTAATATGAGTTCGATAATGCAATAACCCAGTTCTTTTTAGGCAAGCTGTCCGCGAATACCAGAGCCGGAATCACCAATAAGAGCAACACTACAAGTAATTTTTTCATAATGCACCTCCATTTGAGTTGTCAGTTTTATGGTCTAATTTCAGCATCTTTGTAAGGACTTCGTGCAAAGCCTCGTCGGTCAACACCTTCTTCCAGTCTTCCTTTATGAGCTTGTTCTTGCCATAGTCCATCGCAATCATAGCCGCATCCGATGCCGGGTTTGATCCCAGCAGAAGAATTGCGAGTTCAATTTTGATATGACCCAGCAGAAAAGACATGGCAGCGTCTTTGGGGATGCCGCGCTGGTCCATCTCTTCCACGAGTTCCTTGAACACCGAAACCAGGGACAGGCCGCACACCTCGACGACTGAGGGCTCCAAAAAGGCCATCTGTTCGATGGTAATTTCAAATACTTTATCCACCGGAGCGAACATTTTTCTTACAATGTCACAGGCCAGCTCGTACTTTTCGCGGGCGCCTTTCCAATGGGTGGAAACGATGTCCTGCAGACCGGATATGCCGCCAAAGTGGTCTTTGTAGCCTTCAAGCGTCGGCTGGTCCTTGAAAAGTGCCGGATGGCAGGGGTGGATTACCGTGTAGTGCAGGTCTTCCCGTATGCATACCTGATTCATATACGCGGCGGCCGGATCCAGCAGGATGACCGTCGAATCGGATTTCATATTCGGGACAACCTCCGTTGTAATTTTATTGATGAGGATGTCCGGAACGGCTAAAATAAGAACATCTACCTGATTCATAACCTCTGCCGGAGCAGAGACTTCCATCCCGTCTTCCTCAAGGCGTTGTTTGCCGGTCTCAGCGTTTTCGATATAAAAAATTTGATTCGGAAGTTTTTTCAGGTTTGCGCCGATGCGCATTCCCATTTTTCCGCCCGCGCCCAGGATACCGATTTTAATTGCATTGGGTATGCTCATGTTTAAACCTCGATTCTTTGAGCTTTGAAGCAAATTATATAAGGAAAATTTTGTTAGCCGCCATATTGCCGCAAGTCGATTTATCAAGTCGCCTGATTCGTTCAACGTAACTAACACTGGTCGTTTTTAGTGTCAATGCTTTTTCAGATCCTGCTTTTATCCTTTTATGATAGTTCAGATTTGACAGCAGACCCCGTCATGCATTAAGGTCTATTAGACCCGTGCGGTATGGTTTCCGTCCCTGGCGGCTAGCCGCCGCCTGCAGCACAGGATAACTCTCCAAGCTTGAAGAAATATAGAATGGCCATGGTTAAGTCGATTGGATTGTTCATCTTCTTAATTTGTAATCTTGGATGTTTTTCTCCGGTTGCAATGACCACCATGGAGGCGGCCGGCAGCGGAGCCCCTGTTGCTTTTAATCATTTAGGCGGGGGCAAGGGCGAAAGCT
>CAYTBC010000028.1:2552-20769 GCA_964435765.1 uncultured Desulfosarcina sp.
GGCAGCGGAGCCCCTGTTGCTTTTAATCATTTAGGCGGGGGCAAGGGCGAAAGCTATTTTATAGCTCGATATGACGATGTTACTGCAGCAGCCATGCGTGCCGCGGATGCCATAACCCTTGAAGTTAAGGAAAAACAAATTGGGAAGGACCATGCATTTTTCCGCTTTTCCGACGCCAAAGGTGGGACCGTCGAACTTTACATCGACCGCCGCACGGCTACAATGACATCAGTCCTGTTTGATGTCGGATGGTTCGGTTCGGTGGCCTTCGGCCACCTTTTTTCCAACCAGATCATCTTTGAGCTCAATGAATCGGATTCCTTTCTTGAAGACTGGACGCCCGATATAAGTGATTGACGGAAGAACGGCTGCACGGTGAACCGCAAATTTCCTACGTCCCGCGGGGTGCCGGTACAATGGGTCCCTGCGCTTTTGCTGCGTTTATGGCGGGGTTGGACTCTTTTTCAGGCGGTCAAACGGTTTTTGGAATTTTCGTTCGTACTGCAGCGGCGACGGGCAATCCGGGACGCCTTCCGGCAATGTTTTCGTTCAACTTAATTCTTTTTCGCCGACTTATATTTATGTCTTCGCCGACCAAACATTGAAGGTTGCATTGCGCAGAGGCTTTCGCTGTCTGGGTAAGCGGACAGGTGTGCCCTTTGGACCGGCCTCTCAAGTTGTACATTATTCGCATGAAAAATGAATTTATCGAATATGTGCCGATTTTAGAAACTCACAATGCGGGCGATCGAGTTTTTCTAAAATCCATATTGGATGCCGAAGGCATCACCTATTTCATCCAAGGAGAATATGTCGCCCCCTATGTGTTCAATGCGCTGCCGATGAGGCTGATGGTTAAAAAGGATCAGGCAGAGAAAGCAAGAGAAATACTAAAAGACATTAAACTTTCTTATTCGTACGGCGGCAAGTCCAGGACGGAAGATGTCAAAGAACCGGAAGGAAAAAACAGATGGAGTAGAAGAAAAAAATGAGATATGCAAAATATCATGCCTTGGGCAACGATTACATCGTAATTGACCCGGCAAAAATCAAGGATAAACCTACTGAAGACATAATTCGTCTGATTTGCCATCGCAACTACGGCATCGGGTCTGATGGTATTTTGTTGGGTCCCCTTGATAGCCAGGCATGCAATTTCCGGCTGCAGATTTTTAATCCTGATGGCAGCGAAGCAGAGAAAAGCGGAAATGGTCTGCGCATCTTTGCAAGATACCTTTGGGACGAAGGTGTGGTCGGCGGCGAGCCTTTCACGGTTGAAACGCCCGGTGGTGCAGTTTCATGTGAGGTTGGCCCGGACGGCAGGAGCGTGAAGGTTGAGATGGGAGCGGTAAGCTTCGATAGCGCGGCTATCCCGGTTGAGGGTGACTCGCGCGAGGTGTTGAACGAAGAGATCGAAATTGAGGGCCAGACATTGAAATTCTGCGCGGCAACAGTCGGCAACCCGCACTGCGTTGTTTTTTCGGAACAGCCGACATCCGAAGAGGCCCATCGCTATGGTCCCCTCATCGAAACGGCACCTCGCTTTCCGAATCGCACCAATGTTCAGTTCATGAAGGTGTTAGATCGCCATAACATCCAGATTGAAATATGGGAACGTGGCGCAGGTTACACGCTGGCTTCGGGCAGCAGCAGTACGGCTGCTGCTGCCGTCGCTCTTAAGCTGGGTCTTTGTGAACCGGACATCAGGGTCCATATGCCCGGCGGCAGCCTTCACATTCAATTTAATAATGGCTTTTTTGCAACCATGACCGGTCCGGTGACAAAGATTTGTGACGGGGTAATGACAGACGAAATGTTCAATAAAGGTTTCTAACAAGATGAATGAAATCAATAGATTTACGACCAATCCCAACCCCATCAGAGCCGGGCCGAAAATGGCGGATATGACGGTGTGAGTCGGCGGCGGGTTGTGATCGATGCGCAGCAGGCAGTAGGGAAGAAGTATTGTCACCGTGCCGGGTATCAAGATCGAAAAAAATATTGTCTTTACCCAAAGTCAAAAGACACCAAAACTGTAATATACGTTGGCCGTTGATTTCTGGGAGCGTGAGTTTCGGCTTGAATACCATCCTGCAGATGTGTTATAAAAAGCAAGTAACTGTGGTGACCCGGCGGCTTTCTTGATGGATTATAATGTGGAGAAAAATCTGTTGAGATATGTCAACATATTCAGGCTATTTTTTATTAAATTTCTCATCATAGGTCTCTTTGCAAACAGTCTGCTGCCCCAGGCATGTTTTTGCGGAGAGGCCTGTCGGCATGGTCTTCAAGGTAAAGAAACGGCAGGGCTAATTTTTCTATTCCATAATCGCTGTTCAGGAACCCATTGTAAAAGCTGTAATTTTGAGGAGATACAAACCCTTAGGGCTTCAAACGCGACCCACTCGAAGGAAATACCAAAATCGCTTCATACGCTTTACATTTTATCTAATTATTCGGACAACCAGCGCAACATCCATTTCATAAAGGTTTTTTTCTCCCGCCTTGAATCCTACGTAAAAGTTAAATTTCCGCCAAATTATCTGCAAAATCTCTCTCTTCTTTTATGATCCCCTTTCAGCTAAAACCTGCCCATTATCAAGCCTGAACAGTCTTTATTATGGAACCATGTGTCTTCCCGTTCAGGATTTGCTGTCAATTATTTAAAATTTAAAAGACAAACGATGCAACACACTGCCTACAGATTGGGTGAATATAAAATCATTGAGGATGAGCACGGCGATTTGCGGTGGGAGACCCATATTGGCTTAGGTTCTTTGAAGAGCGGAAAGTGCTTTTTAAACGGAGATATTCTGTTCATAAAGCCAAGCGACAGCGCGGGGCCGGGATTTTTAAAAGGAGAGTTTCTTGATCATCTCAACAGACTACCCAAATGGGAAAAAACTAAATACTACTGCGCAAGCTACAAAATTTATGAATGTACATCCGGCAGCAGAAAATCATATAATAAAAGATTGGCTAGCCGGTTGCAGGACGAAGCTGTTCTAAAAAAAAATGGATCAAATCAAAGCGAGGCTGCTGAAACCAGGCGGCAATCGGTTAAGATAGATACGACAGAGCATATTTCCTTTAAACTTGACCGGTATGAAATCACAGAAATGAATAATGGCCAATTGTTTTGGAAATCTTATGGCGGTTTGGGCAGCTTAAAAAAGGGACGATGTCATATAAAGGGAAGCATTTTGTTCCTTGAACCCGGTGAAACCGAACTATCCAGCCTTAGGAAAAGAGAGTTTATGCAACAGCTGATTCTTCTGCCGGACTGGGAAAGAACCATTTTTTTTTGTCCGAGCTACACTATTTATTATTCCAATACAGGTGCTATCTGCAGAAGTTTAGGAGAGGAAAAAGATTTAAATGGTACAAATAACGTCGTTGTTAACCACAAAACGAATGATGCCGGAATAAATATTAAACCAATAATTGCGAACAAATGTGATGCAAAAGAAAAATTTGAAGCCTTATTTAATTTTTGTAAAACATGGGTGATGTTGATCCTGAAATTGCTGTTTGGGTGTTTTCAAATTGTATATAGGGTCTCCCGAATATTTATTGACAAATGGACCCGGTTCAGAGGTTAACTTGCCTCTTGTTACGATTGATATCAAATGCAATTTCAAATGAATCTTCCGAGGTAACATTTAATATGGAAAATACTCAATTTATAAAAGTCTGGGTCATTGCCATCCGCGTCTTTCACTGGACGCTGGTTGGATGTTTCGCAATCGCCTTCATCAGTTCCGAAAGTATCTTGAAATTACACGTTATTTTCGGCTCCAGCGTTTTGGCGCTTGTTGTTTTTCGCATTTTCTATGGCTTTGTGGGGACAAAATACGCCCGGTTCTCTGATTTTTTATACCCCCCGACCCAAATAGCGGACTATCTGAAAGGATTGTTAATCGGGAGACCCAAACATTACATCGGCCACAATCCTGCCGGGGGAATCATGATCGTTATTCTGCTATTGAGTTTGTTGTCCCTCACCCTGACCGGCCTAAAAGCGTATGGGGTAAAAGGAAGCGGACCTTTGGCTAAACATGAAATCTCGTTTATGACCCATGCCTTTGCCGATAGTGATGATAAAGAGACTCATGATGAAAAAGACGACCGAGAACGGCGCAGCCAACAAAATCATAGGACTGAGAATAATGAGAAAGATAAATTTTGGAAAGAGGTTCATGAGACGATCGCCTATTTTACCCTTTTTCTGGTATCGATTCATATTATGGGAGCTTTGGTGTCGAGTCTCGTGCACCGGGAAAATTTAATCAAAGCGATGATTACCGGTCGCAAGCAGCTGATATGATTGAACGGAGGTTGACCATGAAAAATTGTGCCAGATATATCATATGTGCAATATCGGTTCTTTTGACACTCGGTTTAATTCTGGATGCTTTTGCCGATGATGATCGTTACAGAAAAAGACACCGGTATCGAGGAGGATCTCAAAAAGTTGAGGATGATAATGACGATCATGATCGTAGTGACTATCTGAAACCCGTGACCAACCAGGCATATAAAGAAACATGTGGCGAGTGCCATTTCGCTTATCAGCCGGAACTGTTGCCGTCCGCTTCATGGCTGAAAATATTGAACCAGTTCGATGACCATTTCGGAGAGGAAATTGAGATCGATCCGGCTGCAGTCAAAAACATTTCAGATTATTTGAAAACGAACGGCGCGGAAAACTCTTCTGCCAAGCCATCGAAAAAAATTATGAGAAGTTTGGGAAACCAGGCACCCGTGCGCATCACTGAGATACCCTATATCCGTAGAAAGCATCATGAATTGGACCCAGCGGTTTTTAAACGCGAGTCCGTCGGCTCGTTGGCGAACTGTAAAGCATGTCACCTAACCGCCGAGCAAGGGATTTATGATGATGACGATGTTAAGATTCCCAAGTGATGTGCGCCTGACAATCGCCTTCAACCCCGCGCGAGTCTATACCCGCCGCTGACATAACAAAAGGAGCACATTGGATAGGACAAACAGATGATAAAAACCATAATATTGACCCTGGTTATAGGGGTTTTCCTCTTTGAGCTGATTGAGCATGTGGTTTTTCCTCTGGTCTGGTTTCTTAAGGGGCGGAAGAGAAAGTCTGTTTGTGGAGCGTCGGGCATGTTGGGTAAGGTGGGCGAGGTCAAACAATGGAAAAAGAATGAAGGAAAAGTTTTCGTGAACGGCGAACTATGGAAGGCTGTCAGTGGCGTTCCTTTTTCACCGGGCGATAGAGTGGTCATTCAAAAGGTGGAAGGGTTAACATTGGAAGTCAACGATTGGGAGGGTGAGAAGGAGGCGGTCTGAGATTAGCCAACCCCATACAAAAATCTTGAGAATTGTGTCTTCCGATTACAAATTGATAATCTAAAGGGCTTTAAGAAATATCAGAACATAAAAAAGCGCCTATCAAGGGTTCCTTACAACTAAACAGCAATTATCCTCGCCACGGATTGCTGAAACCAGTGATTCGAAAAATCGATTGGCTGAGGGACTAGGATTCGAACCTAGGTTAACGGGGCCAGAACCCGTCGTCCTGCCACTAGACGATCCCTCAGTACGATGTGTGTCCGCTTTTTTACAAAATAAATCCATGCGCGTCAAGCGAATTTTGATCCCAACCATCTCAACGATCTAAACGATCATAACGATTCCAACCCCTCAATAAACCGTATCGCCTTATCAAGCCGCTGCAGCACCCTATCTTTTCCCAGAATTGCAATGATCTCAAAAATGCCCGGACTGGCCGTCCTGCCGGTCAGCGCGACCCGCACCGGTTGAGCGATTTTGCCGAGCTTCAAACCGGTTTCATCCATCAGCGCCACAAATACGCTTTCCAGGCTTTTTTCGCTGAAATCCGCCGTCGCCGCAAGCTTCTCGGCCAACAGCCGCAAAGGCTCCAGCGCCGCCGCTTTAAGAAACTTCTTGGCCGCGTTTTCCTCATAGCCGATGTCGGTCTGATAGTAGAACCCGGCCTGCTGCGCCATCTCTTCGAGGGTTTTGCTGCGCGGCTGAAGGGTTTCAATCACTTTGATGATATCGGGACCGGCATCAACCTCTAGGCCGAGTTTTTTTAAAAACGGATTCAACGGGGCGACCAGTTGGTCCGGGGGCGCAGCCTTGATGTGGTCGGCATTGATCGCCTGAAGCTTCTCGAGATCAAACACCCCGGCTGAGCGGCCGATATTTTTGATGTCAAAGACCCGTATAAGTTCTTCACGGGTAAAAAATTCCTGGTCACCGTGCGACCAGCCCAGTCGCACCAGGTAGTTGAGCAGGGCATCGGGCATATAGCCCATATCCCGGTAGGCGGTCACGGACATGGCGCCATGGCGCTTGCTCAAGCGGGAGCGGTCGGCGCCCAGCACCATGGGAACATGACCAAAGGTGGGCAGCGGGCAGTCCAGGGCTTTGTAAAGCAGAATCTGCTTGGGGGTGTTCATAACATGATCGTCACCCCGGATAATCGTGTTGATGTTCATCGTGATATCATCGACCACCACCACAAAGTTATAGGTGGGGGTACCGTCGCTGCGGCAAATAACGAAATCGTCCAATTCATCGTTTTGAAAAACGATATTGCCTTTAATCATGTCTTCCACTACGGTGGTTCCGGTCAGCGGCGCCTTAAAGCGCACCACGGCATTATCCGTTTTTGCCAGCCCTTTTTCGCGGCAGGTGCCGTCATAGCGCGGCTTGCCTCCGCTTGCCATAGCCTTTTGGCGCATGGCGTCAATTTGGGCGGGGGAGCAAGTGCAATAATAGGCATGGCCTGCCACAATCAGTTTTTGAATATATTCCCGGTAGATTTCAAAGCGCTCGGTTTGAAAATAGGGACCTTCGTCCCAGTCGATGCCGAGCCATTGGAGCGCTTCGAAAATGGCATCCACAGATGCCTGGGTCGAGCGCTTGACATCCGTATCCTCTATGCGCAGAACAAATTTACCGTTCGTATGCCGGGCGTAAAGCCAGTTGAAGATGGCGGTGCGGGCGCCACCGACATGAAGATAGCCGGTGGGGCTTGGGGGAAAGCGTGTGATGATTTGTTGCATAATTTTTTACCTGTCATCGGTTGGGATTGTTAATAATTGAAACCGCTTTTCTACTCATGTAGAGGGAGCGAGTCTTTTAAAATTTCCAGATCTATGTTAAACCATCGATTTTGATTTTAATTATGGTGTATATTAATTACTGCAAATATTTATTTTAAGTAAAATATAAGTAAAACCGGAATGTCAGGCCAGTCCGGACAAATTGGGGCGGAGGGTTCATATTTTATCGTAATTTCCTGCACTTATTAAACTTGCCCGGTACCTGCGGGCTATCTTGATAAATAAATTTGACAAATGATATTAATTGGTTATATTATAGCATTTTATAGGTCGCCGGCACACTTGCATAGCACAGAAGTCGATGAAGTACAAGCAAACAAATTTGATTGGATGCATGAAAGTTCTTGACATTCGACTGATTTTAAATTACTAGAATCGCACTCTGAAAACCAAGTATTTGAATTTTGATTTAAAAAAACATATCAATTAGTTAGGAGATTACTTATGGCCTTACCGAAACACAAAATATCTAAATCGAGGCGCGACAAAAGAAGAACCCACAAAAAAGTTTCCGCTCCCAATCTATCGACTTGTCCCGATTGCGGTGAAGCCACACTGCCGCACCACGCCTGTCCCAGCTGCGGTTCTTACAAAGGCCGCTCTGTCGTTTCCGCAAACGAGGAATAGAGCCACACGGTGTGCAATAAATACCCGAGACGCTTCACCGCCGCCCGGCTGAGGTCGGGGGCGTTTGATAGTTGGACCCCAGGCAACGGTCGAATTTAATCCACCACCAACAAGAATGACAACGATGCCTCGAGCTATCTGCAAGATCTCAAGACGCTGAAATCGTGGATTCTATTCATCAAAGTTAAACCACCCGTTAAGGAATTTGTTAAAATGGCTGCAGATGAATCTTCAGAATCAAAACAACTGGCCGGCTTGGATCCCGAATCCCGACAGATGGTACTGGACACGATTGGTCAGCTGAAAAAGCGGCTTTTGACCAAAGAAAAAATATTCGAATTTGATCAAAAGGAAATTTTTCCGGAGGCAACCATTCGGGAAATGCTGGGCCCTGAGATTGGACTCCAGCTTTTAATGATACCGGAAGAATACGGCGGAATGGGCGGCGGTGCGCGGGACAGCTGTGCGGTCACCCGGGAGATGGCCAAAATTTGCCTGGGAATCACAACGGCTTTTTTTGCCATCCAGCTGGGTGCCGACCCGCTGATTGTCGGAGGTACGGAGGCACAGAAAGAAAAATGGCTCGGCCGCATCGCCGAAGGCAACGCGCTGGTTGCCTATGCGGTCACCGAGCCGGATGCCGGCAGCAATGTGGTGGCCATCAAGACCAAGGCCGATCCGGTGACCGATGAAGCCGGTCAACTCACAGGCTACAGGATAAACGGCGCCAAGCAGTTTATCTCAACCGGGTTGTATGCCGATTTTATCACCGTCCTGGCCAATACCCCCGAGGGGGCGACTTTTTTCGTCATGGAAAAAGGCACGGATGGTTTTGTCGCCGGGAAAGGAGAGGAAAAACACGGCATTCGAGCTTCAAACACCTCGCCGCTGACTTTTACCGATGCGTTTGTTCCGGTGGAAAACCTCATCGGTGACATCCCCGGCCATGGCATTAAACAAGCCAGCAAGGTTTTCGGCTACACCCGTTTGATGGTCGCCTCAATGGCTCTGGGCGGCGGAGAGGCCGCACTGGACATTGCCATTCCCTATGCCAAGGAGCGCATTCAGTTTAAGACGCCTTTATCTGAGAAACAGGGCTACACGCACAAACTGATCTTGCCCCACGTCGTCAGGCTGGCTGCCGCAGAAGCCTTCATTGAAGAGGTTGCCGCAAGACTGGATGCCGGGGAGGAAGACCTCGAGGTGGAAGGCTCGATTGCAAAGCTGTTTGCCACCGAATCCGCCAATAAAGCGGCGGAACACGCCATCCAGGCCCTGGGCGGCTATGGTTACATCACCGAATACGGGGTTGAAAAGATCAAAAGAGATGTGCGCATCACCTGCATTTACGAGGGCACCAGTGAAATTCAGCAAACTATTATCGGCACCCTGCGCTGGAAAATCACCCGCAAATCCAAAGGCGGGTTCTACCGGGCCATCAGCGACGAAATGGCTAAGCTGGACCGCGATGCGGGGGATCTGGGCTGCGGATCATACGGGCTTGCAGCCGAAGCGTTGAATCAAACTATCACTCTGGTCAACGACCACCGTTTAACGCGGCAGCAATATATCATGTTTGCGCTGGCCGACATGATGACCCACGTTGAGGTCGGAGCCAGTCTGGCCCGCAGGGCTTTTAAAAAATCGTGCGACGGCGCAGCGGATGCCGAAAAAATTAAACTCATCGCCAGACTGTTCGCGGCCGAGGCCGCCCAGGTGGTATCCGGGAACATATTAAAAATTGTGATGGGCTGCGGTCAGTTTGACCCCAAGGCGGCAGCCGATTTTCTGGCGGGCATTTCCCATCAAAAGCTTGCGAGCAGTTTGGTCAACATCATCCCGGATATGGACCGGCTTGCCGATATTGTATTTGAGAGGTAATCATGGCGGATGAGGTCAAACGGACCATTTTAGTGACAGGCGGATCCAGGGGAATCGGCCGGGGCATTTGCCGGGCGTTTGCGCAGGCCGGCAACCACATTTATTTTAACTACGCATCGGCAACGGAAGCTGCCGCCGAAACCGAGAGGCTCGTGGCCGCGGCCGGCGGCAACATCACCGGCATGCAGGTCAATGTGGCCTCCGAAAAAGAAGTGGTGCAGTTTGTCGGCCGTGCCCTGGAAGAAACCGGCCGCGTGGATGTTTTGGTCAACAATGCCGGGATCACCCGCGACGGGCTGATTGTGCGAATGAAGGAAGCCGATTGGGATGACGTGCTTGCCATCAATTTAAAGGGTACGTTCAACTGTATCAAAGCGGTCTCCAAGACCATGATCAAGCAGCGCGCGGGCCGTATCATTAACGTGTCTTCAGTGGTGGGCGCCACCGGCAACCCGGGGCAGGCCAACTATGTCGCTTCAAAGGCCGGCATTATCGGGCTTACCAAGGGCGTCGCCAAAGAACTGGGCTCGCGGGGTATTACCGCCAATGTCGTCGCGCCCGGCTTTGTCGAAACGGACATGACCTCCGCGCTTTCCGACAAAGCCAGGGAGATGATGATCAGTCAGGTTCCGCTGGGACGCGTCGGCACGCCGGAGGACATCGCGGCTGCGGTCGTTTTTCTGGCCTCTGATCAGGCCGCTTACATCACCGGCCAGGTGATCCATGTTAATGGAGGTATGTACATGTAAAACTGTTTGGATTGCCGGATGGTATGGGGCAATAAGATTGAGAAATCGCATCCGCTTGCCAGAACCGGTAAATCTAAGCTACTAACTTCGTTTCGTTCATTTCATTTGAATATGGCTTCAATAATATTAATGAAACCGCTTTGGTTTCAGCTCTGGGAGAGGAGGAAACCCTGATGTCGATTGAAGATAAAGTCAAAAAGATTATTGCGGAAAAATTGAGTGTGGACCTGGCGGAAGTTGTCCCCGAGGCGTCGTTTGTAGATGATCTGGGTGCGGATTCGCTTGATCTGGTTGAATTGATCATGTCCATGGAAGAAGAATTCGATGTTGAAATCTCCGACGAGGATGCCGAAAAAATTGCTACCGTCAAAGATGCGATAGCTTATGTTGGTGCCCATTAGGAGGCAGCAGCCATGCGACGTCGGGGTCCGCGGATTATGCCGCATGGTTAAGTGCTGATATCTTCGAACGCTGCTGAAAGCCCTTTTATGGAAGCCGGCAGCCGAAGGCCGGATTGCGGTCATCGGCTGCCGGTCCCTGTCTATCGCATCCAAGCGGGTTGTTTACGTCAATTTGCCGCTTAGGCAAGATCAATTCCTGTCTACTTTCAGTGCAGAATTTATCTGCTTTGAGACACAACCGTTCTAACATTTTATAATCATGAAGGTCTGTTTCAATTTCAACCGTTTATGAGGGAGGGCATTTGAAGAGACGGGTTGTTATAACTGGTTTGGGGCTTGTCACCCCTTTAGGCGTTGGTGTCGGGCAGACATGGGCGGCGTTGTGCGCCGGCAAATCCGGTGTTGCTGAAATTACCCGTTTTGATACTGCTGAATATCAAACAAAAATTGCCGCGGAAGTAAAGGATTTTCACCCGGAAGATTTTATGCCCAAAAAGGATGCCGCGCGTGTTGAGCCGTTTATTGCCTTTGCTCTGGCTGCCGCTCGCATGGCCATTGAAGATTCCGGGCTGGTGATCAACAGCGCGAATGAATCCAGAGTGGGGACGATTACCGGATGCGGCCTGGGCGGCCTCCGCTTTATGGAAGATACGGTCTTGCGTGTTTCCGAACAGGGGCCCAGGCGCGTGAGCCCGTTTTTTATTCCCATGATGATCGGCAACATGGCTCCCGGAATGATTTCCATTCTTTTTGGTGCGAAGGGTCCGAATTCCTCAATTGCGACAGCCTGTGCGGCCGGCGCCCATGCGGTCGGCAATTCCTACCGGTTGATTCAAAGCGGTGCAGCCGATGCCATGATTACCGGAGGAACCGAAGCAGTTATCAGCCCCTCTTGTATCGCCGGATTCAATGCGATGAAGGCGCTGTCCACCCGCAATGATGAGCCCCAGAAGGCATCACGTCCATTTGATCGCGACCGCGACGGATTCGTGGTCGGGGAAGGCGGCGGGATTCTAATTCTTGAAGACCTTGATCATGCCCTGGCACGCAGCGCGCGCATCTATGCGGAAGTGATCGGGTACGGTATGACCGGGGACGGATATCACATGACCTCTCCCGCCCCGGATGGCAACGGCGCTGTACGCTGCATGCGAGCTGCCATCGAGGACGCCGGCCTGGATTATCGGCAGATCGACTACATCAATGCCCATGGAACCTCCACAGAACTCAACGACCTGTACGAGAGCCGGGCCATTAAAACTGTTTTCAAAGAATATGCCCACTCGCTGGCGGTGAGCTCCACCAAATCCATGACCGGCCATCTGCTGGGCGGCGCCGGCGGAGTTGAGACGGTTTTCACTGCACTTGTGGTGAATCATGATTTGATTCCTCCGACCATCAACTATGAAAATCAGGCTGATGAGTGTGATCTGGATTATGTTCCCAACACGGCCCGTTCAGCCACGGTTACAAATGCCATGACCAACTCCTTTGGTTTCGGGGGCACCAATGCCACCCTGATCCTGTCAAAATTTAAGGGTTGATGAATTTAAAAAAATCGAAAAAGGAATCGAATATGACGGAAATCGCCGGGCAGGCACCGATCATTGTCGGGTGTGACCATGCAGCCTACCCCTTAAAGGAGATGGTGAAGAGCTATTTGACTGGAAGGCGCATCGAGGTCGCGGATGCGGGCACCGGCAGTGAAATTTCGGTGGACTATCCCGACTTCGGGGTCAAGGTGGCAGCTCAGGTGTCCGCCGGCCGCTTTGAGCGCGGCATCCTGCTTTGCGGAACCGGACTGGGCATGTCGATGGTGGCCAACAAATTTCCTGATGTGCGTGCAGCCCTCTGCAATGATCTTTTTGCGGCCATCATGGGGCGACGACACAACAATGCCAATATTCTGGTTATGGGAGGCAGGGTGATTGGAGAAACACTGGCCATGGAGATTGTTAAAGCCTGGCTTGAAACGCCCTTTGAGGGGGGGCGCCACCAAACGCGCATCGATAAGTTTGCCAGTATGGACGCCATAACGCGGCGCTATAACGAATACCTGAAAGCATAAGCCCCAAGCTCGGATAAACCGGAATTGAAGATTGAAGATTTGTGGTTTCGCTGCGCGATGTCTTTTTTAAAAAAATTGACAGCATGCCACAATTTTAGCTCATATTCTCAATTAAAATTGCGACCTTTTCAAATTCAGATAAATATTTTACTCTGATAATGTCACCACGTAGAATTATTTAAAGGGATCATTTTCGCGGGGAGAACGTTCATGAAATGTCCATTTTGTGGAGAAATTGACAACAAGGTCATTGATTCCAGGTTGAGCAAGGATGCCAGCGTCATTCGACGGCGGAGGGAATGCATCGACTGCAGCCGACGCTTTACAACCTATGAGCACATTGAAGAGATTCCCATCATGATCATTAAAAAGGATGGACGTCGCGAGGTTTTCAATCGCGAAAAAGTTCGCAGCGGTATCCAAAAAGCCAGTGAGAAACGCAACATCAGCATGAATGTCATCGAGGAGTTCATTGATGACTTGGAACGCGATTTGCGTGAACTCGGTGAAAAGGAATTGCCGGCTTCCGTCGTCGGGGAGAAGATTATGATAAAGCTCCACGAACTGGATGATGTCGCCTATGTTCGGTTTGCATCGGTTTACCGCGAATTCAAAGACGTGAACGATTTTGTTTCCGAACTAAAAAGCCTTTTGAGTCAGCACGAGACGTCGGAGGACAAAGGACATATGACAGGGGGCCGATGACCGATGCCGGATGACAGATTGGAAGTTATTTGTTATCTGTTTCGGATCCCAAGGGAATGAATTCTATCTTATTGAAACGATCACAACCGATTTGACGATCTTAACGAAATTGGAAGGCGGAATGCGATGTCTTCCAATTGACCTCTGTCATCTATCTTCTATCTTCTGTTCTCTATTACTTAAAAGTCATGGACGATCAACATTTCATGCAATTGGCGCTGGAGCTTGCGGTTAAGGGTGAGGGGTTTACGGCGCCCAACCCCATGGTGGGCGCAGTCCTGGTAAAAGGCGGCCATGTCATAGGGGGCGGATATCACCAGAGGGCCGGCGGGCCCCACGCGGAGGTCAATGCCATTGATGCCGCGGGCAGTCAGGCAAAAGGTGCCACTCTTTACGTTACCCTTGAACCTTGCAACCATACGGGCCGAACCCCGCCCTGTACCCGCAAAATAATAGAGGCCGGCATTAAACGGGTGGTGTTCGCCATGAATGATCCGAATCCTGCCGTTGCCGGGGGCGGCGCCGAATTTTTGAAGCAGCAGGGGGTCCGGGTAACAACCGGCGTTTGCCGGCAGCAAGCCCAAAAACTGAACGAAGCCTTTGTTAAATATGTTGGCAGCGGCCGGCCGTTTGTGATTGCAAAATGTGCGGCCACACTTGACGGCCGGATTGCGACCCGGACCGGTGACTCCAAGTGGGTTACCGGCGAGGAAGCCCGCCGGTTTGTGCACCGGCTGCGCCATGCCGTGGATGCCATAATGGTCGGCGTCAATACGGTTCGAACGGACAATCCGAGCCTGACCACCCGTTTGCCCGGCGGCCGGGGCAAAGACCCGGTCCGAATTATTCTGGACACCCATCTGTCCATACCGCCGGATGCCGATCTTTTGAGACAGGCGTCAGATTCCGATACCATCCTGGTGGCCGGCCAGACGGTGGGGCCGGATAAAAAAGCCGCTTTTGAGAATCATGGCGTTCGCGTGCTGGAATCTGCGCTCAAAAATGGCTGGATCGACCTGCGCGCATTAATGCAGCAGCTGGGTGCGATGGAAATTACCAGTTTGTTGATTGAAGGGGGCAGCCGGGTGCTGGCCTCAGCCTTGGCCGACGGTATTGTTGATAAGATTTTCTTTTTTTATGCCCCTAAAATTTTAGGCGGCGACGACGGGGTTCCCATTTGCAGCGGACCGGGAGCCGCGTCGATGCGTGAAAGCATCGCTGTGGGAAACATTGAGGTCCACCGATTTGGCGATGATGTCATGATTGAGGGATATATCCGATAACGCCCCAAAAATAATTGTTTTTGCGTTCGTTTCCATAATCGGCGGCCGGTTGTAAATTCCGGAATAATAATTATCTTTTTACGGTTTGGATCGTTTGGCTGGTTGGGATGGTTTAGATCGTTGGGATGGTTAAGAACGTTTTGATGGTTTTGATGGTTTTGATCGTCAGAAGCATTGAGAACGTTAAGATGGCTATGCTGATTATTCTCAAATACTGATTGAAGCCAAGGCAGCAATTACCTTACCGGCCCTAACTGTCTAAACGATCTTAACGAACTAAACGAACATAACGATCCAAACGAACAAAACGAACAAAACGATCTAAACCATCATAACGGAAAGATCCATGTTTACAGGAATCATAGAGGGGCTGGGCAAAGTTGCCGCCGTCGGATCGACCGGACAGGGGAAACGGCTGATCATTGAAGCGGATTTTTCCCTGGATCAATCCAAAATTGGAGACAGCATCGCTGTCAGCGGGGCATGCCTGACGGCCGTTAAAATCGAAGGCAAGCGGTTCGAGGTAGATGTTTCACTGGAAACGCTTCAAATGACCACACTTGACCAATCGAAGATCGGCGCCCGCGTGAATCTTGAACGGGCGATGCGGTTTTCGGACCGAATTGACGGGCATCTGGTATTGGGGCACGTTGACGGTACGGGCCTCATCAAACAGCGCGAAACAGCAGGCAACGCCATTATCATTCGTATTGAGGTCGATAGTTCCCTTGCACGCTACATGATTGCCAAAGGTTCGGTTGCGGTGGACGGTGCCAGTTTGACCATCAACTCCTGTGACGCCAACGGTTTTTCGGTCAGTATTATACCCCACACGGCCAAATCAACGACCATCGGCTTTAAAGGCCGGGGCGAGCGCGTGAATATCGAAACCGATATGATCGGCAAATATGTTGAACGTTTTTTAACCGCTCAAGCTCCGGAAAAAAGGGAGCAGACCGGCGCACAGTCCACCCTTGATCGCGAGTTTTTAATCAAAACCGGTTTTATGGATCAATAAACCGGTATTTGATGTGTTTTTAAGAATTTAAAATATTTGGAGTAAAAAAGAAAAATGCCACAGATATCCATTGAAGGGGCCATTAAGGAAATTAGAGAAGGTCGCATGGTGATCCTCGTCGATGATGAAGACCGTGAAAACGAGGGCGACCTTTGTATGGCTGCTGAGAAAGTGACTCCGGAAGCCATCAACTTCATGGCCAAGTACGGCCGCGGCCTTATCTGTCTGCCCATGACCGCCCAGAAAATAGACACCTTGGACCTGCCGCTGATGGTCGACCATAACACGTCGCCTTACGGCACCGGTTTTACCGTATCGATTGAATCCCGCTGCGGCGTGACCACCGGTATTTCAGCTGCCGACCGAGCCACCACCATATTGACGGCCGTTGCCGATGACGCCAAACCCCGCGATCTGGTGAGACCGGGCCATGTATTTCCTCTCAGGGCCAAAAACGGAGGGGTGATGGTAAGAGCCGGCCAGACTGAAGGCTCCGTCGATCTCGCCCGGCTGGCGGGTATGAAACCGGCCGGGGTGATCTGCGAAATTATGGATGAAGACGGCACCATGGCCAGGCTGCCGACGCTTGAAAAATTCAGCGAAAAACACGGTATCGGCATTTGCACCATTGCCGATCTGATTGAATATCGAATGCGCACCGAATCTTTTGTGCGCAAAGCTGCGGAAACAAAAATTCCCACCACGGTGGCCGGAGAGTTTAGAGCCATCGTATATGAGAATGATGTCGACAACCTGCTGCACATCGCCATGGTAAAAGGCGAGATCGATCCGGAAAAACCCGTACTGGTGAGAGTCCATTCGGAATGTCTGACCGGAGACATTTTCGGCTCCATGCGATGTGACTGCGGACCGCAGCTGCAGAAAGCCATGCTGAAAATGGAAGAGGAAGGATGCGGCGTGCTGCTGTACATCCGGCAGGAAGGCCGCGGCATCGGCCTGGTTAATAAAATCAAGGCCTACGCCCTGCAGGACGAGGGATTTGATACCGTCGAGGCCAACGAAGAGCTGGGGTTTAAACCGGATATGCGAAATTATGGTATCGGAGCCCAAATTCTGGTTGATCTTGGCGTCAGGAAAATGCGGCTTTTGACCAATAACCCCAAAAAAATGGTAGGGCTTGATGGATACGGTCTGAGGATTATTGAACAGGTCCCCATCGAGGTTACTCCCAACCCCTACAATAAATGTTATCTGGAATGTAAAAAGGTGAAAATGGGGCATATGCTCAAGTTCGATGCCACCCCGTGATCTGGTTGATATGGTTTAGATCGTTTTGATCGTTTAGATGGTTAGGATTTTTGAGATTCGTAACAAATTTAACAAACACAACCATGAACGAAACGATCATAACGAACCCAGCCATCTAAATCGTCAAAACGAAAGGAACCCAAATGCCGAAATTTCATGAAGCCAAACTCATTGCCGAAGGTAAAAAGTTTGCTTTGGTCGTCAGCCGCTTTAACGATTTTATTACGGAAAAACTTTTAACCGGTGCGTTGGATGCGTTGATTCGCAGCGGCGCCGCAGATCAAGATATCGAGGTCGTTAAAGTGCCGGGGGCTTTTGAAATTCCAGTGGTGGCCAAAAAAATGGCGAAATCAAACCGTTTCGACGCCGTTATTTGCCTGGGGGCCGTCATTCGGGGGTCTACACCGCATTTTGATTATATCAGCGCCGAGGTTTCCAAAGGCGTTGCCATGGCCGGCATGGAATCTGAAATACCGATTATCTTTGGTGTGATCACAACCGATACCATCGAGCAGGCGATTGAACGCGCCGGCACCAAGGCCGGCAACAAAGGCTGGGATGCAGCGATCGCGGCCGTGGAAATGGCAAATCTTTTTGAGATCATCGATTAGATACGATCATGGGTATCCGACGTCAGGCGCGAGAACTTGCCATGCAGGCGCTCTTTTGCATGGATATGCAAAACAATTTATCGCCGCAGATGCTTGAGCACTTTTGTGAAAATTTTGGCCCTTCCAAAAAGGCACACCCGTTTTTCCTGAAACTGGTCAACGGTGTGCTGGAAACCCGAAATGAAATTGATGCTCTGATCGAACGGTTTTCCGAAAATTGGAAAATCAGGCGGATGTCATGCGTAGATCGCAACGTCATGCGCATTGCGGTGTTCGAGATGCTTCACTGTGACGATATTCCGTCGAAAGTGTCCATCAATGAAGCCGTTGATATCGGGAAAAAATTCGGTAGTGAAGAATCCGGCGCTTTTATCAACGGAATTATGGACAGTATCCGGGAAGCCCTGGAAAAAGACGGAATGCTGAAAAAGATTGCTGCCAAAGATGATGACGAGGCGATTTAGGCTTAATT
>CAYTBC010000028.1:20869-36075 GCA_964435765.1 uncultured Desulfosarcina sp.
TTATGGAGGCTGATTTGATTATTAAGACACTGGCTGTTGGGCCGATTATGGCAAATTGCTTTATTCTGGGCTGCCAAGAGACATTTGAAGCCGCGGTGGTTGACCCCGGAGACGAAGCCGACCGAATTCTTTTGGCCCTGGCCGAATCCAAGCTGACTGCCAAGCTTATCATTAACACCCATGGCCATCTTGACCATGTCGGCGGCAATAAAAGACTTAAAGAGGCTACCGGTGCACCGATTCTAATCCATCCCCTCGACGCGCCGATGCTCAAACAGGTTGCCGACCATGCCGCCGCCTGGGGACTGACGGCCGACAACTCACCGGCCCCGGACCGGGAGCTTCAGGATGGCGATCAGATCAGCTTCGGCAACATTACCCTGAAAGTCATTCACACCCCGGGGCACACGCCGGGCGGGATATCGCTTTTCACCGGCCGGGAGGTTTTTGTCGGCGACACGTTATTTGCCGGTTCGATCGGCCGCACCGATTTTCCCGGCGGCAGTTTTGAGACGATCAAAGCGAGCATCCAGAAAAGACTGTTTGTTCTGGGAGATGATGTGAAGGTGTATGCGGGGCATGGGCCGGCGACTACGATCGGACAGGAGCGGCGGTCGAATCCGTTTGTGGGGGAGCAGGCCTCGTTTTCAGGTTAAATGCACAGATTCAACTTCTAAGACTAAAGGCTTGCCTGACCCTCACCGTATTCAATGCCCTGCCGTTTTAAGATATCGTAATATATCATGATGTGCTTGATATAGGTGATGGGTTCGGCTCCGCGGCAATAACCGTATTTGGCATCTTTGTAGTATTTTCGATAACTTAACAGGGGCAGGGTTTTTTCCAGCGAAGCCCATGAATTGGGGTCAAGATCCATCCGGCTGGCCAGATTGCGGGCATCCTGCAGATGGCCTTCACCGACATTGTAGGCAGCCAGGGCGAGCATCAACCGGTCGGAATCCCCTGCGCCGTCGTAACGGTCATAGAGCTTCTTGAGGTACTGCACTCCGGCATAAATATTTTCCACCGGATTATGAACATCATTGACATCCAGACTGCGGGCTGTGCTGGGCAAAAGCTGCATCAAACCCCGCGCACCGGCCTGGCTTTTCGCCGATGGATTCAGATGGGATTCCTGGTAAATCTGAGCCGCAATCAGGCGCCAGTCAAAACCGTGCTTTTTAGCCGCAGCTTTGATAAACGGGCTGTAGCGGGAGAGATTATCTTTGATGCTGCGATGGAAGACTTTTAAATCGACGAAATCAAATTCTTCGACATCACCGTAGTATTTATTGTAAATCTCATCAAACTTGCCATTTTTTTTGATGCGGTTAAAAAAAGAATTGATTTTATCTTTCAGATGTCGCGCTTCCGGATGCACGGCCCAGCCAAGCTGCTGCGTATCACTGAGCGAACGGGCCATGATGGCGCTGGGATAATGGCGTCGGTTGAGCAGGGCGATATTGCTGTCGGCTACCGTATAGTCAATGTCGCCGCTGGCTACCTGTTGAATCAGTTCTTCGGTGGGCATATCATTATGCAGCTGGATTTTAAAGTCAAGCCCTTGCCGCTGGAGTTCCTCGAGGCGTTCCTGGTAAGCCGTTGCCCGGCGGACGTGAATTGTTTTGCCGGTCAGATCTTCAAGCTTCTTAATTTTAGACCCGTTGCGATTCGCAATCAGTTCCTGCTCAATCGCCATGTATCCCGCTGAAAAGGCGACCTGTTTCTTGCGGTTGGGGGTAATGGTCATTCCCGCTGCGATAATGGCGGCGGATCCATCCTTTAACAGGGGGACCATTGCTTCCCAACTCTCGGCAAGCTGTATTTTCAGTTCGACACCCAACTCATCGGCAAATTTCTGGGCCAGTTCATACTCAAAGCCCATGGGCTCATCCCGATAAAGGTAGTAGCAATGCGGGGTATTGCGGGTGATTATCGTAATCTGGCCGGATTTCAAAACCTTGTGCAGGGTGACAAATTTATGATCATCCACCACCGGATTGATTACATAAAGAGCCCCAGCAATCCACAGCACCACAATGATAAGCTGAAATACCCGCCGTTCACGAAAAATCGTATTGATTGCCGAAGATTTCAAAAATAAACAGCCCCGCAGGAAATGGTATGGATCCCTCACACCGCTGGGTAAGCATCATCAGTTAAATTCGAGGGATCGTGCTGAATTTCTAAAAAGCGCCCAGTTGACACGGCTTTATTTTGATTCCGAGAGCTTCGCAGGCGCCGCTCACGGCCATTTTCGGCACTTTAAACCGGCCGGCAATGCTCCATGCATCGCGGCAGGCCAATTTACCCTCCACCAAAGCCTCCTGGATGGCCCTTTCCATCTGGCGGTCTTCGGCCGGTGTGGATTTAACGGCCTTTTTGTCAGGCCGATAGCCGAATAATCCCAACTGGCATTTATTCAGTTTCAGTTCCATCAGATCCAAAGCTTTGCCGACATCGGCCGGTGTAACCCCGAGCGCATCGGCGATTTGAAATGCGAGCGCACAGGCAATTTCGCCATCTCGGGATTTTTCCTTTATTTGTTCCGTAATCGCAGGGTCAACCCGGGTGTCAGCCCCGTGCTTTTTTGAAAATTTCTGTACTTTTGCGCGCGTCATAACATCAATTTCCTTTTGATATTGACAAAAACAATTTGAATCAAAATTTTTTGATCGTATAGTCGATTCCGGCTCAAATCCGGGCTTGAATTAAATCAGCTTGTTTGTTAGTTTTATATATTTTAATGTATTAAAGCATTTAATTTTCGATTCATTATAGCATGGATCGGCTTTTATTTGCAATTGGATGCTCAGCCGCACGCAATGTCCCATGCGGGGTTGCCTTGATAATTAATATTTTAGCATGTCTATAACAGCAAATCGAAAAAAAACAAGCCAAATCATGGTCGGGCATGTGCCCGTGGGCGCTGGAGCGCCGATATCCGTGCAGTCGATGACGAACACAGCGACCCAGGATGTGGCCGCCACGGTTTCCCAGATCGAGCGGCTGCAAACCGTCGGCTGTGAAATTATTCGGGTGGCCGTTCCCGACCTTGAAGCCGCCCGGGCGATAGCTGCCATTAAACAGAAGATTGCCATCCCGCTTATCGCGGATATCCATTTTGACCACCGGTTGGCCATCGCCGCCGTCCGCGGCGGCGCCGATGCCCTCAGGATCAATCCCGGCAACATCGGCAGCGCCGCCAAAGTCAAGGCAGTGGTGGACTGTGCCAAAGATGCCGGCATCCCGATTCGTATCGGTGTCAATTCCGGGTCCCTCGAAAAAGATATTCTTAAAAAATATAAAGGAGTTACCGCCGAAGCGATGGTGGCCAGCGCCCTGCGCAACATCGAATTGCTGGCGTCGCTGGATTTTTACCAGCTAAAGGTTTCAATCAAGGCGTCGGATGTCGCCCGCACGGTGGCCGCCTATCGGCTGTTGTCGGCCAAAACCGATCTGCCGCTGCACATTGGGGTGACGGAGGCCGGCACGCTGTATTCCGGCATTGTCAAATCGGCTTTGGGCATCGGAACGCTGCTGGCTGAGGGCATCGGCGATACGATCCGGGTTTCGCTGACCCGGGATCCGGTTGAAGAAGTGCGGGTGGGTTATGAAATTCTAAGGGCACTGGGCATCCGGCAGCGCGGGCCGGAGATCATTTCCTGTCCCACCTGCGGACGCTGCAATATTGATTTGTTTGATATTGTCGCCAAGGTCGAAGAAGCCCTGGCTGCCACCGCGGCACCGATTAAAATTGCTATTATGGGGTGTGTGGTCAACGGCCCCGGAGAAGCCCGGGAAGCCGATATCGGTATCGCCGGAGGCGACGGCAGCGGTATTCTTTTCCGCAAAGGCAAGGTCGTCAGAAAGTTTGCCCAGGAAAAACTGGTTGAGGTCCTGATGGCAGAAGTGGAACGCTACGAACGCGACCATCCCAAACCGGCGGATTGAGGAGGAAGAAAATCTCATTTATTTTACTGAAAGGAACCTAATGGGAAGTAAAGTGAAGACGGCCGTAACGCCGACAAGAGAACAGGACTATCCGGAGTGGTACCAACAGGTGATCAAAGCATCCGATTTGGCGGAGCGCTCACCGGTCAGGGGCTGTATGGTGATTAAGCCCTGGGGCTACGCGCTGTGGGAAAATATCGTGCGGGTTATGGATGAGATGTTCAAAGCGACTGGTGTCAAAAATGCGTATTTTCCGCTGTTTATTCCATTAAGTTTTCTGGAGAAAGAAGCCGCGCACGTAGAGGGCTTCGCCAAGGAATGCGCGGTTGTCACCCATCACCGGCTGGAAAAAGACAGCACTGGGTCCCTGGTGCCGGCCGGTGCGTTGACCGAGCCGCTGGTGGTGCGGCCCACTTCTGAAACCATCATCGGGGATTCTTTTTCCAAATGGATCAGCAGCTACCGTGATCTGCCCGTTTTGATCAACCAGTGGGCCAATGTGGTCCGATGGGAGATGCGAACCCGCCTCTTTTTAAGGACCAGCGAGTTTTTATGGCAGGAAGGGCATACGGCCCATGCCACCCCGCAGGAAGCCATTGAGCGAACCAAGCTTATGCTGGAGGTTTATGCCCGGATGGCGGAGGACTATTTGGCGATGCCGGTGATCAGAGGCGCCAAAAGCGCCGCTGAACGCTTCCCCGGGGCGGTGGACACCCTGTGCATCGAAGCGATGATGCAGGACTGCAAAGCTCTGCAAGCCGGAACTTCCCATTTTCTGGGTCAAAATTTTGCCAGAGCCTCTGAAATTAAATTCCAGACGCCGGAAGAAACCGAAGCGTATGCCTGGACCACCTCGTGGGGCGCCTCCACCCGCCTGATCGGGGGGTTGATCATGATTCACGGCGATGATGACGGTATAATTTTACCGCCGAGGGTGGCTTCGGCCCACGTCGTCCTGATGCCGATTTTCAGAAAAGCCGGGGACCGGGAGCCTGTGATGGCCTACACCGAAAAACTAGCCGCCCGGTTGCGGGACATCTATTATCACCATCACAAATTGGTAGTGGAAATTGACGATCGAGATATCGGGGGCGTGCGCGGCTGGGACTGGATTAAAAAGGGAATCCCGCTGCGGGTTGAAATCGGCCCCAGGGACATTGCACAAAATTGCGTTTATGTAGCTCGACGCGATAAAGCCCATCATGAAAAGGCTTCGATCAATACAGATCAGTTTGTGAATCAGATAACCGGCGTGCTGGATGAAATTCAGGATACCCTCTTTCGGCGGGCCGAGGCTTTTCGCAAAGATCATATGGTGACCATTGAGGATCCTAAATTGTTTTACGAATTTTTTACGCCCCAAAATTTAGAAAAACCGGAAATCCATGGCGGCTTTGCCGTATCTTCATGGTGCGGTGAACCAGCTTGTGAACTTAAGATAAAAGAGGATCTGGCTGTGACCATTCGCTGCCTGCCTTTTGAACAGGACAGTGCTCATGGCCCCTGTATTGGCTGCGGCAAGCCGGGCAGCCACCAGGCGGTTTTTGCAAAGGCGTATTAGAGAGAACGGCATTGATCCGAGTCAACGACATCATCGACAAGATCAGCGAATACCATCCCGAAGCCGATCTGGATATGATCGAGCGCGCCTATATTTATTCGGCCAGGGTGCATGAAGGTCAGGTGCGGCTGTCGGGGGAGCCCTATCTTTCCCATCCGCTGGAAGTCGCCGGAATTCTGACGGACATGAAACTGGATGTCGTCAGTGTCGCCTCCGGTTTTCTGCATGACGTCATCGAAGATACCAATGCCGTTCCGGAAGACATCGAGAAACTGTTCGGACCCGAGGTCCTGAACATTGTTTCCGGTGTCACCAAGCTCAGCAGTCTTTCATTTCACAGTTCCCGGGCGCGCCAGGCGGAAAGCCTGCGCAAGATGTTTCTGGCGATGGCCGATGATATCCGGGTCATCCTGATCAAACTGGCCGACCGGCTGCACAATATGCGCACCCTGCAATTTCACAAAGCCAACAAAAGAAAAGCCATCGCCAAAGAAACCCTCGACATTTACGCACCCATTGCCGCCCGCCTCGGTATCTACTGGATTAAAAACGAGCTTGAGGAAACCTCCTTCAAGTATCTGCAATCGGAGGAATACGAGCGCATCCAAACGCTTGTGGCCAAATCCAGAGTAGAGCGCGAAAAATATATGCAAACCGTCAAAAACTTTATTAAACAGAAAATGGATGCGGCCAACCTGAAATGCGAGGTGCTGGGGCGCAATAAAAACTATTACAGTATCTACAACAAAATGATATCGCAAAACCTTCCTTTTGAAGAAATCTACGATATCATTGCTTTTCGGATTGTGCTCGATTCGATCTCCCAGTGCTATGAGGCCCTCGGACTCATTCACTCCATGTGGAAACCGATTGATCACAAGTTCAAGGACTATATTGCCCGCCCCAAAGCCAATATGTACCAGTCGCTGCACACCACGGTCGTCGGCCCCTTTGGGGAGCGCATTGAAATCCAGATAAGAACCTGGGACATGGACCGTGTGGCCAAATCCGGTATTGCCGCTCATTGGAGCTACAAGGAAGGCCGGCGCATTGACGAAAATATCAGCAAGAAATTTGCCTGGATTCAGGATATGGTTGAAAACCAGGAAAATTTTATGGATCCCGGCGAGTTTCTGGAAAATGTGCGTATCGATCTGTTTCAGGATGAAGTCTATGTCTTTACGCCACGGGGTGAGATCAAAACCTTGCCTTTCGGGGCGACCACGGTTGATTTTGCCTACATGATCCATACGGAAGTCGGCAATCAATGCACCGGCGCCAAGGTGAACGGGCAACTGGTCCCCCTGACTTATGAACTGGAAACCGGTGATATCGTTGAAATAACAACATCCAAGAATCACCATCCCAGCAAAGACTGGCTGAAATTCGTCAAAACCGTCAAGGCGCGCTCAAAAATCCGGCACTGGATCAAAACCCAGGAAAAAGAACGCAGCCTCAGCCTCGGGCGGGAGATGCTTGAAAAGGCCTTTCGCAAGGAAAAGCTGAACTTTGCCGCTCTGGCCAAAACCGACCAAATGGTGGAGGTCGGGGCTCACTTCGGCTTCAAAACCATCGAAGATTTGGTGGCGAATGTGGGTTACGGGAAAATCACGCCGCTGCAGGTGCTGCGCAAATTTGCCCCCAAACAGGAGCCGGACGAGAATCAGGAATCGATTTTTAACAAGCTTGTGGGGCGGGTCGTTCGCAAGAAAAGGCTTAAAGACGGTGTGCTCGTTAAAGGCGTGGATGATATCCTGATCCGGTTTGGCCGTTGCTGTCAACCGGTTCCCGGGGATCCGGTGGTCGGTTATATCACCCGCGGCTACGGTGTGACGGTTCACCGTACAAACTGTGTCAATGCTTTGCGGATGAATCCCGAACGCCAAATCGAGGTCGAGTGGAATCAGGCGGCCACTGAAACCTATCCGGTGAAAATCCGCATTGTTTCCCACGATCGGGTGGGTTTGCTGGCCGACGTGGTCGCCAATATCAGCAAGTATGGCGCCAATATCCTCAATGCCAGCTCGGAGACCCATGAAAATAAAATGGTCGACAGCTTTTTTACCATCGGCGTTGAGGACACCGACCATTTAGAAAAAATCTTGTCGGCGGTCAGGAAGGTGAAACTCGTGCAGGACGTCAAGCGGGTGGGATAGAGAGTGAAGATTGAAAATTGAAGATTGAATATTATCGGACTCCTATCCTTCTAATTAGACAGCATACCTTAAATATTTAATAATCAATTTTCAATCTTCAATTGCTAGGGTGCCTTGACCACACTTCCGGACTTGATGCAATTAGCACAGACATCCATTTTTTTTACGCGGCCGTTTGATATTGTGCGCACACGCTGCAGATTCGGGTTGAATCGGCGTTTGGTAACATTGTGAGCGTGACTGACATTGCTTCCCACCAAGGGTCTTTTACCACATATTTCACATATCCGGGACATCATTTTTCTCCTTGATTCAAAATAGTAATCGTTTGAAACGGCCTTTTTACACTAATATCGGAAAGCTGTAAAGAGATTTTTTAGACGCGGTGCTGTAATAAATTCAGTTTACCTCTTCGGCCAGCGCAGCCTCGCATTGGGCGATTAATTGCAGGGCCTTCTGATGGTATCCGACGTCGGGGTAATCTGAAACCACCGCCATAAAACGATGCAGGGCGGCCGCGTAGTGTTTGGATTTAAAATAAAATAACCCGATGTAGTATTCATTGCCGGCTAAACTTTTTAGACATTTAGGAATGTGTTCGTTGCCGCTGCGTGCATACGGATCGTCGGGAAACTGTTTGTGAAGGCGCTGAAAAGTCTCGAGCGCCTTGCGGGCGGGGGTCTGGTCGCGATCAATGGTGTCAATTCGGTCGTAGTAGGATAGCCCGATTTGATATATCACATACGGAATCGCCTCGTTGCGCGGGTGCAGCTTTTCAAACTCCTCATAGGCGAAGACAGCCTCTTCGTACTGCTCGAGATGATAATGAGAATCTGCGATCTTTAGCTCAGCCAGAATGGCATACTTGGAAAATGGATACCAGTCTTTTAGCTTTTGGAAATTTTCGATAGCAACTTTATAGTCGCCGTCATCGTAGGCGTCCATGCCTTCCCATGCCAACTGCTGGGCTGAGCCGGTCTCCTCCTTGCCGGTTATGGCATTCCATGTCTTTTTAAGCGCAGAGCAGCCTGAACCTACAAGCAGTATGATCACGGCAACAATAATCAAGCGTTTCATGGCGATGCTCTAACCATCCCCGGGCGGGTATCCGCAGGGAATTTAAACTTTGCCGGCCGGCAATCCGGCCCTGCGCGCGATGATCTCTTGGAATTTAGTACCTATTTATTGAAATTAAATTATGTTTGCGCATGAATTATGGATCTATGATCTGAATCTTGCTTTTTTGACGATGGATGCGAAATAAATAGATAGAATACCACAAATCTTCAATTTTCAATCTTCAATCTTCAATTCCGGCTTGCCCGGATTAGGTTACAGCAATTTGTTGATGGCTGCTTCCAGTTTTGACTTGGCAACCATACCGGTAATCTGTTCGACAACATCACCCGCCTTAAAAAATATGAGCGTGGGTATGGCTTTGATTCCGAACTTGCCGGGCGTGACGGGGCTGTTGTCTACATTACACTTGGCAAACTTGATCTGATCTCCGAATGTACCGGCAAGATCTTCCACCACCGGTCCGATGGCTTTGCAGGGGCCGCACCAGGGTGCCCAGAAATCGACCAGCACCGGCTTGTCGGACTGTAATACCTCGGCTTCAAAATTGCCGTCATCTATCTCCAATATGCCTTCTGCCATAACTTTGCTTCCTTTCCTTGGTTAAAAAATACAGTTGGCTCATTATAGTGATGGGGATCTGTATTGTCAACCTATCAGATTCCTGCGTTTTCAGGCCTTGCCGGACGGACGCCCCAACTAAAATTGTGAACTTATTTTTTCGTAAACCCTAAGCGCGAATTAAAATTTCAAAAACAAGTTGATTTGCCTTATGGTTTCTGGCATTTTTTCACTGGTTATTCGTTCCAATGGACTTTATTTAAATGAGAAGCTACAAAAACCCAGCGGAAAGGTATCCCATTGATTAGAAAAATTCGGATCGGAGCGCTTATTTCGGGCGGCGGGTCAAATCTGCAGGCGATCATCGATGCCTGCCGCGACGGCAGGATCGACGGCCGCGTAGTTTATGTCGGATCCGATACTCCCGCGGCCGGCGGACTGGACCGCGCCCGCCGGGAGAACATTCCCACCTTTGTTGTCGACTACCGGTCCATCATCAGGGAAACGAAAGCGGCAGCAGGGAAAGTCGTTCTGCCCGATGATTTTGACTTGGATGAATTAGCAACCGACCAAACGTTTTTTCCCGATCGTGGCGATCCCGCTAAACTCGGCTTTTTTTTGAAAACCCGAGTCGTGGCCGAAGCCGGGCTGCTGCGGGCTATGAATCCTTACCCTTTCGATCTGCTGGTTTTAGCCGGTTTTATGCGCAATTTAACGCCATATTTTATCGACCGGGTCAATACCGATCCCCGCCGGCCCCGGATTATGAATATTCATCCAGCCCTGCTTCCGGCATTTGCCGGGGCCGACGGCTATGGCGACGCGTTCCGCTACGGCTGCAAGGTCGGCGGCTGCACGGTTCACTTCATCGACTACGGTGAGGATACCGGGCCGATCATTGGTCAGCGGGCATTTCAAATCCAGCCCCATGACACCCTCGAATCGATCCGCCAAAAAGGACTGAAGCTTGAATGGGAGCTTTATCCGGAATGTATTCAACTTTTTGCCAGGGACCGCCTCAATACAGTCAAAATGAGCTATGATCTGCCGGGCGGAAGGAAAATGGAAAGGACGGTGGTTAAGATTATTGAGTAGTTTGGGCAAGTTTAGATGGTTTAGTTGGTTTTGATCGTTGAGATGGTTAAGATCATGGGAGGGTATGGAGCGTAGTAAATTAAGTTAGATTGGGGAGGTTATGACAATAAAGCGTTTTGAGGATCTGGAATGTTGGCAGGAAGCGTGAAAACTGGTCAATATGATCTATCCCAACGGCAAAAGCGATCCAAACGAACTAAACGATCAAAACCATCTAAACGATCCTAACGCTTTTAACCATCACAAATAGCTGCGGGCACCCAGATAGCGGGATCGGTAATAGCGGCTCGACAAAGAGGAGAGCCGTATTCTGCGCCCCTGGCCGGGGGCATGCAGAAACTTGTCTGCCCCGGCGTAGATCCCCACATGCGATACCCTGCGGCCCCCGGAAGTTGCGAAAAAAATCAGGTCGCCCTTTTGCAGCTGGCTGCGGCTGACCGGTCTGCCGGCCTGCCACTGCTGCCCGGATGACCGCGGCAGCTGCAGTCCGTTCAACCGAAATACCACCATGGTTAGTCCGCTGCAATCAAACCCCGTGTGGGCTGAAGCACCGCCCCATTGGTAGGGAATGCCGATATACTTTTCCGCCGTCTTGACGATTTGATTTCTGAGATAGGCCTCATGGTCGGGCCGGTCGACGGATCCAGTGTAATCATCGGGCCCGACCAGGTAATAAACATCGATGATGCCGGCGGCTTTCAGTTCCTCGGCCCTCTTGCGGGCGCTGAGTTTGGTCGGATAATTGCCGAAGCGAACTTTGTATAAACCCGATTCGTGGAGAAAATGATAGGCATTTAATCCCTGGTCCTGCAAAGCGGCGGTCAGCCGCACGGCATTGTCCATATTCGAGAAGGCTCCGACCTGGATGGTGTAGCGCATGGGAGGAAGCGATTCCGAGGGCGGTGCTTCCAATTCATCTTGGACGGCAACCGACCCGGCCCCGCAACTCCAATTGATGAGGGCGATCATCACAGCGGCCGCAATCAGAACCGGGCACCCGCGTGATTTTCTAAACCGGTATGTTTTTATGGCCACCATTTAAAACGGGAGAGGGTTAACGTTTGAAAACTGAGCCGGTAAAATTCGGTCCGTTATTAAATCGCGCCGTCTCGAGGGCTTCTCTGAGCCGCCCCCCCGAGGTCAAACAGCAAAAATCCATCCTGTCCGCAAAGCGATGCCGTTTAGGGAGAAACGCCGATCAGCAATTTGACGATGACCGGAAAGGCAACAAAGGTGCCAATCGAGCTGCCGAGATTGGTGAACACAACCACCAGGAGAATTCGAGTCACCTTGTTGCGCCAGAATCCGCGCACGGATAAAATATCATCCGGCAGGGTCTCGAGGTCCTTGACCTTTGGTTTGCGGGAGAATGCTTCCACCAGCCCCGAAACCCAGCCGGCGGCAATCATCGGGTTTAGCGAGGTTAAAGGCGCTGCCAGCATGGAAGAAATAATCGTGAGCGGGTGCGCCAGCGCGATGAGGGCACCCAACCCGGCTAAGATGGCATTGGCGGCGATCCACCAGATAATCATGTCTTTGCCGGCTTTGGCGCCGCCGTAAAAAAAACCGGCCACAAACATGGCCATGATAGCGCCCGGGATCAGCCACTTAAGGACGCCGGTCGTCTTTTTTTTGGGAGGAAGCTGTTCGAGTGCGCGGATGTCGATATCCGTGTTCCAGTATTTTTTGATGCCCTGCACATGACCGGCACCCACAACGGCCACTATTCTTTGGCCGGGAGCGTTTCTGATTTTTTCGGCCAGGTAACGGTCGCGTTCGTCGATCAGGATATCTTTTAGAATCGGCAAGGATTTGCCCACTTCCGCCAGAAGGGATTCCAGAACATCCTCCTGCTTCATTTTTTCGATATCTTCTTCCTTGATATCCTCGACCTCCCCCAGCGACAGAATTAGCTGAAACATGAGCTTGATTTTGCTCCACAACCCCAGGGCCCGCCAGGTTCGGGAGAGCGTGGTGCGAATGTCCCGGTCGGCCAGATAAATTTCAGCGCCCACTTGCTCGGCCGTCTCGATGGCGGCGATCATTTCGGCTCCGGGCTTGATGTCAAATTTTTTGGCAATCCGTTTCTGAAAGGATGCCAGCAGCAGATTGGAAAGCAGCAGAAATGATTTTTTTTCCCTGATGACTTTAATAATGTCGGTTTCCTGCCAGCGTTCTTTGTGGCGAATGGCCTGATAACGGGATTGGCACAGTTCAACGCAGACCGTGTCGGGTTTGTTTTCCTGGATAATTTGGCGAACCTGTTGCGCACTCAGCCTGGAAACATGGGCGGTTCCCACCAGGGTAATCTGTTTGTCGCCGTATTCAAGCTGCGGCCAGGTTTCGGTATTGTCGGTCATCGGCATGAGGTCACATTTTTCCTTTATTTTTTGAATCTTACAATATATTACATAAGGCACACGAAGGCAACCTGAAATCGGTGCTACGCGGGGTACTGTCAACGTCAGGGTTGTCTGAATCCGGCAGGAACGAGTTGCCTGTCTGAAGAAGGCGCTGAAATCCCAATGGCAAAGGCAGTCAATTCTCTGCTTGAATGGCACGACCCTGTGATACGCTGGTTTCCGGACGGAACCGGTTAAGCGGAGGTGCTTGTCATGCTGATTTATGATGACATATATTCCTGGGAAGGCTGGGGAGGCGTGTTGCGCCTGGCCAGCGGCAGGTGCCGGCTGCAGATATTTGATCTTAAAAAGCGCGCCCCAAAAGGACTGGCTCATTTAAGACCGCTGATCGTGATTGCTTCGGATGTTGCCGAAAGTCGGATGTCGGTTCGCAGCTGCTGCGGCCACATTGCCTCCTGCGTCAGCCGTGATTTCAACATCCGGCCGCATCAAATGATGTTTATTGAATATTATCCTCAGACCGTTTACGGAGAGAACCGGGACCGTATTATTGAGGAAAAATTCGACGTGGTAGACTTCAAATGGCATCAGGACAAAGCGATCGAACCCAAATGGCGCACGCTGAAACCGCCGCTGTTGGATGTGGTCAAGGCCCTGGCGGAAAGCGCAAAGCTCAACAAAGCTGAAAGGTGAAAATGGTTTAGATCGTTTGGTTGGTTTTAAGGAAGTTGGAGGGCAATGACAATAAAAAGATTTGAGGATCTCGAGTGCTGGCAGGAGGCTAGAAAAAGGGTCAATATGATAAAATTTGTTGATGGATTGCTCAGGTATATGCGTTCACAAAGACAAAGATCAAATTAAGACTGATCTCAACGATCCAAACGAACAAAACGATCTTAACGAACCCAACGATCCAAACGATCTCAACGATCCAAACGAACCAAACCTTCTCAACGAAATCAATGCATCGGCAATACGGCAAAGATCACCGCGCTCCAAATGGAGTGGGAAATGATCACTGCTGCCAGGTTTTTAAAACGCCAGTACATGGCCCCCCAGAACGCCCCCGCCACAAAGGCCGCTCCAATCAGCATAAAATTAAACGACCAGATGTGCACCCCCGCGTAAATGACGGTTGCCAGGAGCCAGCCTTGCCACCGGCCGAAACGGGCCATCAGATTTTTTTGCAGATACCCGCGCCAGTAGATCTCTTCTGCGGGGCCGGTCACAAAAAAAAGCAGCAGCGCGATGACCCACATCGAGGTCCCGGCGCCCTTGTCATAAATGTTGCCGACCTGCTGTCCGGCAAAGGGCAATACGGCGGCCGATACCGCTTGGCCGGTCCAGAAGATCAGATACAGAAGGGCGGCTGACAGCAGGCCCAAGATGATGGCCCGACCGTTAAATTTAAAATCTTCGGTGCGGTTGGGCTGCAACCAGATTGACAGAATGGCCAAGCTGGCCGCGGACAATGATATTTTAATCCAGAAAGTGGCCCAGCTGAGATAAAATGTTACGAACCATAGAATTGCTGCCAGTAAAACCGTTGACGCCAGGGTGAGCGGCCGAAATTCAGTGCGATTCAAAATACGCCCTCCAGGACCAGGGATATGACCAGCAGCACCCCGAACGCGGTATCCAATTGTGCGGTGCGGGCATCGGCATCGGCCGGAACCTGTTTTACCATCTGGCGCAGGAGACGCAAGGCCAGCGGCATCGACAAAAGCACCAGAAGGGACCATCGGTGCAGGGGGCCTAAAAAAGACATCAGGACGATGCCCGCATAGGCCAACACCACGAGGACAAGGTAAAGCCGAAGACCATTGCGTCGTCCCAGTACGATTGCCAGGGTTAAAATGCCTTTCGCGCGGTCGTGGCTGATGTCACGAATGTTGTTGGCTAGCAGCACCAGCGCCACCAAAACGCCGAATGGCAGCGATGTCCACAGGGCGATTAGGCTGAAGGCCTGGCGTTGGACGAAATAGGCGCCTTCTACCATCAGCGGTCCCCACATCAAAAAGACCGAAATTTCTCCCAGAGCGCTGTACTTGTATTTCAGCGGCGGCGCCGTGTAGGTCAAGCTGGCGAATGCGCCGATCAGACCGATCCAAAAGAGCTCCCCGCCGCGGGCGGCCGCCAGGTAGAGACCGATTAAACTGGCCAATCCGTAAAGGCCAAACGCGGCTCTGCGCACGTGATCCGGCTTTAACTTTCCTTCGACCAGGGGATGCGGACGATACTGGGCGGTGGAAACTTCCTGCGTATCCACGCCGCTTTTGACATCATAGTAGTCGTTGATCAGATTGGTAGCCGCATGCAACAACACCGTGCCGAGGAGGGTCAGTAGATAAAATGGCCAGGAAAAGGCTCCATCAATGGCGCCCAGGGCACTGCCGACGCTGACAGAGATGGCTGTCATGGTAAACGACCAGGGGCGGC
>CAYTBC010000029.1:0-32173 GCA_964435765.1 uncultured Desulfosarcina sp.
CACCCAGCCCATGGCCGACCAGGAAATTCCGCGCAGGTAGACGAAGGGGTCGCGCAGGCGCACCCGCTCGGCGATGGTGTCCCGCAGGTGGGGATCATGGATGTGCCGGCAATAGGTTTCTAGAAAATCGCGTTTTTTCGCTGGCGGCATGCGCCAGTCGGTTTTCCACAGGGTGGTCAGAGGCGAGCAGAAATGCGATAGGTCCTGGGAAGGATCCCCCCAGCGGGGCATCTCCCAGTCCACCAGGTGAATGCTTTTTTTTTCACGGTTGACGATGAAATTGCCGGAGTTGACTTCGGTGTTGACGATGCAGGGCCAGGGGTCCTGCTGGTAATACTTCTCTTTGGCCCGGGCCGTGTCCGCCCAATTTTTTAAATCCGCCAGATAAGTACGGATGTCGGGATCAGCCAGGTCCGAATCAAAATACTGCTGGAGCAGCCCGGCGCACTCTTCATAAATCAGCGTCAAAGGCGCATCTTCGCGAATCAGATGATTTTTTTCTTCCGGGACTTCTACCTGGTGGACGGTGGCCAAGAGTTCCGCGGCATCCGGCAGGTCCCTTTGATAGTCCAGGCCTTGCCCGGGCAGGTAATCCATGATCAGGATGCCGCGGTCAAAAAGCCGGCGCGTATCATCGACGAAGTGAGGCCTGGGGGTCACCCCGCTTTCTTTCAACAGATCCAAGGCCCGGTACTCGTAGATGATCTGGTCTTGGCGCTTGATCTGGGTGCCGATGTTGACCCGCAAAACGAGCCGGAGAGAATCTGAAGATATTATATAGTTTAGATTGTACTCCCCCTGTGCCAAGGGGGTGACCGTAAATCTGCGTCCCTGCATGGCGGAAACATCTTTCCAATCCCTGGTGTTAAGATATTCAGCCACCTGGGGCAGCATGTCCTTCATTAAATTCATTACCATTTTTAACTCATCCCCAAATTTCTCGATACCTCAAATATACTGCTATTTCTTATCTGTGTGTATCTGTGAAAATCTGTGTCCTGTTAAAATAAAGAATCGCAAATAATGGATTATATATCGGAAGGAAATATGCGGATTTTATCCGGCGGCAGATGCAGGCCGACCTCTTGCCCGGGGGAAAAGGCTGTTTCTGAAGTCAGGATCACAAAGCGGGTATCCTTGCACTGCACCCAGATGCGATTGGCGCTGCCTTCGAAATTTGTTTTTTGAACTTTGCCCCGCAGATCATATTTTGACTCCGATGTGATCAGAATATCTTCCGGGCGGATGGTGGCCGTCAACCAATGGCCATTGCCGTTGATCGCCGGTGCCGGTGTATTGACGAATTCCGACTGGAATACCCCGTCCTTTACCTTACCCCGGATAAAATTGCAGCCGCCGAAAAAGCGGGCCACGTCGGGATCCGCCGGCCGGTAAAAAAGCTCCCGGGGTTCGCCGACCTGGCGCAGCCGTCCATCTAAAAGCAGACCCATACGGTGCGATATCATCAGCGCCTCGGCTTGATCATGGGTGACAAACAAAGTGGTGATCCGGATTTCGGCCTGGATGTCCTGAATCAAATCGCGCATCTGCTGGCGCAGGTTGGCATCCAGGCTGCTGAGCGGTTCATCCAGTAGGAGAACGGCTGGTTTAAGCACCAGCGCCCGCGCCAGGCTGACGCGCTGCTGCTGCCCGCTGGAGAGTTCATGAACTTTACGTTGTCCCAGACCGGTGAGTTCGGTAAGCTCCAGGATCCGGTCAATCGGCTGGCGGATTTCCCGACCCTGGCGTCCCTGCATACGCAAGCCGAATCCGATATTTTGGGCCACATTCATAAATGGGAACAACAGGGACTTTTGGAACACCATCACCGCACTGCGTTTTTCCGGGGGTAAATGCACCACGGATTGCCCGTCAATGATGATTTCGCCTTTTTGCGGTCGGATGAGACCGGCCACCGCCTTGAGAATCGTTGTTTTCCCGGCGCCGCTGGGTCCCAGCAGCGACACCATTTCGCCGTCATGCACCGTAAGGTCAAATCGGCGGACCACTGCTGCACGACCGTAGCTGATGGTCAGATTTTTCAACTGCAATTCGCCCATCAACGCACCCCCGCCATGCTTCCTCTACCCAGATACCCGGCGCTGAGCAACAGTGCGAGGAAAGCCGGTGCGACGAACACCATGCTGACCGCAGCGGCCACCGGCCGGTCGCCGCTGCCCATGAGGGCAAACAGCAAGATGGGAAGGGTAGTTACCCTGCCGCCGCCGATGATCAAGGTGCTCAGGTACTGACTCCAGGACAGCAAAAATGAAAACAAACCGGCCACCATGATGCCGGGAAGGGTCAGCGGCAGCATTACGCGGGTGATGAGCTTCCAGGAAGTCGCGCCCAGCGAGCGGGCCTGATCTTCGAAGTCCGGATTGTAATTTGAAAACACCCCCCACATGACGAACACCGAATAGGGCAGGCAAAACGTCAGGTGAACTAGAACCACGCCCCAAAACGTCTCTGCCAGACCCAGCTTGATAAACCACAGATGCAGCCCCATGGCCACGCACAGCGGGGGAACGATCACCGGCAGCGTCAAGATGACAGAGATCATGTCCTTGCCTCTGAAGCTGTACAATCCCAGCGCCCGGCCGGCCGGCACACCGATTGCAACCGAGATGGCGGCCGATGCCAGAGCCACCCGCATGCTCTGGGTCAAGCCCGAAATAATTTGGGAACCCGCCGTACCGAACACATACCGCCAGGCCCGCAGTCCCCACTGCGCCGGCCACAGATCCGGGAAAAACCAACGGGCGCTGAACGACCATAGAATCAGCGTCAGAAACGGCAGCAGAACTGCGACGATCACCACGGCGGCAGCCATATGGCGCGTTGATATTTTCATAGGACGACCCCCCGGCGCCGGGCTGCCTGGGTCAACAGCTGGGAGCAGACGATCGCAGCGATGATCACCGCGGCGATGATCAGCCCGGTGGCAATGCCCTCCGGACGCGCCAGCAGATCAACGTCGCTGTAGTTTTTGTAGGCCCAGACCGGCAGCATCATGGGGAAGGTTTGCCCCAGCAGAAAAGGTACTTCAAAAGCGCCGAAGGTGTAGGCAAAGACAATCAGACAGGCGGCCCCCAGGCTCGGGTAGATGGTCGGCAGGGTGATATAGCGAAACCGCTGCCAGCGGCCCGCCTTCAGGGTGCGGCCCACCTCCAGCAGTTCAACGCCGCTGCGGCGCAATACCGCTAAAATCATCAGGGCGATAAACGGGATCTCTTTCCAGACGTAGGTCAGAATGATGCCAATTCCCCAGCGGTCATTTACCAGCAAGGGAAAAGCCGCGGAAGCCTCGATCAAGCCGAGTTTAATGACCAGCCTCGATAATAGGCCGGTCGGTGTCAGCATAAACACCATGGCCACCGCAATCACCAGGTGCGGGACCGTCAGTGGAATCTGGAAGATGAAGTAAAGAATGCGGCTTTTTTCAGTCAGCGACAGCAAAAAAAAGGCCATGAAAATGCTGAGTGCTGCCGCAATTGCGGTCGAGGTCACCGCGATATAAAGGGTCAGCGCCAAGCTCTGCAAAAAATCCGGGTCGCCGAGCACGTTGGCAAAATGCTTGAAAGTTGTCGATTGCATGCCGGCCGCCGGCCAATGTCCCAGGCTTTGAATCAAACCCAGCACGAGCCCGCCGCCGAACAACACCAGCACGACCGCCAGGGCCGGCGCAACCAGTCGGCCGGTCAGCCAAAATCCGGGACTGGTGCGCGTCCGCGCGTCCGCATCTTGTGGGTGACTTATAGTATAAGCTTTCATAGGTTTTGAGGTTCAAGGTTCACCGCTTGGTCCTGACCTGCACCCAACCGGTCGGAAGCAAAGTCACCTTGCCATAATAATACGGCCAAGCCGAATAAAAACAAATTATATCCTATGGCCAATCCGCCTCGTGCCTTCGAACTCCAACTTTTGCTCGGCAGTGGCGGGTAAGATCAAAGCTGACGAATCGACGCCTCAGGGGTTGATGTGGACCTTGAACCTTTGAACCCCTGAACGGTTATCTCTTTTTCAAAACATGCCGGTCCCAGCCCTTTTCCAGGCGGATTAAAATTTCCGACGGCGGTTCCGGGAGCTGGTGGCTATGTAACTTTTCATCCGACAGGGTGGCAATTCCCCGGGGCAGTTTCTTGAACCTGGCCTGCCAGTCTGCATCCAGACGTCCGATGTCAATGGCCGGCAGGTCCCCCCAAACCGCGACATCCGCTTTTTTCAACTGCGCTTCCGGTGAGATCAGAAAATTGGCCACCACCATGGCCCCTTCCTTGGCCGCGGCGTTAAACGGAATCGCAACAAAGTGGGTGTTGCTGATGGTGCCCTCCTCGAATACGAAGGTGCGCACCGTCTCGGGATATAGACCGTTTTGGATCATCTCGGATGCTTTTCCCGGATGGTAGCTCATGGCAAAATCCACCTCCCCATCGGCCAACAGTTGGTGCAACTGGACGGGACTTTGCGGATAGGTTTGGCCCTGCCGCCACAGATTCGGGGCCAGATCGCTTAAAACCTGATACGTTTTTGCAGCCGCTTTTTCAAAGCTTTGTTCATCGAACTTTCCCTGCCAGGAGTCGACATTGCCGGCCACGTGGTAGAACACGTGGCGCACAAATACCGAACCGGTAAAATCCGGCGGGGCCGGGTAGGTAAAGCGGCCGGGATTGGCCCGTATCCAGACCAGCAGGCCGCCCATGGTTTGCGGAGGATCGGGGATGCGCTTGGAATCATAGATCATTACAAACTGAGCGCTACCCCAGGGGGACTCCCAACCCTCCACGGGTTCGCCAAAGTCGCTTATGATCGATGCTCGCTTCCAATCGACCAGCTTCTGATTGGGCAGCTGATCGGCAAACGGTCCGTAGAGCAAATTGTTGCGCTTGCAGGTGCGGAAATTTTCGCCGTTTATCCACATTAAATCGACCTCACCCCCGGAAGTTTTGCCGGCCTGCTTTTCAACCAGGATCTTGCTGACCACCTCGGAGATGTCTTTTATGGGCACCTGGCGCAGTTTGACACCGTAAAGTTCCATGACCCGCGGGGCGACATAGCCATTTACGTATGCGTTGGCGGAAGAAAATCCCCCGTACATGTACCAGTCCACCGTCTGGCCGCGTGCCTTCTCCCGAATTTGTGGCCAGGTGAGCGCGTCGGCCCGGGGCGCCGGGCTCAAACCTGCCGCCGCGATTAAAATCCAAATGAGAAGCAATCTATGAATCCGGCGCGCATGATGTTTTTTTACATCCATATAGTTGCCTCCCAAGAGCTGCAACGATTTTAATACCTGAATTTTTTCCAGCAACCTTCGTTTGGGACAATCTGCAGATGGAAACACTCTTGCATTGCGGGTAAAAATAGGTGAAAAATTCAGGCAATAAATAGTTGTTTAAAGTTTCCGGGCCTTATATTCGTCTTTAAGCCATCTTGTCGATGATGCCCTGGGCGAACTCGGAACATTTGACCTCGGTGGCGCCTTCTATCTGGCGCGCCAGATCATAGGTTACGATGCCGGCCATGATGGCGGCCTGAAGCGCAGCGCGAATGGCATCGGCAGCCTCCCGCCATCCTATATATTCGAGCATCATAGCGCCCGACAGGATAATCGAACTTGGATTGACTTTGTCCAGACCGGCGTACTTGGGGGCGGTTCCGTGAGTGGCTTCAAAAACAGCGCAGCGGTCTCCGATATTGGCTCCCGGCGCCATTCCCAAGCCGCCCACCTGGGCGGCCAGCGCGTCCGACAGGTAGTCGCCGTTTAAATTCGGTGTGGCAATCACATCAAACTCATCGGGCCGCAGCAGAACCTGTTGAAACAGCATGTCCGCAATGCGGTCCTTGATTAAAACTTTGCCGTCAGGTTGTTTGCCGCGATAATCATCATACAGCTCCTTCTCCGTAATCGTTTGATTTCTGAATTTTTCGCGGGCAACCTCGTAGCCCCATTTGGCGAAGGCGCCTTCGGTGAATTTCATAATATTGCCTTTGTGCATCAAGGTGACGCTGGCATATCCGTTGTCGATCGCATGGGCGATGGCCCTTGCCACCAGGCGTTTGGTTTTGCGGGCGCTGATGGGTTTGATGCCCAGGCCGGCATCATCCGGCAGGTCGCATCCCATCTGATCGTTTAAAAAAGTCCTGACTTTTCTGGCTTCCGGGCTGCCGGCTTCGTATTCGATGCCGGCATACAGATCTTCGGTGTTCTCCCGGAAAACCACCATGTCGATTTTTTCAGGATGCTTCATTGGGCTGGGCACCGTGTCGATATATTTAACCGGGCGCACGCAGGCATATAGATCCAGCTTCTGTCGAATTGAAACATTGAGGCTCCGGATGCCTTTGCCGACCGGTGTGGTCATCGGCCCCTTGATGGCCACCGCATGCTTCTCAATGGCAGCCAGCGTCTCATCCGGCAGCCAGGCGCCGGTCTTTTGAAAACTCTTCTCACCGGCCAACACCTCGAGCCATTGGATGCTGCGCCTGCCGGCGAACGCCTTTTGCACGGCGCTGTCAATGACCAGCCGGGCTGCCCGCCAGATGTCCGGTCCGATGCCGTCCCCTTCGATAAAGGGGATGATCGGGTTATCGGGCACCGTCAGGGTGCCGTCGTCGTTTTTTACAATGTTGCCTTCAATTGTCATCACTTCACTCCTTTGGGCGCCGTTTTCCGCAGCCGCTGCACGGTACAGGGCAGCCTGCCGCGGCTGCCGGATCAGTTCGGCACGGCCGCCGACCCACCGGGTCCTGGTGCATGATCCATGAAGGTCGGCACGGTGGCCTGCTTTTTTAATTAACCGCAGAGGTCGCCGAGACCGCAGGGATCACAGATTGCTAAACATTATAAATTCTCAGCGTGCTCTGTGTGCTCAGCGGTGAGTATCTTATATGTGATCGTATTTATGAAATTGTGTACTTAGTTCTCTCCAATCACTTTGCGCAGGACATACGGCAGGATGCCGTTGTTTTCAAAGTAGGCCACATCCACCTCGGTATCGAGGCGGGCGATGACTTCAAAATCGATTTCACGGCCATCTTCCTTCACGGCTTTGACTTGCAGCACTTTTCGCGGCTTCATATTTTCGATGCCGCTGATCGAAAAGGTTTCAGAACCGTCCAGGTCGAGACCGGCCCAGCTTTCACCCTCCTTAAACACCAGGGGCAGGGCGCCCATGCCGACCAGATTGCTGCGGTGGATGCGTTCATAGGATTCGGTGATGACCGCTCTAATGCCCAGCAGGCAGGTGCCTTTGGCGGCCCAGTCCCGCGAAGAGCCGGTGCCGTATTCTTTGCCTCCCAAAACGACCAGCGGCATTGCTTGCGCCTGGTAGGCCATGGCCGCATCATAGACGAACATTTCATTGCGGGCGGGAAGCTTGAGAGTATAACTGCCTTCTTTGGGTGCCACCATCTGATTTTTGATTCGGATGTTGCCGAAGGTTCCGCGCATCATGACTTCATGGTTGCCTCTCCTGGAACCATAGGAGTTAAAGTCTTGGGGGGCGACGTTTTGATCGATTAGGTATTTTCCGGCGGGATAGTTCGGCGGAATGGCGCCGGCCGGCGATATGTGATCGGTGGTGACCGAATCCCCCAGGACCAGCAGTGCTCTGGCGGCGGTGATATCTCCCGTTTTGCTCAACTGCAGTTTAAAGCCGTCAAAATAGGGCGGCTTTTTAATGTAGGTGGACCCTTCGTCCCAGGCAAAGGTGGTGCTTTCGACGACTTTAAGGCTGCGCCAGAATTCGTCGCCCTCAAATATTTTTTCGTACTCGTACTTGAAAAACTGCTTCTTGACATGCGCTTTGGCAAGGGCTTGGATTTCTTTAGTGCCCGGCCAGATATCCTTAAGATAGACCGGTTGGTCATCGGTCCCCAGCCCGAGGGGTTCGCTGCTCAAATCAATATCGATTCGGCCGGCCAGCGCAAAAGCCACCACCAGCATGGGGGAAGCCAGAAAATTGGCTTTGACGCGCTGGTGAATACGGGCTTCAAAATTGCGGTTGCCCGAAAGCACCGCTGCAACCGTCAGGTCATTTTGGGTGACGGCATCGTCGATTTCAGGCGGCAGGGGGCCGCTGTTGCCGATGCAGGTGGTGCAGCCGAAGGCGGCCAGATGAAAGCCTAGCGTTTCCAGATAAGGCAGAAGACCGGCGTCCTTCAGATAATCGATGACCACCTTCGAACCGGGCGCCAAAGACGTCTTCACAAAAGGCGGCACCTGCAAGCCTTTTTCCACCGCTTTTTTGGCAACCAGCCCGGCGCCCAGCAGGACGAACGGGTTGGAAGTGTTGGTGCAGGAGGTAATGGCGGCGATCACAATGCTGCCGTCGCAAAGTTTCAGCTGTTGGCCGTTATACACAATTTCGCAGACTTTCTTTTTGGGTGTGCATTCTGCGGGCCGGGTTGTACGGCTGCCGGATTCGTCATGGTATTTGGAAATATGCTCCACGTCGGTATTGCGTTCATATTCGCAGCCGAGGATGGTGCCGAAATTGTCTTTAAGCGCCGAAAGGCTGATTCTGTCCTGAGGCCTGGCCGGTCCGGCCACCGAGGGGGCCACCCGGGACAGATCCATTTCTATCACTTCGGTGTATTCGGGATCTTGCAATCCGGTATAAAAAAGCCCCAGGGCTTTGGCGCAATGTTCCACGATTTGAGCCTGCTTTTCGCGGTTGGTCATCACGAGATACTCGATGGTTTTTTCATCCACGGGAAAGAAGCCCATGGTTGCGCCGTATTCGGGGGTCATATTGGACAGGGTGGCTCGGTCCGGCACGGTCAATTTTTTCATTCCCGGACCGAAGTATTCGACAAATTTTTCAACCACCCCATGTTTTCTAAGCATTTCAGTGACGGTCAGCACCAGGTCCGTGGCCGTTACGCCCTCCTGCAATTCACCCCCCAGCCGGACGCCGATGACTTCGGGTATCGACATGTAATAGGGTTGGCCGAGCATGACCGCTTCGGCCTCGATGCCGCCGACCCCCCAGCCCATCACGCCGATGCCGTTTATCATGGTGGTGTGCGAATCCGTGCCGACCAGAGTGTCCGGGTAGGCGATGAGACTCTCCCCGTTTTGTTCAGCAATGACAATCCGGCCTAAATATTCCAGGTTGACCTGATGGCAGATTCCGGAGTTGGGCGGTACCACGCTGAAATTGTCAAAGCTTTTCTGGGCCCACTTGAGCAGCGCATACCGTTCGGAGTTTCTCTCGTATTCCTTGGCGACATTCTGGGTGAGGGCATCGGCGGAACCGAAGTAATCCACCTGGACGGAATGGTCGACAATTAAGTCCACCGGCACCAGCGGGTTTATTTTGGCCGGGTCCCCGCCCAGATCTTTGACTGCGTCGCGCATGGCCGCCAGATCCACCACCGCCGGAACCCCGGTAAAATCCTGCATCAAAACGCGCGCCGGATGGTAGGGTATCTCCAGCGGCGCATCGTAGCGTTTCTGCCAGCGGGCGATATTGAGCAAATCTTCTTCTCTGACCACCCGCCCGTCCAGTTTGCGCAAAAGATTTTCAACCAGGATTTTAATCGAAAAGGGCAGTCGGCCGACCGCTGCGATTCCCTTTTCTTCCAGTCTGTTTATATCATAGATCTGATAATTGCTTCCCTGAATGCCGACGTGTTTGATAAATTCGGATTTTTGCATGGCGGCTCCTTTAATTCCTAATCTGTCACAGGCGGCTCATTTATTTTATGCGCCTCGATGTGGTGGACAAATTTTACCCAATCAGACCCGTAGTGATCCTCGGCCACGGCACGCAGCGGGTATCCGTGCTTTTGGGGAAGCACCTGTCCGTTTACCTGATAGGCTAAAAATACTTTATTGGAAACAATTTCATCGATGGAAAATCGCTCCACTTTGGCATAGCGCCCCTCAGGCCCCCGTAAAGAGACATGGGTGATCCCGCTTTGTGCGTCGGCTGCTTTGAGCAGCTCCGCAATGGAAACACCCTTCCACCGTCCGTGATTAGTAAAAAAACCGGGACAAATCAAGAGAACATTTCTTTCGAGCACCGGCATCTTCAGGAGTTGGGAATAGGTCAGCCTGAGCGGCTTTTTGACCGATCCGGTGATCTCCAGGCGCCAGGCGGCCAGGTCCACTTCGTGGTCGGTCAGCCCCATGGTCTCAAACTTTTCAAGCGGAATCACTTCCAGATTTCGGGTGTCCAAGTCGGCGGGGTTGCGGTTAACCAGACTGGTCATACTTGTGCCTTTGGGAAGAATAACGCGTTTCGTCTGCGCCCAGGCGCTCTGAAAAGCGTTTGAGATCGGATTTAACAACAGCAGGCCGATACCTGTCAGGAGCCGGATAGCGGTTTTTATAAAATGCCTGCGAAGAGCGTGGGCGGCATGATCGGCTGGGGTTGATTTCATTTCCTTCTCAAATGACGAATGCCGTCTGCGGTGGCCGCGATGACATCGCCGGCCAGTCCCAAAAAAAGACCGTGTTCGGCGATTCCGGCACGTTCATTCAGCCGTAAAGCCAGTTTTTCAGGGTCCTGGATCGGTCCGAAAGCGGCATCCAGAATCAGGTTGTTTTGATCGGTGGTAAAGTAATTTCCATTCTCTTTGAGGCGGATTGTAACCGCTGCGCCGATGAATTTCAGGAAGCGTTTTTCGATTTTAAGAGCAAAAGGAATAACCTCGATGGGCAGGGCCCAATTCGTTCCCAGCTGCGCCGAAAGTTTACTGCCGTCCACGACAATGACATTTCGCCGGCTGGCCTGGGCCAGCACCTTCTCCCGCAGCAAGGCGCCCCCGCCGCCTTTGATCAGGTTCAGAGCCGGATCGACCTCATCCGCACCATCAATGGTGATGTCAATTTGCGGCTGTTCATCAAAACCCGCCAAAGGGATGCCCAACTCCCGGGCCAGATCGGCGGTCCGAACGGAGCTTGGTATGCCGACAATGTTTTTAAGACTGCCGGATTTCAGGCGCTCTGCGATTTGTTGAACGGCGAAAGCCGCGGTGCTGCCGCTGCCAAGGCCGACCACCATGCCCGATTCGATCAACTGCACCGCACGCAATGCGGCTTGCTGTTTTAGTTTATCCCGGATGGCCATAATTCTCTTCCGTGATTATAAAGCCGAAATATGCAGGCTTTCTTTTCGGGCGGCGCTGCTTGGCACCAAGGCTTCAAAAGGTTTGACAAATGATGCGACACCGTCATGCTGGAGTTGATGGTCGCTTGGCGTTAAACCAGTTTCGGGAAATTACAGTTGCTATAGCACCATTAGTAAGGGGCGTCCAATTATATTCCACCCAGCCTGATCAGTTACAAGCCTCGCCCTCCAGACTTCTTATAAACCCCCAGCCAATAAGTCTTTAAACCCTGAACGCTGAACCTCAAAACGTCTCATTTGGCCTTAAAGCCAGAGCCCCAAAAAAGGCGGCTCCCCATAAGCCGCTGTCCTCGTTGCAGTTGAGAAAAACCGGAATCTTATTCAGCAAGGGCGCCATGGTTTTTGAGTTTTGAAACTGCTGCCGAAATTCAGGATGGGTCACCATCTCGGGTATTTTGGCGGCTACGCCGCCCGCGATGTAAACGCCGCCCCTTGCAAGTACCTGCAAGGCGTAGTTGCGGCAGGCGCGGCCGTAGAACCGTGCCATCCACCGCAGTGTTTCCGAATTCCGCGTCAAGCCGGCCGCGATTTCGGCCGGATCCAGTTTTTCACCGCAGAGAAACTGGTGCACGCGGCTCAACCCGCGGCCCGAGACAACCCATTCGGCTTCTACATAGGGGCCTCCCGATTCATCAATCAAAAATTTCATGAAGTCAAATTCCGCCGGGGACTCAAAGGCAAAAGCACCGTGTCCGCCCTCGGAGGGCACAGCCAGGTAGCCGCCGGCACCATCCGGCATCAGGGCGGCCATCCCCAAACCGGTTCCAGCGCCGATGACCGCCAGCGCTGCGCTAGGGTCGATTTCTCCCGGCACGATCTGTTGCTCCGATTCAAGGATGGATGTGCGGCAGGCATAGGCCTGGGCCGCGAAATCGTTGATCAGAAAACAGCGCTTCAATTGGAAGCGGTTTGCGCTGTCGGACACATCAATGTCCCAGGCAATGTTGGGCGGGTTGCTGTAAACTCCTTTTACGATCGGTCCGGCGACTGCGAACACGGCCGCGTCGCCGGCGTTGACCGGCAGGGAAAATTCCGTTTGCTGCAGCAGGTCTAATAAATGGGAGAAAGATTTCGCCCGGCGGGTCTCGATCCAGCGGGTTTCGACCAGGGACAGGGCACCCCCCGGGTCAATCGTAAAGTGTGCAAAACGGCTATGGGTTCCGCCGATGTCGGCCGCAAGAATGTCCATTATTTGAAACCTGCCTTTCTGATGATTTTGGGAATAAAGAAAGAAAAAATAAAAAGTCCGATGGAGAAAAATACCTTAAAGGATATTAATTCTCCCCAATTGCCGGATGCCCAGACTTCTTTCAAGGTTCCGATGAAAAACGTAAAAATAAAAGTTCCGACCATGATGCCCAGGCCGGTCCCCAAAATATAATCGAGAAAACGGACTTTGGTAAGCCCCATGCCGAAGTTCATGGGGGTAAAGGGAAAATAAACCAGACGCAGGTACAATACAGTTGCAAATCCATTGCGTTCGATGGCGTCGTCATATTTCCGCAGCTTGTTGCCGATGAGCGAAGCCGCGAATTCGCGGCCCAGGGTTCGCCCGATCCAAAAGGCGGCCGCGGCGCCGCCCATGGCGCCGAACCACACATAAACAAATCCCCAGTAGGCGCCGAAGATGGCCGCCCCCAGACCGGTTAAAAGCGTTCCCGGCAGAAACAAACACACCCCGACGGTATAAATCAGCATGAAAACCACCGGAGCCCAGAAGCCGGCGGCCGCCAGAAAGCGGCCCAGAGCATCAGCCGTCAAATAATCTTTAACCGGGGTATAGCGGACCAGAATAATGGCCGTCGCTATAAAAAGAAGCAGGAAGGCGGCTTTTATGATGGCTTTCGTGCGATCTTTGGCTATTTCACTGCCGGTGGCATCCATGTTGTTTGGCTCCAACAGGTTGGTGATTTAAATTTTGCAGTTGTTCTTCCTGCGTTCTCTGTGGTTGGCTGAGCGGTCGCCTGGAACCCTATCCCTACCGCTGGCTTTCCGATTGCCGGAATAGCTTTTCGGCGGCCGCCGGTCCCTTGCTTCCGGCCGGATAAAATTGCAGCATTTGGTGCTGGTCGCCGCAGCCTTCACAGCGATCCAGGATGGGTGTCAAATACGACCAGCTTCTTTCAACAGCGTCCTGGCGCCAGAAGAGCATTTGATCGCCCAGCATGCAATCGATTAAAACTTTTTCATAGGCATCCAGAACGGGTCCCGAATAACTTTGCTGGTAATGAAAATCCATGGTGACCGTGCGCAGACATACCCGGGCACCGGGGTTTTTGGTTTGAAACGTCAGCGTTATTTTTTCATCCGGATGGATTCCTAAAATTAAGCGGTTGGCAACAATGGCTTCCCCGAGGATATGGCGAAATAAGGAATGCGGAACCGTTTTAAACTGAATGGCGATTTCGGTTAATTTTTCAGGCAGCCGCTTGCCGGAAGTCATATAAAACGGAACACCCTGCCAGCGCCAGTTGTCCAGAAAGACCTTCATTCTGGCATAGGTCGGGGTAAGCGACTCAGGATCCACGTCCGGTTCTTCGCGATAGGCGGGAACCGGCCGCTTGTTGATCGCGCCGGCCCCGTATTGCGCAAGGACCAGGTGGTTCGCAAGATCGTCGATCGGAAACGGCCGAAGTGCACCAAACACCTTGCTTTTTTCGTCGCGCACCAGGTCGGCTTTAAAACGTGAGGGCGGCTCCATCGCGATCAGGGACAGCAGCTGCATCATATGATTTTGAAACATATCCCGCAGGACGCCGGACTGTTCATAGTAGCCGGCTCGATGTTCAACCCCGAGGGTTTCGGTGGCCGTGATGCTGACATGGTCGATATATCTTCGATTCCAGATGGGTTCGAACAGCGAATTGGCGAACCGAAACATCAGAACGTTCTGGACGGTCTCTTTGGCCAGGTAATGGTCGATTCTAAATATCTGGTGCTCGCCAAAATGCGTGTGCAGACTTTGATCGAGGTCCTGAGCGGTCTTCAAATCGGTGCCGAAGGGCTTTTCGACAACGATGCGCGACCATCCGTTGCCGTTGCTCATTTCGGTGCTCAAGCCTGCCCGGCCGATCATCTGCGCCACCGTCTTGTATAAAACCGGCGGCAGGGCGATATAAAAAATCCGGTTTCCCAGGGTTTTGTGACGGTCATCAAGTTCCCGCAGCGACTTCGCAAGACGGTCATAAGATGCCAGCCCGTCGTAGTCAATCGACCGGTAGTGAAGTGCAGCGGAAAAGGCCGGCCAACCGGCCGGATCCATTGCGCCGCCGGCTTTTAAGGCCGCTTCCATCCGGTTTCTGAATTCAGTGCCATCCATCTGGGTGCGCCCGCAGCCGACAATCTGAAAAGTTGGGGGGAGGCCGTCATTGAGATACAGATGAAAAAGCGCCGGAATCAGCTTGCGGGCGGTGAGATCCCCGGTTGCCCCGGCGATGACGATGGTACACGGTTCGGCGCGCTCGGTGGCAACACACTCTGCCGGTGCGATTCCCAGATCCGGTGTGCTGACGGATGCGGTGACTCCTGTTTTTAGCTGTGTGTTAGGGTCGCTATATTCCATGTTCTGATCCTCTAATGCAATGTAGAAATCATAGCCTTCTTTGGCAGGTCAGAGGTAATCGGCTCAGCCTAATGATCCAAATGGCTATAAATCCGAAGCACGAAATCCGAAACAATACATAATGACCAAAATTCAAATGTTCCAAACCGTAGGTGTGCTCGAAGTTGCGAATATGTTTTTGTTTCTGTCATTGGATAATTTGATATTCGAATTTGTTTCGGATTTCGATATTCGTATTACGAAATTTTGCAATGGTACCGACGTCAATCATGACCTCTTGGCTTAGCTCAAAGCCGGGTCCTCTGGCTCCGGATTTTTACTTATTCACCACAAGTATCTTCACCGCAGGCCCTTCCCTTCAAATGGAAGAAAAATTTCAAGCCCTTTTGAACTTTATCGGAAAAAATTTTTGGTGAAAAATAGGAGCCGGCCACTTTTTTGTTGATCTCCCCAATAGTCGGGTAGGGATGGACCGCCGCCGCCAGGGTAGACAGCTTGACCTTGCCGTTTAAGACGGCCACCCATTCGCCGAGCAAATCTCCCGCGTTGGGCCCCAGAATCTGAACACCGATCGGCTTTTCCTTTTCATCGAGGATCATCTTGATCTTACCTATGGATTCGCCTTCGGCCAGACTGCGATCGTTGTCTTTGAATTCCTCGATCCAGACCTGATAATCTATTCCGGCCGCCGCGGCCCTTTTTTCATTCATTCCGATGCTGCCCAGGGGCGGATCGGTATAGGTACACCAGGGCAGGAATGAGTAGTCGACTTTGCGGGGAAGATGAAAGATTGCATTGCTGACGACAATGCCGCCCTCATAACCGGCGGCATGGGTAAATTGAAAGCTGCCGTTGACGTCGCCGGCGGCATAAATATGCTTGAGGTTGGTGCGCAGACGATGGTCGACATTTATCCCCCGCCGGTCGAATTTGATCCCAATGTCTTCGAGTCCGAGATCTTCAGTATTGGCACCTCGTCCCAATGCAACCAGGATCTTTTCCGCCTTTAGGCTGATCATGCTTCCCTGCGCTGTTTTGATCTTGACCTCTATTTCACCGCCGAGATCGCTGACCTCCTCAATGGTTGAATTAAGATAAAATTCAACGCCTTCAGACATCAGAACCTCTTGAACTGCATCGGCCAGATCCGGGTCTTCTTTGGCCAAAATCTGGGGGCCTCTGCTTACTACGGCAACCTGGGTGCCCAGGCGACAAAACGCTTGGGACATCTCGCTGCCGATAGGCCCGCCTCCCAGAATAATCATAGATTTCGGCAGGTGGTCAAGGTTGAAAATTTCCCGATTGGTCATGTAAGGCGTTTTATCCAATCCCTTGATCGGCGGTGTAACCGGCGAAGAACCGGTGGCAATCACCCATGTTTTGGCTGAATAGCTGCTGCCGTTTAAGCGGATGCTGTGCTCGTCGGTGAACGTCGGTTGTCCGAACTCCACCCGGGCACCCAGTTTGCAAAACCGTTCCTTTGAATCGTGGGGTTGAATCGTATCGATCACCGATTTTATGCGTTTTGATACCGCTCTGAAATCCACCGCCGAAAGCTTCAGCGACGGCAAACCGAATTTGCGGGCATTTTTCATCAGCTGGTAGACATGGGCGGTTTTAATCAGGGTTTTGCTGGGCACACACCCGAAATGCAGGCAATCGCCGCCGAGTTCCTTTTCCCTTTCAACCAGCAGCGTTTTAGCCCCAAGCTGGGCTGCACCGGAAGCAACCGTTAAACCGGCCGCCCCTCCGCCGATGATGCCGATGTCATAATCGTAGCTTGCCATTGGGATTTCCTTAAAATATAAGCATTCGAAGATTCAGTATGATCCGGCGAAATGATTTCGCCCGGCAGCTGCTCGTATTTTTTGAGCAAGTCTGCGAAAAGACAGATCACGGACCTTTAAAGTTACGACAATACGGACGACCAAATCGGGTCGGCGATTTGTGATTACTTAAACTTATGTTTGGATTAGCGACAGTCAAGACAACCGCAATAATTTTGTAAGGGATCTGACAATCCGACGACGTGAGAATATGTTTGGAACGACGCTGATGAATGCGGCAGTGAAAAGAAGACCTGGGTAATTGCTGGCCGGCTGAAATCCGGCCGCAAACCATCAGCTGGACGTTTTCATGCAGGACCCCGGAGCAGCGGAAACCTTACAGTAAAGTCCGTCCGCTTCTTCTTCGTCCGGGTCAACGCCTCTTTCCAGCCGCCGCCGGAAGCCTATTTGTCTTTTAACCCCATTTATTACATTAAGCTCGCCGGGTACTTTTATGACGTTTTCCGGAAAGAAAATTACAGCTGCCTGCAGATCGCTTCAGCGCATCCCATCAGCCTTTCAGCTGTTGGAGCTGCTAAACGGCTGGGCATTCCGGTCATTGGATCTTATCACACCTTGCTGCCCGAATATGTCCGCTATTGGTCGAGCCGGAAATTCGAGCCGCTGCTGGGCGGCGCCCTCATCGCCAAGCTGGTGACCGCCTTGGTGACGGCGTGGACAAAAATTGTTTACGGTGCTGCGGATATCATTTTAGTGCCGACTGCAAGGGTCAAGCAAAATCTCGAAATCGTATTCGGCCGCAAGAAAATTGAGGTCGTTGGAAGAGGGGTGGATGCTGAATTTATTAGATCACACCCCCAACTCGGACCGGGTTTAACGGCGCTGTATGTCGGCAGAATTTCGGTCGAAAAAGATCTGGCCAAACTCGCATTTTTCAACCGCCGCCAAGACATTGAACTGCATATCGTCGGCGATGGTGAAGATTTCGACCATCTTCGCAAAATTTTGCCGTTAGCCGAATTTAAAGGTCAGCTGCAAAATGAGGCGCTCGCCCGCGCTTACGGGCAGGCGGATATTTTTGTGTTTCCCTCCAAAACCGACGCCTATGCCAATGTCGTATCGGAGGCTTTGTGTGCCGGTCTTCCCGTGGTCGCCTATCGGGAGGCGGGAGTTGAAGATCGCGTAAAAGACGGGGTCAATGGATTTCTGGTGGCTTCCGACGCTGAATTTGAGGATGCCGTCACCCGGTTGGAAGACAAAACGCTGCGGCAAAAAATGTCACACCAGGCCAGAAAAACGGCCCGAGGTCTGAAATGGGAGCTGGTGTTAAAACGGCAGATGGATGCTTTTGAGATGGCCGTTGATGAACGGCGACAGAAATTAACCCGCTTTTTTTCCTATCTTCAGGCAGGTTCTGTATGCATTTAATTTTTCGCATGCCTTGCTGGGTTCGATCCGTATGGGGCTATATGTTTTTCTGGCCAACGCCAGCGCCGGATTTGTCGCCGGGCTGGGGGCCGGCATGCGGCAGTCGCTGATCTCGTTTCTCATGGTCGGCTTTAACACCAGTTTTTTTGAATTTCTTTACTTTCGAAACCGCAAACTTGCCGTCATGTTGCCCAGTATTCTGACAATGACCGTGGGAACGACGATCCACCTGTTTTTGGGTACTCCCAATATCACGGCAACGGCCGCGACCATACTCGGGCTGGCCCTGTTTAATTTTACCCTGTTGTCCGAAATTCACCGGCGCCATGAAACCATATCACCCTGGGAACTGACGCGAATTTTCGTCCGCTATACGAGCCACACCCTACAAGGCTTAAGCGGATTCCTCAAAAAGAGATCGGCAATATTCAGCGTCCAGCTTCAAGGTATCTTTAGGCGCTTTTCAATGGCAAAATCTTCGAAATAATTTTAAGTTTCGGTCGGCCTGCAACTTCGGATTCAACTCACACGGTCCGGACCTGAGACTGCACGCGGCTTAATCATATCGCGCGCGCCGATGCCGGGAGGTGTTGGCCATGTTTCGCTGGCATTACATTAAGAGCCAATCCCGAGTTTAAATTCAATAAATATGCATTGATTTCCCATGCCCGCAATCTGGACTATATCCCCCCAAAAGGCGCGCAATACCAGGTGATCATCCAAGGCAGCCATACTTACGGGTCGATTTTTAAAGATCGCAATGATCGGATCAACGGGCAGATTGAATCATGGCTGAATGAACTTTGTACGGCCGATGTCCAGTTTTACTTCGGCCGCTTCGATATGAAGGTCAAAGACGAAAATGCGCTGCGCACCGGAAGCGGCGTGAAAATCGTTGAACTCAACGGCTGCTGGTCGGAACCGATTCACATCTGCGATGACCGCCACAGTTTTGGCTTTGGGGTCAAAGCGCTGTTTCGTTCCTACGAGCGCGCCTACCGGATTGCCAAATTCAATAAGCAGCAGCTGCGGATGAAAGCGTCGCTGAAAGAACTTCTATCCGCCTATCGCGACTATCTGCAGGAAAAAGAATTGCTTATCCGCATCGCCGGTTAATTCATCCGCCTTTTTAAAGCGCGCACGCTGAGTTTGCCCAATTTAGTCAAACACTTGCAGCTGTCTCGTTTTCCAACCGACCGCCCCATGGCCGCCCTGCCGGGTCATTGTTTAAATACAAAAATACCTTGATTTGAAATGAATTGTTATTACTTTGGTTAATCGAATCACCAAAAAGAATTTTTTAACCTGACCGCTTGACAAAAAGCATCAATATTTGTAAGTGTTTTGATATACTTATTTTTTTGATTTAAATGGCTGCCGAATATGGTTAACTGGACGGATGAGGGTCGCAGGGGCGCGATAATGACAGAGGATGAGAAAACGATTAATGAAAAAGACAGGGGGGGACGGCGCCGCTTGGCGGATCGCCGCCAATTTTCCTCCTCAGATCATTTTCCGGAGCGAAGAAACCTGAGGCATCGTCGCAGTGGTATTGATCGCAGGGTGCTGCTGAATCTTAAGATGAGAAAAAGGATCGAGCGGCGGCGCATGTTCAAGGAAAAGTATTCAAAATGAATATTGTTTGTTTAATATCGGCAGCTTGCCGCGTATGAGCGATCCGGCGCAATACAGAACAAAGGATACGACCGATGTGCACAAATGCTGAGAAAAGAGTTTGTGCGCGTTTCTTTCACGAGGCGCCTGTCGTGATCGAAGAGTGCGGGACAGGAGGGTACTTTGACGCCCGGATGTACAACTACGGCCGGGGGGGCATGTACGTCGAAACCGACCTTGCCCTCAAGCCCGGTGCCCGTGTGAATCTATGGCTTTCCGACCTGCCGGAAAATTCTTTTCCGGAAATAAATTTTGCCGAGGTCCGGTGGTGTGAAGATATCACCGGAGCAGTCGTTTTATACAATTTCGGAATCGGCATCAAATATTATCGCCCCATCAAGCACTTGGATTTTCCGGGAAAATTCCGGATTGTCCAGGGAGGTTTGAGTGCGGCGAACGGCTCTGGCAAATAAAAACACACAGCGTTTTATTTGTTTGCGAATTAGTTTATTGAGCTTTTGTTTGAGTAATATGCCGTTGGGGTGAGACGGACAAATCGCTGTGTATGTATGGGCAAAGATTCACTTCAATTGGGTGTTTTTCCATATTTTTATTATGGTTACGATCAATTTTCGGTTTAACCTTTCGAAGGAAATTGCTTAAGATTGCCGTTGCCGCCGATTATTTTCTGAACCTCGTCGGTTAATCTCATCCTTTCAATAATTTTTTCCAGAGATGCCACACTTTTTTCAAGACGTTCCCGGGTTGAGGTCATTTCGAGAAAGCGCTGTTTTTCTGTGTGGCTGAACCCTTCACACCCAGCAATTTGAAACGAAATGGATTTTACATCCAATTCTTCCCCAGCGCCGATTTCAGCCTGCGCCTCCTGCGATGCCGCCAATTGCTTTAGAAGTTGGATGCCCCTTGCGGCCAGATTCCGGCAGGTATCCGTATCGGCCTGCTCTTCGTCGTCGAAAAAAGAAACCTGTGCTTCCATGTAGGCTTTGCGTTCGAACATTGCCTTTATCAAAAAGCGGCTCTGCCCGCGCGTTAAAATGTCCAGGCGGCCGTCCTTATAACGCTTAAGGACCTTTAAAATTCGGCACGTGCAGCCGACTGAATGAATATCGGCCGCATCGAAATAGACGATTCCAAATTCCCTTTCTTCCGCTAAACACTCACCAACCATCGACTTGTAACGCTCTTCAAAAATGTGCAGCGGCAATAGAGCCTGCGGGAGCAGAACCAATCCCAGGGGAAACAACGGTATTATGATTTCCGGTGGCATACGAAACCTCATCCAGATTGCATATCGCCAGGCACCAGCGCTTTTGATTTTGCTGTTCTTTACAAATAAAGCCGCAGAGCATTTTCGTCAAGGCCGGTTTCAGGGAAAATAGTTGCACCTGTGAAAAATAAGGATTGGCACCGGCGTGACTGCGGGGTGATATGAGGAAACGCCATCCGGATGGCTTTGTGTCGGACGGCCCTGCCCTTTGCTCGGTCGAGCTGCCATCCGGATGGCGCCTGGAGGGGCTGGAATAAACGGCGCTTTGCGTTTAAATCTGGCTAAAATGTAATTTGGGTTGCTGTATTAAAAGAAGCATTAAAATTTCAACCCGCAGGGAAGCAGAGAAGAAGTATATCTGTTTTGTGAATGTGGTTTAGCAAGCATCATGCCAAGATCCGGGCAAACCCGGACTGCAAGAATTATAGGCAGTTAGCGCAACGGGCGGGCAGCTTGAGCGGCTCGGTGTTGATAGATTGTGGAAAAAATTACAGAAATATATTACTTTTATTACACAATTTGAGTGCGGTTTGTTTAAATATTGGCTGATTGCGGGCAACCGTGTCAAATAAACTGACCTTAACCATACGGTCGAACAAAGACTTGCTGCGGCGGATCCGACCGGATCTAGTCAAGTCCCTTCTCCTGTTTTATCCGCCGGTGCAGATCCGTGAAGGATTCAGGAGCTTTTGCTTCTACGCGGCGTTTGATGGAAATAACCCCGGCCGGACAGGCAACAGCACAAACCCCGCAGCCGATGCACCAGTTGCGATCGACTTCGGGTACCTCACCCGCCATTTTGACGGCAGCCACCGGGCAGATGTCGGCACAGGCACCGCAGCCGATGCAGTCCGCCAGGTCGGTTTCGCGGATAAAATAAACGGCCATCAGCAGGTCCCGGGGAATTTTGCGGCGTCGTATAATTCCGACATTCCAGCAGTAATGACCGCAGCAGTTGCAGGTGTGCTTGATCTGTCCCTGGGCGTTGTCCACCATATGAACCAGCCCCTCCTTTTCGCAAGCGGCAAGAATTTGATGGGCCTCGTCTTTGGAGATTTCACGCGCCAGTCCTTTTGATATCACAAACTCGGCCAACTCGTCGTACTTGATGCAGACCTCAAGGCTGTGTCGGCAATCGGTGCGTCCGAGAATATTGGCGGACATGCGGCACGGGCAGTGGGCCACGGCAATTTTGGTGGCTGCTTGGACAATGGGGCCCATTTGCTCGTTGGGCATTACGCCCTGCATGGCAACGTCGATGCTCAGACCGGCCGGGGTGTATTTATAGGTTTTGGTCGGCACGGGTCCATACACCTTGCGGGTCGTGGGCACATCAAAATACTTTAAAACCAGTTTGGCCATACGCCGGGCGTGCTCATCCTGCTGACCGCCCCAGAAAAAAGTCTGAGGAATTCCGTAGCCAACCTGCAGCAGCGCGTAGCCCGGGTTGCCGGCCGCGGTTGTGCGGGTGTAAAGCAGGTTGCGGGCGGATAGTGATTGCAGCGCTTCGGTCACGGTGTCCGCCGGAAGATTGCAACGGTCGACAATCGACTGCCGGTCGACAACTTCCAGCGGCGGCAGATTATTGGGAATCCCCAGGGCGACTTCGGCCTCAACCGGGCTGAACATCTCCATGAGCAGATCCGTCAGCGCATCGTTAAATGGATAGCCCATCACCAGGTCTTCCAGATGTTGGGCCAGGCGAAGGTAGATGTCTTGCATGTTGTTGCTCCTTGTGGCATGGGACTTTTCAGCAGTGAGAAGGTTATAGATGTCGGTCCTGAAACCTAAAAGTTCGCGTATTCAACCCACATTCGGCAGCCGAATGCCTCCTATTTTACGACCCTCAATTTATGCGTCTGCTGCAGCTTTTGCCAGAGTGCTCGTATGATAACCGCGGCCGCCTCTTCTTCGTGCTCTATTTTTCCGTCGGCGGCACGCCGACAGGAATCCAGCAGTTTGGCATTTCCGGCCATTAGCCCGAAGGTGTTAATGATATACCCCCCCAAAGTTAAGTAAAGATTGGGAAGTTCATCCGCCAGCATATTGGCAATCGTTGTTTTATCCTTCATCGTCATCTGGTCGAGCAGGCGTTCAACCGCCGCTTCCATGTTTTGAGGACTCGGGGCCAGTCGATGTTCGGGTTCGTGCATGGGCTTGCGGGCCGCATCGGGACCGGTCTTGCTGCTTTCGACGAGACCGAGGTAATAGGTACTTTCAAGAATATTGATCGTATCCCGGTATATTGCCGGATCCTTGCTGGCGCGCGGTCCGGCCACATTTAAAGTTTCGATTCCCCTGCCCGTTATCCAGTTGTTGATGGCCACAGCCGCCTGGAAGCCGGCCATGCGGTTCAGATCCACGTGAAGCCAGGGGCGGCCGTGTTTGAAGGCCATTTCACGGGTGTAGTCGGAGCCGCCGCTCAAGGGTCCCCGGGATATGATCAGGGTTCCGTCGCCTTCCAGCACATTTTTTTCGGTGCGATCAGCGTAGCCGGCGCTCCGGGTTTCCTTTAGATGGTATTCGGGCGGTAAAGGTTCGCTTTCAGTGAGTCGTCCCTTCGGAATCCAACCGCCGTGATCAACACCAAGTTTGATGGCCGCATCAAGAGCGGCGCGATCGACGCCGGTTTGTCCTCCTGAAATAATCTTTTTTATCATCGGGCTGCCCTTTATCGGCAAATTGCGACTTTCGTGCTTTCGAGCTTGCGTATTTTTGGGGATGAAAAAAATCTTTTCATAAGATTCAAAGACATGAGAATTAGGACGCTGCCCTTTATTTTTGGTCTGAAACCCTAATGGAGCGAAACCATATTTTTAATAAACCGGCCGATTTGGTCGGCACCATTGGACCTGCTGCGCTGCCGACGCGCCAGGCTCAGCAGGGTTTCGGCTTTAGTGACCCAGTTGCCGCTGGTAAATTCCTTCTCATCCAGGCTGATGCTGTTTATTTCCCTTTCGATAAACGCCGCCAGCGGCCCGGATTCGCGGAAATTAGACCGGGTCACATAGCCGAACGGAACTCCGGCATGGTAAACTTCGGCCACGGTGCTGTATCCGGCTTTGCCGATGACGGCATCGGCGGCATTGACCAGGTCCGGATGATACAAATCTGAATGGTGCGGCAGGATAATCAAATTATTCCGGATGCTCATTTGCGGACCGCCACCCGGAATGACAAAATAGATATTCTGCAGCCGGTTTAATCTTTCTAAAAACCCGTAGCTTTGCGGTATGCCGCCGGTGGTTATCAATATGATCTTGGCCGCCGCCGGCAAACCCAATTGTGCTCTTGTCTTTTGTGCGGATGTTTTTTCTTTCCGGCTTACCGGTGAAACTGTCAGGTCAACCTCGCCGGGGCTGCAAAGGGGTTCCGTTTTTATATGATAGTCGGCAGCCTCAAACAAAGATTGCAAATATGCGATGTATTGATTGAAGCGGCCGTCGGTGGGGGAATATTGCCGGTAGATCCAATCCCAGGTGAAATTTTCGACCAACACGGAGGGAATTCCGGTCTGTTTTCCGACCAGCACACCCATGGGGGCGATATCACAAATGATTAAACGGCAGCTCAGGGCCTTGACCCTGGCCGCGATTGCCGCAATCAGCACCGCTGAAAAAGGCAGGAACTCGCTCAAACTGCGAACCGTTGCATTCAAGTCGGCTTGAAACGCAGATTTTTGCACAAGTCCAACGTCGGTTGGCAGATGGTGCCAGGAAAACGGCGCCGATATTGATTCCTGAAAAAACCAGGACGGCACCGTTGTAAATATTTCAAATTGAACCGTGGGATCAATATCCCAAATGGCCTGGCACACCGCGGCTGCCCTGGCAGCGTGTCCAAAACCGTGGGGCGACACAAAATAGGCAATTTTGTATTGCAGGGGCGGCGCTGCAGGGTGCAACCTTTTCATCATCACTGGCCGCTATTCTTCGATAACAAAGTGGTCGCGACGGTTTCGGGCCCAGGCCTCTTCGGTTTGAGCGCGGTCGATTGGACGCTCCTCACCATAGCTTATGGTTTTAAGCCTTGAAGCTTCGATCCCCAGATCCACCAGAAAAGCTTTGGCGCTCTTGGCGCGACCTTCGCCGAGCGCCAGGTTGTACTCATTGGTGCCGCGGTTGTCGCAGTGTCCCTCGATGGTGACCCTCGCGGCGGGATTGGCCCGCAGCCAGGCTGCCTTTTTGGTCAGCAATTCCTGAGCTTCGGGAGTTAGTCGGATGCTGTCAAATTCAAAGTAAACATCTTCGTTTTCGAACACGGTTCTGGCAGACACCGTCCTCTCAGCGGCCATGCCTTCACTGAGGCGCTCTTCTTTAAGATTCTCTTCTTTTAAGGCATTTTGACGTTCGAGTTCTCTTTGCCGATCTTCCTCGGCCCGTTTGCGTGCTTCTTCATCCATCGAGGTTGCTGCCGGTTCCGAACTTATCCTTTTCTTGGCGCAGGCTGAAATCGAAAAAGCCACCAACAGCGCCAGGACCAGGGTTAGAGCCGTAATTGTCCAATGTTTTTGCATCATCTTTTTCTCCTTCTATACGCCACGTCATAATTAAAATCGTTTTGCATTTTTTTAGACTTATATATCATCCCTGCCGGTTTGTCAAAAAGGCGGCGACCTCAGGCAGAGCATGGTTCAAAGTAACTTCCATTACAGGTACATCTCGCACCGCGCAACGTGAACCCCCCTATCGCGCGCCGTGCAACGCGGAACTCGCAACCCGCACAGCGTATCAGCTAAATCTTTTATTTTCAGCGAGGGGTAAATATTGATCTGGAATTGGCGGATAGTTGTTCCCAATAAGATGGCGGCTCACGGGGATATGAGCCGCCAAGTGGGGAGAGGCATTGAGATATTATTAGAAGCATTCTTACAGGGGAGTTCCACCATATACTACCACTATGTGGCATGTCAAGTGATTTTTTTATTTTTGGGGATAAATAAAAATTTCGCTGAATATTGTAAAAAAGATGACTTGAATTCATTTTTTGTAAATGGTACTGGAAAATAAAGATTTGGGCTCAGGATTGCCGAACACGGTTATGCCATGAAAAACGGCCTCATTGTGCTGGACGATGCGGTTGAAAAAATAAGAGAAAACGCTGATTAAAATTGAATGATAAAAACTATCAATGACGCCCTGCCGGAATACGGCGGCTTCGGAGGTGCAAATTGAACGCAAAACACACAGAAGAATCAATTTTAGGATCGGCTCACAGCTTTATGGCCAGTCGCGTACTTCTCAGCGCGGCGGAACTGGATCTTTTTACCTTGCTTGCCGCCAAAGCCCTGGCGGCAGAAGAGATCGCAGCGGCAACCAAGACTGAGATGCGCGGGATCAACATCCTGCTCGACGCGCTGAGCGCCCTTGGATTTCTGGTGAAAACAGACGGGCGCTATCGGACCGAGCCGTCGGCCGTCCCCCTGCTTTCAGCCGATGCGCCCGATTCTATTCTGCCTATGGTTCTTCACATGGGCACGGTCTGGCAGAACTGGTCTAAGATCACGGACATTGTGCTGGGCAAGACCCGCCCGAGTTTAGAAAAAAAAGGTATCTTGGACAAGGATAACCGCAAAGCCTTTATCGGTGCCATGCACGTGGTCGCTTCCAAAGCCGCGCCGGAAGTTGTGGCTTCCATAAGCCCCGGCAAGGCCCGCAAACTGCTGGACATCGGCGGCGGCTCCGGGACCTATACGTTGGCGTTTCTCAACGCGGCACCGGCAATGCAGGCAACTTTGTTCGATTTGGCGCCGGTGATTGAAATGGCGCGCGCGCGCTTGCAGGCCGCCGGTATGCTTGACCGGGTCGCACTGGTTGCCGGAGATTTTTACAGGGACGAGCTGCCCCCGGGCCACGACCTTGCCCTTTTGTCGGCCATCATCCATCAAAACAGTCTTGAGCAAAACGATTCCCTGTACGGCAAAATCTACCGCGCTCTGGGTTCCGGCGGCCGGATCGTGGTGCGCGACCACGTGATGTCGGCCGACCGTACCCAGCCGCTGGAAGGTGCTCTGTTTGCGGTAAACATGCTGGCCGGTACTGAAGGGGGCCGCACCTACACCTTTGATGAAATTAAAGACGGCTTGACAGCGGCTGGATTCACGCGGGTCAAGCTGATTCAGACCCGAGGCATGTTTTCTTTGATGGAGGGTTTCAAACCCTAATTAATCCGCCCTTGAAAATGGCCCATCCGGAGTTTTAGATTTTCTCTCAGAACTGAATAAAATTGTGAGACCCAAGCCCGGCGGCTTAATTACTGTATGCTGCGCATAAATCTTTGAATAAAGTTAAGACATCAAAAATTGTTCTTTTCCAACCGTACACGCCAGAGCCAAATTTGAGTTAAGCCGCCTTCCGTCGGACATCACTTGACAAAATTTTATTTTGTTCAACTCTTAGTGACGTTACCCGATTGTCCAACATGGATATGCCTGAGCTTCGGAATGAATATCGGAGATTCTATGTCTGTTTGGATGGTGACCGCAATTTTAATTGCTGCACTCTATCTGTTTGTCACCGAAAAGGTGCCGGTGGATTTGACTGCCATCGGCATCATGGTGTCCCTGGTCCTGTTCCGTATCATTACACCGGCCGAGGCGGTGGCCGGTTTTGCACACCCGGCGGTAATTACGGTGGGATCCATGTTTTTGATGAGCAGGGGCATGATACGAACCGGTGCGGTGGGGTTTATCGGGCAGAAGGTGGTTCAACTGGCGCGCGGCAACTTCAAGCCGGCTTTGTTGATGATCCTGTTGACCGTGGCTGTTGCTTCCGCTTTTATCAACAATACCCCGGTGGTGGTTCTTTTTATCCCGGTGGTCATGAGTATGTGCTGCAAATTCGATCTGAGTCCGTCAAAGTTTCTGATTCCGGTATCTTACGCTTCCATTCTGGCGGGAACCTGCACACTGATCGGCACTTCGACCAATATTATCATCAGCGATTTGAGCGCCAAAAGTGGATATGGCGCCTTCGGTATGTTCGAGCTGTCCATTCTGGGGGTTCCGATCGCCATTATCGGTATCGTATTTTTGCTGTTGGCTTCACCGCGAATCATGCCGGCGCTGCTCAACCCCTCGTGCGAACTTGAAAACAGTGAACACCGAAAATATCTGGCGGAGTTGGCCGTGCCCCGCGGCAGCAGACTGATCGGGGAAGATCCCGGGAAGGTGTTTGCTGAAAAATATCCCAACATCCAGGTCATTGAGTTGATTCGCTATTCGCATATTTTTCATCCGTCCCGGGACAATGTCACCATTGCCGCTGATGACCTTCTGCTGGTCAAAGGTTCGGCCAGTGATCTGGTTGAAATCATCCACCACGTTGACGTCGAGTTGCCCCATGCGGAAAAGGATTTGTCATTTGGCCCCGGAAAAAAGGAGTCGATTGTGGTGGAGCTGATTATCCCGCCCCAATCCGCCTTGCTGGGGCACAGACTGCTGGAGTCCAGCCTCAAGCACGATCGCGACCTTCACATTATTGCCATCAAACGCAGCGGTCTTCACTACACCGAAAAGCAAATCCATGATGTGCGGCTGAAAGTCGGCGACATCGTTCTGGTGTGGTGCTATGCAGATAAGCTAACCGGCCTGCGCGACAGTCTTGATTACATCATTGTTGAGGATGTTCACCATGAAATCGTTCAGAAAAGAAAGGCCTGGAAGGCGGGGTTGATTTTTGCCGGCCTGATCGCAGCGGCCAGTCTGGGGTTGGCCGACATTATGGTGTGCGCCCTGACAGCTGTGTTTCTGATGATTGTGACCGGATGTCTCCAGATGCGGGATGCCTACCGGGCCATTCAGGCTGATGTGCTGCTTTTAATTATTGGCACCATGGCCCTGGGGGTTGCCATGGAAAAGACCGGCACCAGCCAGTTATATGCCGAGGCCTACTTGAAGTTATTTGCCGGTTTATCGCCGGCGTTTGTTCTCGGCGGTTTTCTTCTGCTGGTCAGCATCAGCACCCAGATTCTGAGCAATAACGCCACGGCCGTTCTGCTTTTCCCGATCGCCGTCTCCACGGCTCTGGGGCTGGGGGTCGATCCCAAACCCTTTGTCATGGCGGTATGTTTCGGGGCCAGCGCCTGTTTTGCAACTCCCATCGGCTACCAGACCAACTTGCTTGTTTATGGACCCGGCGGTTACCGTTTCAGCGACTACCTGAAGCTGGGTATTCCCCTCAATCTGGTGGTGTTAATCCTCGGATCACTGCTCATTCCGGTTATCTGGCCGTTTTAAAAGTGATGTTTCACGACTGCATATGAAAACCGGAGTCTCCTCCAAGAACTCGCAAGATAGTTATTGATATCAAATCGGTAACTTAAGCCAATTTTTTCCAAATAAAAGTAATTTACCGGAAACAAAGCCATAAAAAATATGCGCAGCACGCAATAACTAAGCCGCCGGCGCTTCAGCCTTAAAAGGTTCTTTAAATTTGAAAAACAGCCTGCGACTCTTGTCCGGTGCTATTTTTCAGGGCGGCCTAATTAGGCTTAAAGTGTCTCACCATTTTTTTCATGCGCTTCAGGTCATCTCTTTCCCCGCTGCGTCCATAGCGCAGTCGAATATAGAGGTTGACGATGTCAAGAACCCTTGTTTCAAGATCCCGGCGCAAAGCCACCACCATTGAGGCGTAGTCCAGCGGTCCCTGGAACTGCCGGCGGACCAGGCCTGAGCGCGCAAGTTTGGTACAGAACGACAGGTAAGCTTTTTGGACGGTATCTTTTTTAGCGCGGCCGCCTTTAGATATCCTTAAAAAGTATAAAAGCGCGGTCGAACCGATCAGAAGGGTTGTTAGAATAATTGCAGTGGCAAGCCCTTTGAGCGTGTCGGCTTGAATTCCGATTTTGCCAAGCAGCACCTTTTGGTGGGTATTTGAATACCCCAGCACCCACCGGTTCCACTGGTTGTTGATCGCATCCCAGCCCAGCCGCAGGTTAATCCAGTACTTTGCATACGGTCCCAAGGCGTCGAGTGAGCCGACCATAGACTGCTCCTCGGGCGGCAGGGCCGCGGCCGCACCCTGCGCGACTCTCTGCGGCGCTACGGCCAGTGTGGGGTCGACGCGGACCCAGCCTCTGCCCGGCAGCCAGACTTCCACCCAGACATGTGCGTCGGATTGTCGGACGATCAGATATCCGCCGTAGGGATTGAGCTCCCCCCCTAGATACCCGGCCACCAGCCGGGCTGGAACACCGGCCGCCCGCATCAGGTAGGCAAAGGCCGAGGCATAGTGTTCACAGTAACCTTTGCGGGTTCGGAACAGAAAATCGTCGATGGAATTTTCGCCCAGCGGCGGCGGGTTCAGGGTGTAGCTGAAGTTGTGATTGCGGAAAAAATTCAAAGCTGTATCGACCATCTGGGCCGGAGCTGCGGATGCGCTGCGCCATCTGCGAGCCAGCGCCTGCGCATCTGGATTCGCCCGGCGCGGAAGTTTCAGGGCGGCGAGTTCCCATTCCCGGAGCGGTCCCGTACGGTAAGTCAGGTATGATTGGATCCGGTATTGCCTGCGCCGCCTTACCGCCCAGCGCGATGTTAACGTGCGATCCGACAAGATGTTGGTGTCGGGCTCCGACTTATAGGGCAAATCCAGCGCAAACAACCAGCGATGGTTATGCGGCTCCAGCGTTATCGCATAGGTCGTGCTGTCTTCGCCGTTGAGCGGCAATTTCACACTTAAAGTTTGGTCGCCCCGCTGCCATGCGAACCCATCAAAGTGCCAGAATACCAGACCGCGCCAGTAGAGATGTTCAGCCGAGGGGATCTGATTTTCGAACTCAGCGCGAAAGGCGACGGCATTGCTGCGAACCAGTTGAGTCACGGTTCCCGGGGCCAATTGATCAGAGAATCCGCTGACAGCCTGGGTCGGACTGCGCATCCCCCACAAACTGCCGTGTATCCTGGGAAACATGACAAACAGAATCAGCGCCAGCGGCAAGGCCTTGAGCATCAGCCGGGCCGCTAACCCCAGTTTGCCGAACGAATTTCCGGGAGGATGATGGATGTGAATCAAAACGGCGGTTGTGATGCAGATTGAAAAGGCCATGTACAGGCCGACCGCCAGATTGCTGGAAAAAAACAGGCAGGCGACCGCCAGAAAATAAACCATAAAAATAATCACCATTTCATCCCGGTAGGTTCGCGTTTCCATGGGTTTGATGCTTGCCATGATCCAGAGCAGCGCAATACCGGTATTGCGATCCAGTCTGGCGCTGGACGTCAGCGCCACAACCAGCACACCGCCGACGGTCAGTAACAGGCGCACGAATTTGCCGGGTTTGGGCAGGTGATATTTAAGGGCCGCATACAAATATCCCCAGGCGGCCAGGCACCAGAGCACCACCCATAGCGGCAATTGTGAAACGTGAGGCAGCAAGGCAATTCCGAGGGCCAAGAGGAGCGGCGCTATATGTCGATTGGTATTCATGGTTACTGTGAAAAAAGGGCCAGGGTTTTTAAACAGCGGTTTTTGTGGATCTGGCCGGCCTGCGGTGCAATCGTTTTGCCGGGCAGTTTAAGACCATAGACTACATTGAGCTGATAGGCCTTGAGAACCGCGTGGCACAGCAGGGACAATCTGTGTTCGGTATCGGGGCTGTTCAGCCTGTGCCAATCCAGAAAAAAGGACGATCCGTATTGGCCGGTAAAATCTTTGGTGAAAAGCCCCTGCCCGCGGGAAGATGCTCTCCACGAGATTCGCTGGAGAGGATCTCCCGGTAAATAGCCTTTAAGGCCCTGAAAATCGTCGTTTCCGGGTCCGCTGAAGCTGCCCTCCCGGATGGCGTTTGATTTTTCAGCAGCGGGTTTTACAGGACCGATTTTGGGCCGGGGATAGACGATGCATTCAAGGTTCAGGTGCAGTTTGGATTGCACGCGAAAAAGTCCGCAAGGATAAACAGTGTAGATTAACAGAGCTCCCGGCCGGAGGATTCCCCTCGAAGATGCCTGGATGTCCACCCTGGCGCGACATCGTGGCCCGATTGTCAAATCAAGCCTGGCCGGCTTTGCATTGTGAAACGCAAATCCGATGCTGGGACGGTTGGCTCCCGAATTTTCGACGATAATTTTGAAGACCGCCTGTTCGCCGGCAAATACCGGTTTGGCGCCGGCTGACACAATCGTGATGCCGGAAATATTATTGTAGGTCTGGGCAATGGAGACAAACGCCATGCTTCCGAGAAGGAACGTGAGCAGGAATCCCAGATTATTGTTGTAGTTAACGGAGCCCACAAACATTCCCAGCAACAGGAGGATAAACATAATACCATAGCGGGTCGGCCGGATTCGCAGCCGACTCCTCCCGAGTTTGCAGGGAAGGGATGTTGGATTTTCGCTCATAAAACGCTCTAGGCGCCTATA
>CAYTBC010000029.1:32273-34227 GCA_964435765.1 uncultured Desulfosarcina sp.
GTTGGATTTTCGCTCATAAAACGCTCTAGGCGCCTATAATAATAGGTTTCAGGTTTTCCCGCCGACTGGTGGGATTCAGGTGCCAGCAAAACAAAATGCGCAGCATAAAGTAATTAATCCGCCGGAGTTTCAATCTATCAACCGTCTTCAGTATTCAAAGAACAACTTACAACCCGGATGGACTATTTTTCAGGGCGGATTAATTAGGGGACCGGTACTTCCATCAACATTTCCATCAGCCTTTCCCTGGAAAATTCCAGGCCTTCATCTCTGGAGCGCAGCCGGTGGCCGATGACCCACGGCATCACCCGCTGCAGATCTTCGGGCAGGGCGTAGTCTCTTGCGTTTAGAAAAGCCCTGGATTTGGCGGCCATCAGGAGGTTAAGGCCGGCTCGCGGTGAAAGGCCGACGTAAAAATCGGATGAGTTGCGGGTAAAGTCCAGGAGATCCTGCACGTAGTCCAGCAGCGCATCGGATACATGCACCCCGGCAACCCGGGTCTGCAGTCTTAAAACATCTTCAGTGGTCAGCATCGGCTGCAAACTTGCCAGGGTGCTTTTGGTTTCGCCTTGTTTTAAAAGTTGCTTTTCGGCCAGGCGATCCGGATAACCCAGATCAATGCGCATTAAAAATCGGTCCAACTGGCTTTCCGGGAGTGGAAAAGTTCCCGACTGTTCAATGGGATTCTGGGTTGCGATCACAAAAAACGGCAATTCCAGGGGTCGCGTCTTTCCTTCCACGGTCACCTGCCGTTCTTCCATGGCTTCCAGCAGGGCGCTTTGAGTCTTGGGGGTTGCCCGATTGATCTCATCTGCCAGCAGCACCTGGGAAAAAATGGGTCCCGGATGAAAAATAAAAGAACTGCTTTTGCGTTCGAACACCGAAACGCCCAAGATGTCGCCCGGCAGCATATCACTGGTACATTGGATGCGGCGAAAGTTTAACCCCAGGCATTTGGATAAAACCTTGGCCAAGGTGGTTTTACCGATGCCGGGAATGTCCTCGATCAGAAGATGACCTTGCGCTAAAAGACAGGTCAATGCCAAACGGATCTGTTCCTCTTTTCCGAGGACGACACTGCTGATTTGCGCGACGATTTTATCGAAATGACTATTTTCCTGCCGAAGTTCTGCTGTTTGAATATTTTTCATACAAATTCCCGGTGGTCCTTGATACATTGCTATTCTTTGCCCAGATACACGCCTTCATAATCCAACGTCGTCAGTGGATCGCCCTCGGAATAGACCTGCGACGCCATGACCTCTCCGCAAAAAAACGTGGTCAGACCGTAAATGCCGTAGGTCATGGTTCCAAGAGCCTTTAGCCACTGCGCTTTCATGGGGCCATATCTCCTTTTGGATTTATTGGGTCAGTTTCTGCAGATACACAAAGCCGCGGGTCCACCGAAGCGGCTTGCGTGTAAATGCATGACTTCATAATATGATGCCGGCGCCGAGACGTCAAGTTTATCGAAGCATGCCAATTAGGCTTTACCGCCGTCGTGTTTCCTGTTATCTATCGCTGACGGTTCAACCTGGGTGCCGGCGATATCAGCACATTTTGATTTTAGCGTATGAAAGCAAAATACAACCATATCCCACCTGAAAAGCAAAACAGGGCCGATGAATACTTTACCGGATCAGCCGCCCATCACCTGCTTGCGGTCTCAGCGCTGGTGCTCGTCGGTTTTTTGGTTTATTTTAACTCGTTGCCCAACGGTTTTGTTTTTGACGACTACGCCGTCATTGTCGAAAACAAATACATCAAAAATCCGGGCACAGACTTGCTGTCCTTTTTCAACCGCTCCTACTTTAAGATTGCCGGCGGCGAAGCCAGCTATCGTCCGGTGGCGACCTTATCCTACTACCTTATCTACCGGGCGGCGGGGCTGAATCCATTTTATTATCATCTGACCAGCGTCGCGCTGCACATTCTAAATATTCTCCTGGTTTAC
>CAYTBC010000030.1:0-32656 GCA_964435765.1 uncultured Desulfosarcina sp.
AAACGCAGCATCGGCATCGTGTTTTCAGGGGGGCCGGCACCGGGTGGACATAATGTGATTGCCGGATTGTATGACGCGGCTAAAAAAGCCAACCCTGACACCAAGATCTTCGGATTTCTGGTGGGACCTGACGGCATCATTGAAAATGAGGCCATTGAGCTCAGCGCTGAGCTGGTCGACAATTATCGCAATGTTGGCGGGTTTACGATGATTAAAACCGGCCGCACCAAAATCGACACCCAGGAGAAGATGAGACTTTCAAGGGAAACGTGCCGACGGCTGCAATTGGATGCTCTGGTGGTTATCGGCGGCGATGATTCCAACACCAATGCCGCTTTTCTGGCCCAGGAAATGCTGGCTGACGGGGTGCAGGTCATCGGTGTTCCCAAAACCATTGACGGCGATATTCAGGTCCGGGATGCCGCCGGCAATGTTTTGTGCGCCATGTCGTTTGGATTCCATACGGCGGCCCGTGCTTTTGCCGGCGCTGTCAGCAACCTTTGCACCGACAGCAGTTCTGATATTAAATACTGGCACGTGTGCAAGGTCATGGGGCGGGTTGCCAGTCATCTGGCCCTGGAAGTTGCCTTGCAGACCCATGCCAACATGACCTTGATCGGGGAAGATCTGGCAGATTACATCGATAAAGAGCGGCTGGAAAAGTCGCAGCAGGACGGCACAACGGATTACCATGCCTACGGCATCACACTGCGTCACCTCTCCCGGGTCATTTGCGAGGGAATTGTCCGCAGAGCTGCGGTCGGGAAAAACTACGGGGTCATCGTCATTCCTGAAGGCGTGCTGGAATTTATAAACGAGATCCAGGTGTTCATCATCAAGCTGAACGCCATCATAGCCGACTACAATCAGACCCACGACAAGGATTTTCACGCATCTTTTCCCCTTCTTGAAGACAAGCTGGCATATCTGCGCCGTTTGGCCCAACGTTCCCGGGAAGACACCGATTTTAAGCTTTGGAATACCCGCGACGATGATCTCTTCAACGATATCCCGGCCTTTTTTCAGGAAGGCCTGTTGATGGAAAGAGACAGCCACGGCAATTTTCCCTTTTCCCAGGTTGAAACCGAAAAGGTCCTGCTGGATCTCGTCCGGGATTATTTAAACATTTTAAAAGAAGAGGGCACATACAAAATCGGCATTCACAAAGACTATTATGCCAAGACCCTTGAAAGCGCGGGGTTGGCACCGGACCGTTTCGGAACTGTGCTGTTTAATAATTACGGCACCGCCGAACATCTGCTGATTAGACCCCAGATTATTTCAGTTAAAACGCTGAATCAGGCCCTGCAAAAGAGCGGCTTGCTCAAAGAGGGTCAAAAAATTCCGGCGGCGGTGGAAAAGGTGTTCAAAAAATCCATGCCGAGTTTCAAAACCCAGATTCATTTTTATGGATATGACGGACGCGGCAACGATCCCACCCGCTTCGACTGTATTTATACCTATAATCTGGGTTTGACGGTGTTCAGTCTGATCGCCAACGGAACCAGCGGCCAGATGGCCGCTATCAAAAATCTGGATCAAGATTTTGCGCACTGGGAGCCCATCGGCATACCGATTGCTCCGCTGATGCACCTTGAAGAACGCAAAGGCAAATTGATCCTGGTAATCGAAAAAAGCATTGTGGATGTAAATTCAACTGCTTTTCAGGTCGTCAAAGCCAACCGGGAAAAATGGCTGGCCGCCGATCCGGGAGATGATCACTACCGCCACCCCGGACCCATCCGGTTTAGCGGTAAAAGCGAGGAAGAAAGGCCGATTACGCTCGAGCTCAATGCGATTGAAGGGGATGTGCGGTAGGCATAGGGGGTTGCGTACATTTTGTGCCCAAAAAGTCGAATATGTTGATGATCGGGGGGCGTTATCCAGGTAATTCAGCCCGCGGTAATGGCGGGGCTACTCACCATATCGATATTTACTTTCTAATTGATCCTTTTGGTCTTCGGTCAGCATACCCAATTCCACCAGGAGGTCTCCAATACCCGCTTCCCGCAACCGTTCGTTTTCCAAAAGAGTTTTTGGCTTTTTGTTGTTTAGACTGACAAAGGTGTCGTGCAGATCCGGCGTTGTTTTTTTTAGCAGGTAAAAATTACGTCCCTGGATGATGAAATGATTATCCAGCACGAACCAAATTGCTGCGCCGGCCAACGCAATAAGAAAGTACCGCTTTAATCTCTGTTTCATGGAGGCCATCCTTTAATTTGTATTTCTTGACCGTTTTAAATGGATTGTCCGGGCAATCACACCGGTACAATTCACCTGTCATTTTAGCAGGTTGGCGGGTTTGCGTCAAGATCGGCGAGCTGAAAAATTTTATATCTATCTGAAATTTTTATATTTTAATCGTTTTGCGGGACCATCTCCGAGAATTGTTTTTTCATGACTCGGAATTATCATCCTAAACAATCAAAGCTGAAACAGCAGGCGTTGGCAGCCGGAGATGAGAAATATCGCAGCCCGTCATGCAAAAATATCATGAATACAGCCGGTGGCTGACGACCCGATTGCTGCGCCGCCGGTATGAATTCATTCTGCCGGGCAGGATTCGGCGCTGAATCTGCCTTTGGCCTGAAAGCATTAGTTCCTCTTATGAAACTTCACCACTCGAAACAGCGAACCGCAGAATATCGAATATCGAACCGCAGAATGTCGAAGGGTGGTTTCGCTTTGCTCAGTCTTTTTTATAAAATAGACAGGATACCTTCCTTCGATATTCGACATTCGATATTCGCTTTTTTGGAGTTTCTTTTCTCGATCAATTTGGCCGCCTTGGCGACCAGCGGCTGGGCTGACTCCTTAAACCTTTATCTTGGTAACATCGACAACAAATTGTCGATGCCGAACTTCTAAGCGTTTAAGGCCCTAACGAATAACCAATAACAATTAGCACGAGTATCTATCGAATCATGTGTGACACCTTTGGCGCCCTGCCGTCGGTGACCGTCGACGGATCCGTTGTTTTCGGCAAAAACAGCGATCGGGAACCCAATGAAGCGCAGGCGCTGGAATACCATGCGGCCCGGGTCTATTCCCCACCGACAACGCTGCAGTGCACCTATCGGGCGATTCCCCAGGTCAAGGCAACCCTTGGAATTCTGATCAGCCGACTTTTTTGGATGTGGGGGGCGGAGATGGGGGCCAATGAAAAAGGCGTGGTGATCGGAAATGAAGATTTTGCGGCCCATCTGCGAACCCTAAGCTTTGAACGGGATCAAATCGAAAAAGCCTGGATCGAGAAGGCGGCCGGCATTTCAGCCCCCCGGCAATGGGACCTGACGCAGGCGGCTTTCCGGCAGGCACGCCAAAAAACAAGCGAATGGCTAAAGCAAATTCGGCCGCTTTCTGAACACCGGCACAATCGATGGATCTACCAGCGGTATTGGGAAAAATTGAATCGGAAAGTCGGCATAATACTTTAGAAGTTTAATCTGAGACGGCCGCGTAAAGGAGGTTATCGATGGGACTTTCGGAAAAATGCAAAGATCTGACTCTGATAATGTTGCTTCTTTTTCTGGTTGGATGTGCCGGTTTGAACAGTTATCAGAAAGATGGTGAGCTGCGGCTTGCCGGTTTGAAAACACAGGTTACGGTGATGCGGGACGAAAAGAACATGCCCTACATTACGGCCGGCAATCTTGATGATGCCCTGATGGCCCAGGGTTTTGTGGCTGCCCAGGACCGGCTGTTCAATATGGAGTTGACCCGCATGTTGGTGGCGGGGCGGATATCAGAGCTTGCCGGGCCGGAGACCGCGGCCCTCGACACCCGCATGCGAACTATCGGCTTTTACCGGCATGCGCAGAGGCAGGCCGGCTTGCTGGATCCCGAATCCCGGCGCTATTTTCAGAAATACATCGACGGCGTAAATGCCTTTATTGAGACCCGCCGGGACAATTTCCATCTGGAATTCAAACTGGCCGGAATTCAGCCCGCACCCTGGTCAATTGTCGATTCGCTGGCGATTGTCTACTACATGAGCTGGGATTCCCGGTATGGTGATTTTCAGAAATTCTCATGTTGCGCTGGGCCTCACCAATGCCTACGGCGACACCCAGGATCTCTATGTGGAGACCCTGGATCCGGACCACCCCGATCGATACCTGGAAGGCAGTCAATCCATTCTTTTTGATGTCATTGAGGAGTCTCTGCGCATTAAGGATAAAAAGGCACCGGGAGGATTTCGAGAACAAAAATTTAAGGTCAGGTTGACCCGTAGAGGCCCGATTGTCTCCGGCGTCTTTAAGGGGCTGGAAACCGACAAGGTTCTCAGTTTGCGCTGGTCGCTGGTTGAAGACATGGGGCCCCAGATGGGGTTTGATAAATTGTTGCAGGCCGAATCCGTGGCCGACATCCGTGACGGCCTGAAGCATGTCAATTTTCTGATGCTTAACTTCACGTTTGCCGACACCGCCGGCAATATCGGCTGGCAGGTTTCAGGCCGGCTGCCGATTCGGGCCAAGGGGGACGGTACAATTCCCCACCTGGTAACCGGCAGCCAAGATAATTGGAACGGCTGGGTGCCGTTTGACGCCATGCCTCAGCGCTATAACCCGCAAAGAGGTTGGGTCGGCACCTGCAACCATAAAACGGTCACCGGCGATTACCCCTATTATTATTCAACCCACTTTTCACCCTCCTACCGCTATCGCCGCTTAATGCAGTTGCTGGATTCACAGGCGCCCAAAACCGTCGACGATCACTGGCGATACCAGCGGGATACCCTGAATCTGATGGCGCAAACCATTGCACCTTTGATGAGCAGGGTGCTCTTGGACCATGACGACACCCGGCCGATGGGAGAGATTCTTGCTCAATGGGGTTATCGGGATGATCCCGACAGCAGCGCGCCGACCCTATTCCAGACCCTCTACCTGAATTTCGCCCGACTGGTATTTGAAGATGAACTCGGCCCGGATCTTGCCCGAACCATGTTGAGCGACTGGTATTTTTGGCAGGAACGCCTGGGTCGGATGGTTGTCGAAAACAACTCCGTCTGGTTTGACAACGCAGCCACCCTGAACATCAGGGAAACCCGCGATGACCTTTTTTACCAGGCCGCACTGGCGGCTGCCGCAGATCTGGGTCCGCGCCTCGGCGGGGATCCGAATAAATGGTTGTGGGGCAAAGTTCACCGTCTCGAATTTGTCAGCCCCATCCGGCGGGAGGGCTTCGGCAAGGGCCAGCTCGGCGGCGGCTCACACCCGGCACCCGGCTCGGGAGAAACCTTGGCCAGAGGGATCTATGATTTTAACGATCCATTCGGGGTCACCGTCGCCGCTTCGCTGCGCATGGTGGCCGATCTGAGTGATCCCACCAAGGTGGCGGCGGTATTGCCCGGCGGCGTCACCGGCCGGATTTTTGACAGGCACAGCCGGGATCAAATAGCCGCCTATTTCAGCGGGGACAAGCTCTACTGGTGGTTCAGCGACGAGTCTATCCGGCAGCATTGCCAAAATATACTGGTCTTGAAACCTTAAATAGGGTAAACTATGTTCATTGGCTAATTCGCACAATTTCACTGGGCTGCCGCGCGTTGGCAGATTCGGACGTTTTTATGAGTAAATTGAAAAAAATAATGAATAAGCCCTTAAACCTGACCGATCAGATGGTGCTGATGGGTATTTTTTTGTCCTTTTTGTACTGGGGGCTGGAATCGCTTCTGAATGTGTTTTCGCCGGAAGAAATCAGTTTTTACCGGGAAATATTCGGACCGAACGTCAGTGAAATCTGGTTGCGGCTGATTGTATTGTGTCTTTTTTTGATATTTGGTTCACATGTTCAGTTCACCATCAACAAGCGCAAAGAAGCCGAGCAGGCTTTAAAGAAAAGCGAAGAAAAATATCGCACCATCCTGGAAAGCATCGAGGAAGGCTATTACGAAGTGGATTTCGACAGCAGTTTCAAGTTCGTAAACGATTCCATGGGCGATATTCTCGGCTTTCCCAAAGAGCAGATGATAAGGGCCAACTTCCGGCAATTTATGAATGATAAAAATGCCCGGCTGGTGGGTGAAACTTTTGAGCAGTGCCGGCGCAGCGGGCTGCCTGTCAAAGCCTTTGACTGTGAATTCAACATCGATGGCCTGACCCGGTTCATCGAGGCATCCGTCTCCCTATTAAAAGACGCACACGATCAACCGTGCGGATATCGCGGCATGGTGCGCGACCGCACGGAAAAGAAAAAACTTGAGATGGATTTGTTGGATTCCTACAGCAAGCTGCAAAATGCCAGAATGGCCACGATCCTGGGGCTAGCCAAACTGGCCGAATACCGCGATGAAGGTACCGGAACGCATCTGGAAAGGATTCGCGAGTATGCCAAAATTATTGCCAAAGAATTGGCGCAGCAATCCGAATTTCAGGGTGTGATTACTCCGGAATACATTGATGATATTTATCAATCCTCAATTTTGCACGATATCGGCAAAGTCGGCATTCCGGATGCAATCCTTTTAAAGCCCGATAAACTTACGGATGAAGAGTTTGCCGTCATCAAGCGCCATACCTTGTTGGGCGGAGATGCCATCAAAGCGATTGAAACTCAAATTGAGGGCAAGTCATTTTTGAAAATGGGAAGGCAAATCGCTTATAGCCACCACGAGAAATGGGACGGCAGCGGATATCCCGCAGGACTTGCGGGTGAAGACATTCCGCTTTCGGCCCGGATCGTGGCGGTGGCTGATGTTTATGATGCGTTGACCACCGAGCGGTTCTACAAACGCGCCTATACCCACGATAAATCCAAACAAATCATCATCGGCCTCAGGGGAACCCACTTCGACGCCCGGATGGTGGATGCATTCCTGCGCCTGGAGGATGAATTTAATCATATCCGCGAAGAACAATTTAAAGAGGAAACCGGCTGGATCGAACTGCCCGCCCACGCGATCGGAGCTTAGGGTTCACGAAAAAATGTGAAGTTATTTTCGAGTGAGCCCTTAGACCCTTGACCGTATCCGAACTGCACCCTCGATGGAATCTCCCATCGCGACCTTCATAAAAAAATTTCAACTTGTTATCCCTTCATTTGACCGAACTGCCTTCGGATGCCGATGGCCTGAAATTGATCTTAAGTTTTACCCGCCAAAAGCCGATAAAAGTCATGGATCAGGGCTATCCGGAGTCCATATCCGCATACAAACAAATTCTTGAGGCCGGCATTTTATAAAATTATATAACAATTACAGAATGTTAGATAGAAAATTGGGTGAATGATCCTTCAGCCATCTAAGCGCTTGAAACGGGAAGAAGCTAACCGGGGCGGTCACCGGATCCTATAATTTTATGACTGTATTTGAACCCACTCATTTTGGCAAATATCAGCTTTTAGATAAAATCGCCGTCGGCGGTATGGCCGAGCTGTTTCGCGCCAAACTGACGGGAGTCCAGGGATTTGAAAAACTGATCGCCATTAAAAAGATTCTGCCGAATCTCTCGGAAGAAGAGAACCTGATTACCGCATTTATTGACGAGGCCAAACTGGCGGCCCTGCTGCACCACGAAAATATCGTTCAGATTTATGATTTCGGCAGCATGGATGACGAATATTTTATCGCCATGGAGTTTCTTTTTGGCAAAGATCTGCGAACCATCCGGCGGACTGCCAAAAAAAGAGACCTGGCCCTGAGCATGGAAAATATTTTTTACGTGATTTCTCGAATCTGTGCGGGGCTTGACTATTCGCACAATTTGAAAGATCTGCAGGGAAGACCTTTAAATATTATCCATCGCGACATCAATCCCCAAAACATCCTGATCACCTATGAGGGACAGGTAAAAATTATCGACTTCGGCATCGCCAAGGCCGCCAGTCAAAACACCAAAACCAGAGAGAATCTGATCAAAGGCAAATTGGCCTATATGTCTCCGGAACAGGCCAACGGCAGCGTTATCGATCATCGATCCGATATTTTTTCTACCGGCATTATCATGTACGAACTGCTGGCTGTCAGGCGGATGTTTAAAGGCGAAACCATGCATGTCTTATCACTGGTGCGGGATGCCCAATATGATCCGCCTGAAGAAGTGATTCCCGATCTTCCACCCAAATTGAACGAAATTTTGCGGCGGGCATTGGCCAAAGACCCTGATGACCGGTATCAGTCAGCCGGTGAGATGATGGCTGAGGTGGAAGAGTGTGCCTTCGAACTTTCCCTGCGGCCGAATGCCAGAACTTTTGCACAGTATATGAAAGAGCTTTTTGAGGAAGAGTTTGTCGAGGAGGAGTTGGCGCTCTGGGCGAAATCCAGGATTTTCGAGGCCGGTGAAAACGACAGCGAGCCGGCCGCCGACGAAGGCCCCCACGATAACACCATCCTTTTGACGAAAGCGCTGCTGAGCGAAAACCTGTTGAAAATGGGGGGGGGCATCATCAAGGCCATGCGCCAGCTGCCGGTCAAATTGCTCGGGATTGCCAAACGGAATCCGGCCTCGAAAAGCAACCCGCGCAGCAAGCCGGAACCATCGAACAAAAATAAAGCCGCATGGGTGCCGGGTTTGGTGGTACTCGCTTTTCTGGTGATTGTGGGTTTCGGGATAAAGCAAATTTCATTCTCCCGGTCGCAACCCGAGGCCTCGACGTATTCTGCGCAGCCGACGGCCGCCGACGAGCTTGAAGAAGCCGAACAGCTGGCAGCCGGCAAAGCCGCTCTGGAAGCCAAACAATACGCCTTGGCCGCCACCCTGTTTGAAGAGATCATCGCCGTCCAACCGACCCTGAAAAACAGCGTTGCCCAGCACTATGTCAAGGCCTTGGAGGGACAAGCCGCTGAACTGATCAAGACCGACACGGAACAGGCCAAGAAATTATTGTATAAGTTGATGGCATTTGACCCCACTAACATTTCAGCGCTTTCCAACCTGGGTTATATTTATATGGCCCATCAAGACTATCCCAAGGCCATTGAAATTTATCAACGGGTGACTGAGTTGGCACCGCGCCTGCCGGATACATTTTTTAACCTGGGTTATGTCTATGCCGTTACCGAAAACTATCCGCAGGCCAAACAGATGTATCGGCGGGTCGTGGAACTTGCGCCGGCGTTTACGGACGAGGCACTCTTTAACCTGGCCGTGATCAACGAAAAATTGGGTGAGCACAAGCAATGTATAAAAAACCTGGAGCAGGCGGTCGCGTTAAACCCCGCCAATGAATCCGCCCAAAAGTACCTGCGTCAGTTGAAAAAGAAGACAGGAGATAAGGGATGAAGACCATGTCTCGAAGTTTTATACGTCTCAGTTTAAGCGGTTTAATGATTTTTGGCCTCTTCTGGGGCTGTGCCGGTGTCGAAAAAAAATTCGATGACTGGCAGTCTACTATCAGAGAAAAATTGAACTTTAAAGAATCCGATGGCAGCGAAACTGAGGCCCGGGACGTCCCAGCGGAATATTTTAGCCACACCGCCAAGTGGTCCTGGGAGACCCTTGCCGACGTGGCCGAATGGTACACCGGGGATTCAAAAAACGCCAAAAAACTTTCCGAGATAAATCCAAAAGTTAATCCTGATAAAATTGTCGTCGGCGGTCAGGTTCTTATTCCGATCAGTATGTTGAAGACGCGCGAACCGCTGCCGAAAAATTTTGCCGGCCAATATCGCAAAGATTACTACAAGCATACCGTGCATTGGCCCGGCGAGTCTTTGTCCCTGATTGCATCCTGGTACACCGGCTCATCTAAAAACTGGCGTAAATTGGCCGAGGTCAATCCCGGCCTGAATCCAAATCGGATTCGAAGCGGTGATGTAGTTTTTATTCCGCCGGCTTGGTTGAAAACGCGCGTGTCATTGCCGCAAAAAGTGGCCGCCAAATATACCTCGCACTATTTTGCCTACACGGTGAAAAAGGACAACGAAAAACTGGAAGATATCGCCCGGTGGTATACCGGCAATCCGGCCAACCACCCATTGCTGGCCGAGGCCAATCCGGATCTCAACCCGCATCACCTGACGATCGGCAATGAAGTTTTTATCCCCGACAATTTACTTAAAACCCAAGAGCCGATTCAATCTTCGCAGCCCGCCCCTTCGGCTTCCAAACCCGCCGGCAAAGCCCCGCCCACCGAGCCCAAGAAACCGCCGGCCCCGGATGAGAAAATCGAGCTTTTTGGGCCCAAGCAGTTTCCCAAAAGCTGAAGCAAGCCCGGTTCTGCTGCCTGCGCCATCCGGTCTGCAGAAAGCCCATTGCCGAAAGCGCCGCGATTGGCCCGGTGCTGCATTTTTTCCCGCCATTTAATGAATGATTGTTCAAATTTTTTCTATCCTCTATCAGGAACCGAAGCATTTCAAAATTCTTTAGATTGACCCAATAAACGATATAACAGTTTATAATAATATGTATTAATAATCTGGCCGATTATATCAGTGGCCATTTATTTTTTATTGACAGCTTGGAATCGGCTTGATAAATGAATGAATATTCATTCATTTATTTCTCAACTTAAATCGAAGTTGACCTGGCCTGAACGTGCAGGTACAGCCTTTGGTTTAGCAATCTTCCAGGAGGGCTTTATGAGAAAAAAGATTAGAACAGCTGCTGTTATCGGCGCCGGCGTCATGGGCGGCGGAATTGCGGCTTTGCTTGCCTCGGCCGGCGTCAAAACCTTGTTGCTGGACATCGTTCCCTTTGATTTAAAAGAAGATCGGAAAAAAGACCCGGCAGCCCGAAACAGCCTATCAAAAGCAGGCCTGGATGCCGTTCGGGGATCCAATCCCCCGCTTTTGATGCAGAAAAAAGACGCTGAGCGGATTGCCATCGGCAACCTAGAGGATGATTTTGGCAGGATCGCGGATGTGGATTGGATTGTTGAGGTGGTGGTAGAAAATTTGCAGATCAAAAAAGATTTGTTGCAACGCATCGACAAGGTCAGGGCCCAAGACACGATTGTGTCTACAAACACCTCCGGCATTCCGTTGAAAGCCATGTCCGAAGGGTTAAGCGAGGAATTCAAGCAGCACTTTTTGGGTACGCACTTTTTTAATCCGGTGCGCTACATGAAATTATTGGAAATCATTCCGGGTGAGCAGACGCTTCCGGAAGTACTTGATTTCATGTCATATTATTGTGAAAGAATTCTCGGCAAGGGGATCGTGTGGGCCAAGGACACCCCCAATTTTGTCGGCAACCGCATCGGTGTCCAGGGAATGGTCAAAGCGATGCAACTGATGGTTGCAGACGGTTTGACGATTTCCGAAGTGGACGCAATTTGCGGGCCGCTGCTGGGAAGACCCAAAACCGCGATGTTCAAAACCGCCGATCTTGTGGGTCTGGATATTCTGGTCCATGTGGCCAAAAACACCTACGATCTGGTGGAAAATGACGAGTCCCGGGAAAGCTTTGTGATGCCGCAATTCGTCGACGCCATGATCGCCAAAGGCCTGCTGGGTAAAAAAAGCGGCAGCGGGTTTTACAAAACCGATTTGACCCCGGATTGGAAAAAAATCCGCAAAGTGATTGATCCGGCCACCCTCGAATACAGCGAGTATGAATCCACGAGTTTTCCCTGCCTGGAAAAGGCCAAAAATGCCGGATCGTTGCCGGAAAAAATCCAGGCCGTGCTTTACGGGGGCGACAAGGGCGCCCGGTTTGCCTGGCAGGCCGTGGCCCATAACCTGATCTACGCGGCCAACCGCATACCGGAGATTGCCGATACAATTGTTGAAATTGACAACGCTATGAAGTGGGGATTCAATTTTGAAATGGGTCCTTTTGAAACCTGGGATGCGATCGACCTTCAAAAGTCAGTGCAAAAAATGGAAGCCGACGGCCTGACCGTACCCGCTAAAATCAGACACATGCTGGCATGCGGGCACACCAGTTTTTACAAGACCGAAAACGGCAAAACCTTCTACTACGATTTTGCCGGCGATACCTACCGGGAACGGCTGCTCAGCGCGGATGTCGTCTCACTGTGCGCTTTGAAATCCACCGGCCAGGTGGTCCGGGAAAATGATTCGGCCTCGCTGATCGATCTGGGAGATGACGTCTTCTGCCTGGAGCTGCACACGAAGATGAATGCCCTGAATCAGGAGATCGTAGAGTTTTTGCCGGTGGTCCGGGAAATTGTGGATGCCCGCGCCGCCGGCCTGGTCATCGGCAATCAGTCCGGCGGGATGCCCGGATCCTTCTCAGCCGGCGCCAATCTGGCCGATGTGGCAGCGGCTGTGAAAGAAAATCGTTTCGGGGATCTTGATAAAATGATTGCCCACCTGCAATATGGGCTCCTGGGCCTGCGACATGCCCCCTTTCCGGTGGTGGCGGCCCCGTTTGGCCTGGCTTTGGGGGGGGGCTGCGAACTGTGTCTGGCGGCGGACAAAATCGTCGCACATGCCGATCTGTATATGGGGCAGGTTGAGATCGGGGTCGGTCTGCTGCCGGCCGGCGGCGGCTGTTTGAATTTGTGGCGCAAGTATCTGGAATCCGTTCCTGAGGCGGTCACCGATATGGATCTGGGCAAATTTTTTATCCCCGTGTTTATGGCGATTGCCATGGCCAAGGTCTCAATGTCGGCAGCCGAGGCCCGGGTCAATGGATTTTTGGGACCCAAAGACCGGATCGTTTTCAATCGAGATCATCTGATCGGCGAAGCTAAAAAAGAAGTGCTTAAAATGGCCGGCGAAGGATATGCGCCGCCGCTGGATCGCCGGATCAGGGTGCTGGGGCAGGCCGCCCAGGGCATGGTTGCCGCCCAGATCGCCGATATGGCCGGCGGCGGATTTATCAGTGAATACGATGCTTTTCTGGCCCGCAAAATCGCTTATGTCATCAGCGGCGGGGATGTCAGGGAAAATGCCGAAGTCGCCGATGACGTCATTTTAACCCTTGAGAGGCAGACTTTTATCGATCTGCTCAAACAGGAAAAAACCCAGGCACGAATTGAATATATGCTCAAGACCGGTAAACCGCTTAGAAATTAAACAGAAGAGGATATTAAGATGAGAGACGCATATATCGTAACATCCGTACGAACCCCGGGCTGTAAACGCGGCAAGGGGGCATTTAAAGATACCCGACCGGAAGATTTGCTGTCGTTTATTTTATCCGCTGCGGTTGAACAAACGGCTAATCTGGACAAAAAGCAAGTTGAAGACATTATGATCGGCTGCTCTTTCCCGGAAGCCGAGCAGGGGCTGAACATCGGCCGGGTTGCGGCCCAAATGGCCGGCTTTCCGGATGAAACCACCGGGGCCACCGTGAACCGCTTCTGCTCGTCCGGATTGGAAGCCATCGCTCTGGCGTCCCTCAGGGTCATGGCCGGCTGGTCGGATGTCGTCATCGGCGGCGGTTTGGAGTCCATGACCTACGTTCCCATGGGCGGCAATCTGCCGCGGCCCCATCCCGGTTTTATGCGCCGGGGCGCCCAGGTCTATACGTCCATGGGCATCACCGCTGAAAACGTGGCCAAACGCTACGGCATCACCCGGCAGGCCCAGGATGAATTTGCCTACCGGTCCCAGATGAAAGCCGCTGAAGCCAAAGCAAAGGGGTTGTTTGAGGAAATCGTTCCGACGCCGGCGACCCGCTATGTGATCGGTGAGGACGGGACATTTAAACGCGAAACCTTTCTGCAGGATTTTGATGATGGAATCCGGGAGAATACCACGCTGGAAGGTCTAACCAACCTGCGCCCGGCGTTTGCGGCCAACGGCAGCGTGACGGCCGGCAATTCTTCCCAGATGACCGACGGCGCCGCGGCCGCGATCATTATGAGCGAAGACAAATTAAGGGAGCTTGGCATTGCACCGATCGCCAAGTTCAAATCCTACACCATCGTCGGCTGCCGGGCGGATGAGATGGGCGTCGGACCGCGCTATGCAATTCCCAAATTGATGCAACTGGCCGATATGGATTTAAAAGACGTCGATTTATTCGAAATCAACGAAGCGTTCGCATCTCAGGCGCTTTACTGCGTGAATGAGCTCGGAATCGACCTGGAGAAAGTAAATATTCACGGGGGCGCCATTGCACTGGGACATCCGCTGGGCTGCACCGGCGCCAAGCTGTGCGCCACGCTGTTAAGCAACATGCAGCAGAGGGGGGCTAAATACGGTGTGGAGTCCATGTGCATCGGCGGCGGTATGGGGGCGGCGGCCTTGTTTGAACTGTGTGAGGCGTAAGCATGAGTTGGGGCGACAAGGTCCTGGCGTGGCAGCAGTATTCATAATTCAAAGATTCGGCTGGACCTTAAGCAGAATATCCTCATCAGACCATTTCTGATCGATCAGCTGCTCGACTTGACAGGGCGCGTTGTCCAACTCAGCCGAGGTGACACTCTGCCAGAATCGCGGGGTCTGCAATGCGAAAACTTCGGTCAGCGCCCGGCCTTTGACAAGGATGCCCCCGGCTAAAAAGTCAGGGCCAATTTCTTTGGCGACCAGGTTAAACAGCTTAACTTTAATTTTACCCTCGCGCGGCTCAATACATTCATTGCCGGCATGGTGAGAAATAGAGTGGCGCAGCGAGGCCAGCAAACCGCCCCGGCGCATCACGGCCCCGTTTAGCCCCGGCATGGCGGCTGAAAGCGATATGGTGGCCCCATCGGCGACGATCGCCGCAACGGTATCGTCAACCGGACTGTTGTTTAAAAAGATTGTCTGAACCCGATTCTGCAGGTATTTTTCATCGATCCCCAGTTGATGGTTTAGAAGGTCTTGCAGGTTGCAGCCCACCGTGACATCGGCGGTAAATCCGCTTCGAAGAAGCCCGAAAAAAGCGGGTATGAAATTTGCGGAGACGCTGATCGTCAGATGCAGGCAATGCGCAGCATGCTTCTGATCAGCAGGCAGGTCGCTGGTATGGCTCATGATCTCACTCCATTACTCCAATACTTTGAAACCTTCGAGAACTTTCGGCAATGTTATAACGACCTTGTTGGGGTCATAGCTCCGAACTGTTTGGTTTCAGTCAATGTAAAGGGGAGGCCGACAACCGGCCTCCCCTCCATTGCATCTTATCTAAAAGCCGGTCCTTTAAAAGTTGAACACCTGATCCAGCTCTTCGTCCGTTACCGCAAATGTGACATTGTGCGGGGGAAGTTTCTCTTTTTTAAAGTACCCCGGCAGGCGGTCGTCCGCTTTGGTGAAACCGGCTTGGGCATTGAATTCCCTTTCGCGCTTGAGAATTGTTTGGCCCAAGGCGGTGACGTCACCGGCGGTCATATCCTGCCCGATAAATGCGCCGATGAGATCAAGCAAGGCCTGAAAGGTTTCCGGTTGATCCAATATCGCGAACGCAATAAATAGGCACATACCGGTGGAGTCGATGGCGGCCGTTGCAATCTGGAGATTGCGCGACAATTCAATCTGGCCTTCAGGCTTTAACGGGTCGACCGAGCCGCCGACGCCCAAAATATTCGCGGTGACGGCATATCCGGCAGTATGATCTGCCCCCATTGTGGTCGTGGCATAAGTGACTCCCTGGCCTTGCACCCCGCGCGGATCGTAGGCCGGCATGGCTTGACCTTTAACCACCGGCACCCGTTCGATGCCGTAAACTTTACCCGTAACCGCTGCTCCATTGCCCAGGATTCGTCCCAACGGCGTACCCTGACCGACTTCTTTGACCAGCTTAATGGCCGCTTCGGCATCGCCGAATTCAGCCACACCGGCTTCCATGGCCACGCCGATGGTGGCGCCCATTTCGATCGTGTCCAGCCCGTAATCATCGTCCAGTCTGTCCATTTGGGCGATCGCATCCAGGTCGCTGATACCACAGTTGCCGCCGTGGGCCCAAACCGTTTCGTACTCCGGCTGTTTGGTCAAATAGTGGCCGTCTTTATCATAATAGGTTCCGGAACACCGAATGACACATCCCCGGTGGCAGCCATGGGTGGCCGATCCTTCTCCGCCGCGGGTGTTTTCGGTCTCCGCCTGGGTTTCACCGCTGATTTTCTCGCAGCCGTCAAAATTGCCCCACATAAAGTTTTTCGTCGGGTAGGCGCCGGCCTGGTTGATGACGTTCGTCAAAACATTGGTACCGTATGTCGGCAACCCTTGTCCGGTGACCGCATGTTTACGAAGACCGGCAACGAATTCTTTGTTGGCTTCCTTAAATTTTTCCGGGTCTTTGGGGGCTCTGGCGGCAGTGCCGGCATCGTCGATGACGATGACCTTCACCCCTTTGGACCCCATGACAGCGCCCACACCGCCCCGTCCGGCATGTCGGGTGGGCCGTTGCTCCATATCCGTGAAAGCGACGGAAGCAGCGGACATTTTCATTTCGCCGGCGGGACCGATGGAGATGCAATGGACTTTATCCCCATATTCAGCCTTCATTTTATCGACGGTGTCGTAATTGCCGAGCATGCACAGACTATTGTCTTCTTTGATGTCCACGCCGTCCTTATTGATGAATACTTTATAGAGGGTTTTTTCTTTGGGTTTGCCTTCCAGGATGATGGCGGCATACCCCAACCGGCCCAGCATCTGGGATGGCTGCCCACCCGAGTTGGCCTCTTTAATACCTCCGGTCAGCGGGCTTTTGCAGCCGACCGAGATTCGGCCGGACATGGCCGCCACAGAACCGCTCAACAATCCCGGAGCGATCACCAATTTGTTGTCTTCGCTGAGCGGATGACAGGTGGGCGGAACTTCCTTGGCCACGATCGTCGACGTCAGGGCCCGGCCCCCCAATCCGGCATAGTCGCCGATGGGTTCCTCCTTGACCGCAGGCCCTCCGTCTGCTCCCATATTAATTCTCAGAATTTTGTCCATAATTACCTCCTTCTTCTAATGGGGGTTATTGGTACATTAAAAAATTAACGGTGATGCTCACTGAATGTGGTTTCAAATTAGGCGGTGGCTCAAAATCCCCCAATCACTGTCATTATTCGTATTCGTTCGTAATGTCAAGTCAAACTCAAAATAACAGCAAATTCGGTTGGCCCGTTCCCCCGTTGCCGGTTGGCCCGTATCAATATACCAGCAAACGGGTTAACGGGCAAACAGGCAAACCGGCTAACCGTTTTCCTTTTCAAATGTTTTCATAAAATCCACCAAAGCTTCAACATCTTCGATGGAGACGGCATTGTAAAGGGATGCCCGGCATCCCCCCACCGACCGATGACCCTTGAGACCGCCGAGGCCATTTTCCAGCGCTTGCCCGACAAATTGCTTTTCCAGTTCCTCGTCCGGCAGCCGGAATGTGACGTTCATCAGGGATCGGCTGTCCGGCTCGGTTGTCGTGCGGTAAAAATCACCGGCGTCGATGAAATCATACAGCAGAGAGGCTTTTTTGCGATTCAACGCTGCCATTTTGTCAAGGCCGCCAACGGTATCTTCCAGCCATTTTAAAACGAGGTCAACGGTGTAAACTGCAAAACATGGCGGCGTATTGTACAGAGAGTTTTTGGCGGCATAGGTGGTATACCTTAACATGGTCGGCACGGAATCCGGCACCAGGTCCAGCATATCGTTGCGTATGATCACCAGACATACACCGGCCGGGCCGACATTCTTCTGGGCACCGGCATAAATCAGGCCGAATTTATGGGCATCCACCGGTTTGCTCATGAAATCCGACGACATGTCGCAAACCATCGGCACCCCTTTCGTATCCGGATAATCCGCCCAGGCGGTTCCTTTGATGGTATTGTTGGAAGTTATATGGACAAACACGGCGTCTTCATTGAACTTGATATTGCGCGGGATGTAGGCATAGTTTTTGTCTTTGGAGGATGCCACAACCTTGATGGACTTGCCCTGGATTTGGGCCTCCTGGATGGCCTTGGAAGACCAGGTGCCGGTATCGACATAGTCCGCAGAACTGCCGGCCGAAAGGAAATTCATCGGGATCATCGCAAACTGCAGGCTGGCACCCCCCTGAAGAAAAAGGACATGATAATTGTCGTCCAGGTGCAAAAGGCGTTTGGTTCTGACAACCGCATCGTTGATGACGTCGTCAAACGGTTTGGACCGGTGACTGATCTCGATGATGGACATGCCGGATCCGCTGAAGTTTAAAAAGCTTTCCTGGATTTCTTCCAGTACGGCCAGGGGCAGGGCCGCCGGCCCCGGATTAAAGTTGTGGATTCTGTTGGCCTTCATTTTCTTCCTCCGTTCCGAAAGGGTCCTTAAAAAAATGCTGACATTGTAAAGCTGGTTCTCGAGGATAGGTCCAAGATAACAGGCTATGCAGTAGTTGAATGCCATGGGGTATTGGATCTTTTCTTTTTTGTGGCTAAAATTTTTCTCAAAGTCAATCGGTATTTGGCGATCTCATCAATTTATATTTTGTCAGAAACACTGAAAACTGATAGAGTCGCTTCACATTGTAATAAAGCTTGCAAAAAAAAATGCGCAGCATTAAATAATTAAGCCGCCGGACCTTTGATCCAACAATTTTTTTCAGGTTTCAAAGAACAATTTACAACCCTGAGACTGATATTTTTCAGGGCGGATTAATTACAATGAAAATTTACCAATACCCTTCAAAAGCGGCCGAGGGCAAAGTATCTGCCATTATAAACCGCGGCCTTTCCTTCAGAAAAAAGGATTTCCAGGCCGTCTCCCGTATTCTCGAGGATGTCCGCATAAACGGTGATGCGGCGGTCATAAAATACGCCCGGAATTATGATGCGCCCAATCTGACCGTCGAATCCATGCGCGTGAACAGCGCCGAGCTGGCGGCGGCCGGCAAAAAAGTCGACCGGGCCTTCGTCCGGGCCTTGAACCGCGCCGCTTCGCAAATACAGGCCTTTCACCGGCAGCAGGTCCGCAAATCCTGGATCGACACCCGGCGGCCGGGCACCTTGCTGGGACAGATGATCAACCCGGTGGATGCGGCTGGAATTTATGTGCCCGGCGCCAAAGGCGGCGAGACTCCGCTGGTGTCCACTGTTCTAATGACGGCGATTCCGGCTAAAATCGCCGGCGTAAAAAATATCGTCATGGTCACACCTTCGACCCGTGAAGGCGGGGTCAACCCCCATCTGCTGGCGGCCGCCCAAAAGGTCGGCATTCAAGATATTTACAAGATCGGCAGCGCCTGGGCGATAGCAGCTCTGGCCTTCGGTACGCAGACCATCCCCAGGGTGGATGTGATCGCAGGGCCCGGCAATATATATGTGACCCTGGCGAAAAAGATCGTCTCCGGCACCGCCGGCATCGACATGATTGCCGGGCCCAGCGAAATCCTGGTGATCGCCGACGACTCGGCCAATCCGGAATTTGTCGCTGCCGATCTGCTTTCACAGGCCGAACACGATATGTTGAGCTCAGCGATCCTGGTGACCGATTCGGATGCCCTTGCCGGCGCCGCTGCCGCGGCGCTTGAAAAACAACTGGCCGCCTTAAACCGCCAGGAGATCGCGGCTGCCTCCCTGAAACAATTCGGGGCCATCTTCGTGGTGCAGGATCTTGATGCCGCCATCGAATTGGCCAACCGGATCGCCCCCGAGCACCTTGAACTTCAAGTTAACGCACCGTTTGAACACGTGGGGAAAATTCGTCATGCCGGCGCCGTTTTTATGGGTCATTACACCCCGGAGCCGATCGGGGACTATGTTGCCGGACCGAATCATGTGCTGCCGACCGCCGGTACGGCGCGCTTTGCTTCCGCACTGTCAGTCGATCATTTCACCAAGAAGACCAGTATAATTCATTATTCACAGGGTGCTTTCAGGAAAGAAGCCGCCGACGTGATGCGGCTGGCCGAAGTCGAAGGCCTGGACGCACATGTGAACTCCATTAAGGTCAGGTTGTCAGGCGGATGACTTGACCGTCGGTTCGGCAGGCATCCGAGAGCTTCAATGACCGCCGGACTCACCCAAATTTATTTGACACCCACTGCATTTTTTTATACTGTGACAGGATATGATTAAAACGCCGGTTGCTCCCCCCCAAACCGAAGGGAATTTTCGTGCGCAGCAATTCAGTATTTGATATTTCCGCCAGTCTATCATAAAATAAGTATCTTCCTATGACTTTATTCCAACTAAACAAAAGTACATCGGTTTTTTTCCATATAGGCCGGCAAATGATCGGAAACTTTGGATTTCGAATATATCTTCAAGGGTGTGGGCCTCAGTGCAAACGGTCAGCGCACCCTCATCCCTACGCACGTGCTTCTCGGGTAACCGTCTTCAAATACAAACATAGACAACAGGGGAAAAGTTGTGGAATTCAATCCTAGCAATTTTAAATCCGGTCAGCGTTGGTGGCTTTTCATCATTGCGGGCATTCTCGGACTGGCCATCATCGTTGGCGCCGGATATTTAATCTGGAACGCATTTCAGGTGGAAAAACCCGGGCACCAGGCGGCGAAAACCCCCGAGTTGCCCCGCATGGCCAATCTGCCTCCGAGAAAAACTTCGATCCCGCCGCCGCCGCCGCCGTCCTATTCTCCCGACGCGCCGGTGCTGGAAAAGGTCCGCAAGGCCTTGCGGGAGGGCATTACGCCCGAAGAGGCGGTGGCAATGGCCAAATCCTTACCTGAAAGCCCTGAAAGGGCGGATGCCGCCTTTCTTCTGCTGGAGTACGCGGCTGACAACGGCAATACGGAAGCAGCCCTGGCGGTCGGACAATATTATGACCCAACCGAGACGGCGCCCAGCGGCACGATACGCAAAAACCCTGAGACCGCCTATGGTTGGTACCGCGATGCGTTGAAAGGGGGGCAGGAAACCGCGAAGACCAGTCTTGCTCAGCTGCACAGCTGGGTTGAGAAGCAGGCCAGCGAAGGCTCCTACGAAGCGCGCGAGTTATTAAATAATTGGCGTTGAACCATATGACGCCGAAAGGATCGTCAATGCTGATTCGAAAACCATGCTTGATGAAAGCATTTCGTCTGTTATTGATGGCGTTGGCCGGCCTGACGCTGGTCGGCGTCAATGCCGTTTCGGCACAGCAATGCAAGCCGCTGCTCATTCCCGGCAAGCGTTCGCTTTTTCAACAGGTGATCACCCATCCGGGAGCCAATCTTTACGCCACGGCCGGCCAGTCGGCATCGATCGTGCAGGCACACATAGAACCGTTCTCCGTTTTTTATGTTTACGAACGAACCACGGGGGACGGTGGTGTCTGGTTGAAGGTGGGGCCGTCCAGCAGCTGTGAAATCAGCGGCTGGATTAAGGAGGATAAAATTTCCGAGTGGCGCCAGGCAATGACGCTGGTTTTCACCGAGCGCGAGGGCCGTCGGCCCGTTATGTTTTTCAAGAATCTGGAATCCCTCGATCAGGTGGCCGGCTCGACATCACCCAGCGAGGAAGCTCAAAAACTGTCCTCCGAATTCAAGACCTACCAGTCGGCAGGCGGCTCTCCGCCGTTGAATTTTCCGATTCTTGCGATGGAGCCGCCGGAGGAAGCCGTTTCACGCAAACACTTTTACCTCATGCCGATTTTTCAGACCGTGGAGCTTTTTGAAGGTGTCAAGTTTCTCGAACTTGCATCCATTGATCCCGGCGACTGGCAGCTGCCCGACGATGTGGAATTGCGGACCAGCATCGTCTTCGTTATTGATACGACCATCTCCATGAAACCCTATATCGACCGAACCCGGGAGGCCGTTCGCAAAATTTACGATGCCATCCAGACGGCCGGTCTAGCTGAAAAAGTGGCTTTCGGGCTGGTAGCGTTTCGCAGCAGCATCGAAAAAACACCGGAACTCGAATACGTCAGCAAGGTCCTCTCAAATTTACGGGACGGCAGTCAACGTCTTGAATTTGAAAAGGCCCTGGCGGGCGCCGAGGAGGCCAAAGTCTCTTCGCATTCGTTTAACGAAGATGCATTTGCCGGCCTCAAAACGGCCCTCGATGAAATCAATTGGGCACCGTATCAGTCGCGTGTTATGCTTTTGATTACGGACGCCGGCCCCATCCGCAACGATGATCCTTATTCCACCACCGGTATGAACGAACCTGAGATCGCCGATATGGCAGCTGCCAAAGGCGTCCGAACTTTTGTGCTCCACCTCAGGACGCCCCTGGGGAAAAAGGTCAACAACATCGCATACGCGGAAGCCCGCTACCGGGCCCTGACCGGGCAATCCGATTCTTCCATCGGTGATTTGTATTTGCCCATCGATGCCAGCGACACCCGCACCGGGGTGCAAACCTTCGGACGGGTGGTTGAAAGCGTCGCTGCCGAAATGGTGCGGCTGGTGAAGGCCACCAGTTCCGGCGAACGCCTGCAGATGCCGGGCCAGTCCGCACCCGGGTCCGCCGGCGTTGTGGCCGATGCCGAGCGTAAAGCCGCCATCCTGGGATATGCAATGCAGCTTGAGTTTTTGGGGCGGCGCGAAAAAGTCAAGGCACCCCAGGTGGTGACCTCCTGGGTTTCGGATATGGATCTGGTGCGGCCCGACACGCCTTCTTTTAAGGTCACCGTGCTGCTCACCAAAAATCAACTCAGTGATTTGTATCAACGCCTGAAGGTGATCCTGGACCAGGCCCAGCGTACCAAGCGCACCGGCGCACGGGATTTTTTCGAGGGAATTTTATCGGCGGCGGCTCAAATTTCACGGGACCCGACTCAATTCAGCCTGAAGCCCAACGAGAATTTGGGACAATTGGGCTTGTTGGGCGAATTTTTAGACGATCTTCCCTATCGCAGCAGCATTATGCGGTTGACTGAAGAAGACTGGTATCGGATGAGCGTCGGCGAGCAGCAGGCGCTGGTGGACGATTTAAAGTCCAAGTTAAAGCGTTATCAGCAGTATAACGAAGATGTGTCCAACTGGACCAGTTTCGGCGCCAAAGCCCCCGGCGACAGCGTCTACCGGGTGCCGTTGAGCATGATGCCCTAATTAATCCGCATTAATCCGCCCTTAGAAAAAAGCTAACCAGGGCTGTAAATGGTTTTTTAACAACACTGAAGAAAGTTGCCCGATTGAAGTTCCGGCGGATTAATTATATGCTGCGCATTTTTTTATGTTTGATTTTTGGCTATAATTAATGAATTCGGATTGAATTTATAGTGTATTTTTTTCAATGTGAAGTAGACTAAATCTCAAACCCCAAGCGTCTCCCCCTTTTCTAAAGGGGGTAGGGGGGATTTTGGAAAGATTTGCCCGTCGAAGACGGGTTAGATATTTTTTGTGCAACAAAAAATATGAGGAGCCTTTATTGTCAGGCCGCAAACAAAATCAAACTGAAAAAGCCGAAGAAAATAAGGCATCAGGCGGCAATGGTGCCGCGCCGCGCGTTGTCTTTCAACTTAAGAGCGTCACCAAACACTGGTCCGGGGATCAGGGTTTTGAGTTAACCGTGCCGGAGCTGATTATCCGGCAGGCGGAGAAGGTGGCCCTGGTGGGTTTCAGCGGCTGCGGCAAGAGCACGTTGCTGGATTTGCTGGCCATGATTTTACGGCCGGACAGCGTGGATGAGTTTGCATTCTTTACCGTGCAAGACAGTCGACTGGATGTGGCCGCCACCTGGAAACGCAGGAATTTGGACGGACTGGCCCGGGCCCGGATGCACTATATCGGTTACGTCCTCCAAACCGGGGGGTTGCTGCCATTTCTTTCCGTTTACGACAACATCGCCTTGAGCTGCTACGGCCTCGGCCTGCCCGAGCGGGACGCCGTTAATACGGTCGCAGAAAAGCTGGGCATCGAACGTCACCTGCAGAAATTTCCCTCCCAACTCTCGGTCGGAGAACGCCAACGAGTCTCGATTGGCCGGGCAATGGCCCACGAACCGTCGGTGGTTATTGCCGATGAGCCCACCGCCTCGCTGGACCCGATCCACGCCGAAGAAATCATGGGACTTTTCACGGGCCTGGCCGAGGAAAAAGGCGTCACGCTGGTGGTTGCAACCCATGAATGGGATCGGGTGGAAGACCTCGGTTTCAGGCGCATCAAATTCGACTTGCAAAAAGATAAAGCCGAAGGATCGGTGTGCGCCAGGGTTTCGGGTTAGACCCTTATCGGCGCCGCATCGACCATTTGTGTTGGTTGGTTTGATATTTTAGAGGTTTCAGGTGTCAGGTTTCGGGTGTCAGGACTCAAGCCGGATTAACAGAAAATTCGCAAATTTCGTTTTTTAAGTGAATAAAGTGCCTAAAATGTTGGATTCGCTTTTATTTAGAGTTTCTTTTTCGATCAGACCGGCTGCCCTTTTAAGGCGGGTAAACTTTGGCGGCCAGTGGCGGCGCTGACACCTGAAACCATTATTTTTTATGAACCGCGTTAGGTATTAAATGACTATGCACGGTCTAAAAACCATCGTTCGACTCGCATTGCGGGATTACTCCTATGAGCGCCTGCTTTCGGCATGTACGATCTTGGGATTGGCGGCGGTTCTGGCGCCGCTGCTGGTATTGTTCGGCGTCAAAAGCGGCATTATCAACACCATGGTGGACCGCCTGATTCAGGATCCCAGAAATCTGGAGATTTCGCCGGTGGGAAGCGGCCGTTACGACCAGGGTTGGTTTGCCGAGGCAGCCAAGCGTCCGGGCGTTGCCTTTATCATACCCCAGACCCGCTCGATTGCGGCCAATATGATTCTTTATCACAAAAGTGATGACCAGCCGCGAACCCTGGCGGTGGATCTGATTCCCACCGACAGCGGTGATCCGTTGCTTTTAAAATGGGGCAAGGTGCCGGTGGAGAATAACGCTGTTGTGCTTTCGGCTTCAGCGGCCCGCAAGTTGAATGTTTCCGCCGGCGGGGAAATCATCGGGCGGGTCGGCCGATCCATGCAGGGACGCAAAGAACAGGTTACCGTGTCGCTGAAGGTTATGGCCGTGCTGCCCCTTGAAGCGTTTCCGCGGGATGCCGCCTTTGTCCGGCTGGCGCTATTGGAGGCCACCGAAGACTATCGAGACGGATTCAACTCCAAAATTTTCGACTGGCCCGGCAACCCTCGGCCGGACCGGCCCAAAGAATATCCCAGTTTTCGGCTTTACGCCCGCACCATTTACGATGTTGCCCCCTTGCGTAACTGGTTGACCGGGCAGGGTTTGGAAATCTACACGCGCGTGGAGGAAATCGAAGTCATCCAAAGTCTGGACCGTTCTTTCAGCCTTATTTTCCGGCTGATCGCATTTGTCGCCATCTGCGGATATTTTGCCTCCATGGCCAGCAACATCCTGGCCAATGTCAATCGCAAAAGTCGGCACCTGGGAATTACCCGCCTCATCGGCTTTTCGACCCGCAGCATCATGTGGTACCCGGTGGTTCAATCAGTTGCAACGGGACTCCTCGGCACCGGGCTGGCGGCCTGTCTGTATTTTATTTCTCAGGTCACCATCAACAGCCTGTTCGCAAAATACCTGGCGCAGGGTGAATACGTTTGTAAGTTATCGCTGGTTCACTTGATGATTGCGTTCATATTGACGATTTCGCTGTCGATTCTCGCCGCGGCGTATGCCGCGTTTCGGGTGGCGAAAATTGAACCCTCAAAGGTCATTCGTGATGTCTGAAAAAGCGATGCTCATTTTTTCCGGCTGCCGCCCGCCTGGGGGGAATATGCCCGGCCGTGGGTTCCGCCGGCACAGATTGTTTTTTTTCAAGCCGTTGCTTGCGCCGGCCTTAAACCTGATGGTTGTTTTGACCGTGGCTTTTTCATACGGCCCGGCGTCGGCCCAGGAATGCCCCGCTCCGGAGACCAAACGTCTTTCGCTAACGCCCATTGTAAGAGACATGGTGAATCCCACCCCTTCTGATCACGATTTTGAACTGCCGATGCCCTGCGGCGGGAAGATGGTTCTGCGGCATGTGTGTGTGTCGGCGAAGGACTTTTTAAGCGACCAGCAGCTTAATCTTGGCTGTGAAAATTGCGGACGTCCGGACCAGGGCTTCATGGAAGCCAAACGCATCGAAGCCTTGGCCGGCGCATTCACCCTCGATGATTTGCCCGAAGACTGGCGTGTTCGGCTGCAGGATTTTGCGCGGCGGGGGGATGGCCGCTGTGCTCAAACCGATGATCCGTCATCGCAAGCCTTCTACTACTTCATCGGAAAATATGAAGTTTCTACATTTCAGTGGAAAGCCATCATGGACGGCGTCTGCCCGGGCTGGGACGTGCGCTTCACCTCCGATGACCCGCGGCCGAAAACCGATGTCTCCTGGTTCGAGGCCGTCGAATTTACCCAACGCTATACCGAATGGCTGCTCAAAAACAGGCCGGATGTGCTGCCCACATTCGACGCCGGGCGCACCGGTTACCTCAGGTTGCCGACCGAGGCCGAATGGGAGTATGCTGCCCGGGGCGGACATCTAGTGACGGAATCTGAATTGAACAACGACGACTTTTTTCCCTTGAACAATCGCACCTACTCGGATTTTGCTGTCTACACCGGGGCGGATGCCGCCAAGCCCACCGAAAAACTGGCCTGGATCGGTACCCGCTGTTCAAACCCCCTGGGGATTTTTGATACGGCCGGCAACGCGGCCGAGATGATGCTGGACCCCTTCCGATTCTCAATTGACGCGCGCCTGCACGGCGCCGCCGGCGGCTTCATTGTGAAAGGCGGCAGTTACCGCAAGGGCATGTCGGAGATCATGCCGGGCAGACGCGAAGAGATGCCTTATTTTCTCAAAGAAGGTGTCTTTAGCAGCTCCGATCTGGGTTTTCGGGTCGTCTTGTCGGGAATCGTCAATCCCCAAAACCGCAATAATGCCCTCCGACAGCAATGGCTGGAAGCTGCCAGACCTGAACGGCGTCCGGGTTCCGCCGTTGAAATTGATCCCGGACGGGACCTGGTATCGGAAGTCGAGCGGTTAATTACCGCTGCCAAGGATGACGTCGAGCGCAAAAACCTGTTTCTAATCAAAGAGGGGCTCGACCAGACCAAGGCCGAGATCGCCAGCCAGAAAGCGGAAGCATTCGAGGCAGTGATCTGGAAAGCACTTTTCGCCGCCGAATCCATCCATAAGTTTGCGGTGCAGTGCAAACAGCTGCAAAGCGAGCTCACCGAGCTCAAAACTTTGGAAACGGAAGCCCTGCCTGAGTCGGAAGTGGAATCCTTGCATACGAATTTAGCCGATTTAATGGTACAAATTCGTTCATGCAATTCCGTCGTTGATTATTTTGTGCACGCCTATCTGGACAGCATTGTAAAAAGCCACGAATATCCGAGTGATGCCGTTGACCGTCAATTTGACCTCATTTTCCAGAGTCCGCATCTGGGAGAAAAATACCGATCGAAGCTGGAAAGCCAGTTGGCTGTCATCAAAAAGCACATCACCCTATATAACAACCATCCCGACGATATCAATTTTGCGATCATTAAAGAAGATATCGCCAGCTATTGAAACAGCTTCTTCTTTAGATTTGCGGTTTTGTTATACGGACGCCGCTGCATCATGTCCATTGCCCGGCGATCCGCCGGATGCGCGATGGTCCCTTCTCCGACCTTGTCGATTCCCAGTGCCCGGCATTATTTGTCGATGTGCGCAATCATCCTGGGGGCATGTTTGATCGGTACAACTTTTTCCAGGAATGGCGTCGGCCCTCCTGGTAGTCGGCCAACGCCAGATACAAAGCGCCCACGGCCAGCTCCGCACAATGGGTATTCTCCGGCGGCAGCGTTTTCAGGTAGGCGACCACATCATCGACTGTGGTCTCCCAGGCATCTTCGACTTTTCGGCCTTCGACCAACTCGACCACCGTGTTGGCACAGGCGTTAGTATTCAGACAGCCGTTGGTTTCATAGGAAACCGAACGGATGATACCCTGCTGGATGCAAAGATAAATTTCCACCGTATCGCCGCAGTCACCGGTTCTTTTTCCGTATCCATCCGAATGCTCGATCCTTGCCCGCCGGTCGCTGCGAAAGGCCATTTCCAGGAAGTGCAACGAATGATCCTGCCAGAAATCAAATTTTTTCTGCTGCATTGACTCACCGAATAAATCCGTTTTATATTATATTCAGGGATTGCAAACGCTGCCATATGCCGCGAACAGCCTCCCCGGCTGCTGATTGGTTGTCATATTCAAACACCGTCTGGGCCCGGATCATCGCCCGGATGAAAACCGGATCAAAAGGGATGCAGCCCAGAAAAGGCAGCCCTTTTTTTTGGGCAAAGTTCTCAATTTCCCGGGTCAGGGCTAAATTAAGATCAAATTTATTCACACAAATCATGGCGGGGACTCTGAAATGTTCGGCCAGCTGGAGCACCCGCAGCATATCGTGTTGGCCGGAGACGGTCGGTTCGGCAACAATCAGGATGGCGCTGGCGCCGCCGATGGCGGCAATCACCGGGCATCCCACGCCCGGGGGGCCGTCGGTTAAAATCAAATCCAGGTTCCGGCCCTCGGCCAGCTTGCGGGCTTCCTGGCGCACCAGGGTGACCAATTTGCCGGAATTTTCCTCGGCAATGCCCAGCCGGGCGTGCACCATGGGTCCGAAACGGGTGTCGGAAACGAACCACTCGCCGCAGATGTTTTCCGGAAAATCAATGGCCTTTTCAGGACAGAAATGAACACAAACGCCGCAGCCTTCACAGTCAATGGGATTGACCTGATAGTCGGCACTGATGGCATGCCAGCGGCACATCTCGCGGCACAAATCGCACCGGCTGCATTTGTCCTGATTGATCCTGGCGGTGTGGCCCGCCTGAAAATCGGAGCGGCGGACAACCCGGGGATCCGTAATTAGGTGAAGATCTGCAGCATCCACATCGGCATCACAAAGCACTTTGTTTTCAGCCAGCGAGCAAAAAGCCGCCATCAAACTGGTCTTACCGGTACCCCCTTTGCCGCTGACAACAGTTAACTCATGCATGGCACCAACCCCTTTATTTTTTCATATAGCTGCAGGAATTTTTCCTTCCACTCCGGCATCACGTCCACAATCATATCACCTCTGGCGTAGGCCTCGGCAATGCGCCGATCAAAGGGAATTTCCATGAGAATCGGTAAATTTTCAATGGCGGCGTAGGCCGTTACTTTTTGATCTCCCATGTCGGCGCGATTGATAACCAACCCGCAGGGCTTATTAAGAATCTTAGCTGCACCGACCGCCAGTTTCAGGTCGTGAAGGCCGAACGGTGTCGGTTCGGTAACCAGCAATATGAAGTCCGCCGGTTTCATGGTTTCAATGACCGGACACGAGGTTCCCGGAGGGGCATCCACAATGGTCAGCCGGCCGGGGTCGGCCAAGGCCAGAACCGCCCGGATCAAAGGAGGCGACATGGCCTCGCCCACTCTTAATATTCCATGGATGAATTCGATGCCGTTGTGATGACCCTTTTGGAGAATACCCAACTCGCGACCTTTTTCCGTGATGGCATCCGCGGGGCAGACCGCCATGCAGCCCCCGCAACTGTGACACATCTCTTCAAACGGCAAAACCGTCTCGCCGACCACCACAATGGCCTTGAATTCACATATCTCACCGCATTCTCCGCAAAGCGTGCATTTGTCCGGATCGATTTCAGGAACCGGGGTCGTAACGGTTTCGGTCCGGTCAAAAACCGGATGAAGAAATAAATGGGCATTGGGCTGTTCGACATCACAGTCCAGCAGCTGAACCTGTGAACCGATCGACAGCGCTAGGTTGGTGGATACGGTCGTCTTGCCGGTTCCCCCTTTGCCGCTCGCAACACTGATTATCATCGTATTATTCCGCCTCCTGCTCCTTTTCTCAAATTTCGGTAATTTGGTTGATCCCGTGTTGCCTGGACGTCCAGCAGCGGGATCTCCCGGGCCGGCCCCGGGCGGGCTTATTAACCCCAATGACCGGCCACATCCGCATCTTCCGAAGCTTCGAGTTTGCCATTTTTAAATTGTTCGACGGCATCAGCCACCGTGCCCAAGGCGCCGGTCATAATTGTAACGCCGGCCTTCTGCAGCACCTTGAAGGCTTTCGGCCCGCAGTGGCCGGTAATCAGCGTATCGACCTTGTGATCGACCATGGTCTTGCCGGCCTGAATTCCGGCACCTTGGGGAAGATTCAGGTTCTGAGCATTATCCACAACTTCAAAGGCCATGGTCTCCGGATCCACCAGGATGAAATAGGCGGCCCGCCCGAAGCGCGGGTCCAGATTCGAGGACAGTTCCTTGCCGGCTGAGGTAATCGCAATTTTCATATAACCTCCTTTATGGGATTAAATTTTCGTCAAATCGACAGGTTTCTCCAGGCAATTTTAGGGGAACCTGTCGCAGTTTTTATGAGAATATGCTCATAACGAGACGATAGCTATTCTGCGCAAGCTTGTCAAGACAAATTATAATTTGCAGATCTTGCGGAAGTGGTGACCGTGGATGGCCAGGGTGATTGCCAGGGGCAACAGCTTGGGACAGCGGCAGAGGGTCCAAACCATCAGATTCCAGTATTGGATGCGCTCTTTGCCGAAAATCCCGATTCGGATGGCGGTGCGGAAAAACGCCAGAAAACGTTGGAGGTCTAATTTAGTCGAAATCTTAGGGGCTTTATATTCCCGTAAAAAGGTTTTTATCCGTTTATAATAGGGTCTGGGCCGGTAGATGCTGTGCAAAATTTTTTCATACCCTTTGAGCAATTGGCCCATATCCATTTTGGGTATGATGTTGGTGGTGCCGTCGACATTGTCGCCGGAGAGCAGGCCTTTGAGGCGGCCTTCCCTTTTCAGCCGTTCATACAATTTGGTGCCGGGCGGTGCCTGCAGCAGCCCCACCATGGCGGTGACAATGCCGCTGTTCTGAATGAAGTCAATCTGCCGCTGAAAAATGGATGGACCGTCGGAGTCAAAGCCGACGATGAATCCACCCTGCACCTGCAGACCGGTGCGCTGAATTCGCTTGACGCTTTCAATCAGGTCGCGGCCTTTGTTCTGTTTTTTATTGCACTCGGCCAGACTGTTTTCATCGGGTGTTTCGATGCCGATGAAAACGGTGTCAAAACCGGCCTCCACCATGGTCAGCATCAGGTCCTCGTTGTCGGCCAGATTGATGGAGGCTTCCGTGTTGAATAAAAAGCCCTTTTTGCCTTTCTGCCATTCAATCAGCGCCGGCAGCAGCTCGGTCATGAGATATTTTTTATTGCCGATGAAATTGTCGTCGACAAAGAAAACCTGCCCACGCCATCCGTGATGATATAAACTGTCAAGCTCGGTAATGATCTGGGCCGCGGTTTTGATGCGCGGCCGGTGCCCGAAGAGCGCCGTGACATTGCAAAAATCACAATTAAACGGACAGCCGCGGGAAAACTGGATACTCATCGAAGCATACCGCTTGCGGTCGATCAATTCCCACTCCGGCACGGGTGTTTGCTGGATATCGGCATATTCGCCTGTCGTGTAAATACGCTGCAGACATCCGTTCTCAAAATCCGCCAAAAATGGGGGCAGGGTCAGTTCGGCTTCGTTCAGAACGAAATGATCCACCTCGTCAAACAGTTCGTATTCCGCGGAGAAGAGGGGGCCGCCGGCCACCACGGTCAGACCGGCTTGCTTGCAGCGGGTGATGGTTTCCCGGGTCGATTTGCGCTGGACAACCATCGCGCTGATAAACACGTAATCCGCCCACGCCAGATCCTCGTCGCTGAGTTTGGTTACGTTCAGATCAACGAGGCGTTTGGACCATTCTTGCGGCAGCATGGCGCTCACTGTGACCAGGCCCAGCGGAGGGAATGCGGCTTTTTTGTGGATAAATTTTAAGGAGTGTCGAAAGCTCCAGAAAGTATCGGGAAATGCGGGGTAAATTAGTAGCGCTTTCATGAAGATCGCCTTTTCAACTGTTTTGCGGTGATGTCCGCCTGACCGGCGTGATAAAACAAGCAGAGCTGTTGGTGGCGATACCTTTGAGCTCGCCTTGGGCCATGATCAGAACTCTCCTGAAAGAAACATGTAGATTAATCCCCCTATACACGATTCACCGTTTTTTTTCCAGAAAATTTATGCATCTAGAAAAATAAATTATTTGCGCGGCATGCTGATTCTTAGTATACAGAAATAAAAACCGGGTAAAAGTAGCTTACAGGAAATAAAGTAATAAAATATATGCGCAGCATATAGTAATTAGGCCGCCGCCGCTTTAGCCTTACAAGTTTCTTTAAATTTGAAAAACAGACAATGACTTTTGTCCTGTGCTATTTTTCAGGGCGGATTAATTAGCCGACGAGGACGAATTATGGCCAATCCTTCCGATTGGAGAATTGTCCTGATCGATGATGAAGAGGATATCCGGGAGGTGTTGTCGATTTCCCTGCAGGATGCCGGTTTCAATGTTAAAACCGCAGCCGACGGCACCGCGGGAATTGACCTCTGCAAAAAATTCGCACCTCAGATTGTAATCACCGATATCCGCATGCCCGGCTTGGATGGACTCCAGGTCCTGGCCGCTGTCAAGCAAAAATATCCGGATACCGAGGTTGTCGTCGCCACGGCCTTTGGTGAAATGAATCTTGCCATCCGGGCCCTGCAGCTGGATGCCTCCGACTTCATTGCCAAGCCGATCAGTGATGAGGCCCTCTTTCTGGCCCTCAAACGCGCCAAAGAACGGTTTACCTCAAAAAAACGACTTCAGGACTACACCGCCCTGCTGGAAAAGGAAAATGCTGAAACCAGCCAGGAACTTCTTAGAAATATTGCCTTTCAACGTAATCTGATTGACAGCTCCATGGACGGCATTCTGGCCTGCGATGAAAACGGTGTTATTGTGACCTTCAACCGGAGCATGGAAAAAATGCTCGGTTATGCCAAAGCGGAAGCACTGCGGGCAATGACCATGGAGCAATTTTTTGCATCCGGTGAATATGAGCGCTTCCAAAAAGAATTGTCCAATG
>CAYTBC010000031.1:0-26413 GCA_964435765.1 uncultured Desulfosarcina sp.
GGCGCCCTTGCGATATAGATTGTTGATGATGTTGGCGATGGCCTTTTCGTTGCCCGGGATGAATTTGGAGGACAAAATGACCGTGTCACCCGCCTTAATCTTGATCTGCTTGTGGATGCCCGAAGCCATCCGCGCCAGAGCCGACATCGGTTCTCCCTGGCTGCCGGTGGTGATCATGATGATTTCATCATCCGAATAATCGGGGACTTGCTCGATGCCGATTTCCATTCCGGCCGGAATGGTCAGAAGCCCTAAAGATTTGGCGATCTTGATGCTGACCTCTATGCTTCGGCCGTCGAAAACCATCTTTTTGCCCCTGGCTTTGGCAATGTCGACAATCAGTTGAATCCGCGCCACATTGGAGGCAAACAGGGCAACAATAATGCGACCCCGACGATTGGTGATAATTCTATCCAAAGTTTCACCAACTTCCTTATCGGAAATCGTATAGCCTTCCTTTTCCACATTGGTGGAATCGGATAACAGGGCCAGCACACCTTTCTCACCACAGGCGGCAAATTTGTTCAGATCGGTCGCCATGCCGCCGGCTGCGCCATAGCCGATTTTATAATCGCCGGTGTGCACAAGCATTCCGCGGGGGGTGTTGATGGCCATACCCAGGCCATCGACGACGCTGTGGCCAACCCGGATAAATTCAAGCTCGAAGGGACCCAACCGTAATTTTTCATCGGGATAAATTTCATGCAGCGCAGATGTTGAAAACAGCTCAAGCTCTTCGAGTTTGTGGCGCACAAGTCCCAGCGTAAAGGGGGTTCCGAATACCGGCACACTTGCCTCCCTGAGCAGATAGGGCAGCGCGCCGATATGATCTTCATGGGCGTGGGTTAATACGATGGCGGCCACTTTGGACCGATTTTGCCGGATATAATCCAAATTCGGAATAACAAAATCAACCCCCAACATGTAGTCTTCCGGAAACATCAGTCCGCTGTCGACCACGAACATGGTATCCCCGTACTCGAAGACCATCATGTTCATGCCGATTTCACCCAGTCCGCCGAGCGGTATTATTTTAAGAATTGACATAGTTCCATCTGCCCAATTGGGGCAAAGCCCCTAATCCAGATAAACGAAAAAACCAAAATGCCTAAAGTGCACTAAAATGCCTAAAATTAAGGTATTCTGTCTAATAAATTTGATAGCATTCAGCAATTTTAGCTCATTTTAGTCATTTTAAATTTTAGCTCATTTAGAACAAATACGTACAAGAATTCAATCAACATCGACAACAAATTTTCGATACGGCAGCGTTAAGCGTCTAAGTTGCTTTACCCCTGCTCCAATCCCCGGCAAATAACAGATCCGACGGATTCGATAAGATCTTCCTTTGTAGCGCGGGTAAAGGCAGTCGTTTGTAAGGGTTTTTCAATTTGCAGAGTGACAACGCCGGTATTAATTCGCAGGCCGCTTTTGGCCATAATCGGCCAGGTTCCTTTTATGATGACCGGCACAATCGGTGTGCCTGAGTCAACCGCCATGACAAATCCGCCCTTTTTAAAAGGCCGGATCTTACCATCCCGGCTCCGGGTACCCTCCGGAAACATCATGATGGATACTCCGTTTTTCATCTTTCCGGCGGCCTCATTGATGCTCTCAATGGCAGATTCCCGATTGAACCGGTCGATTTTGACATATCCGGCGCCGCGCATGGCCCGACCGAAGATAGGGATTTTGAAAAGCTCGGCTTTCGCAAGCCATCGGAATTGAACCGGAAGATGGGCCAAAAGAACCGGAATATCAAAATTGCTTTGATGGTTGGACATGTAAATATATGATCGAGACGGATCGATGTTGGCCAGCCCCTTGACTGTCACCCGGATACGGCTGACAAATAAAATGGATCGGCCCCAGATCCTGGCAATGATATGCACCGGGTTTCCGGTCTGCGTAAAAAATGACACGAGGATGGCAACCGTTCCAAAAACAGCGGTTGAAAGCACAACCCATATGAAGATGTATGCCGTTCTGATCATTAATTAATCCGCCCTGAAAAATAAAATATCCAGAGCTGTAAGCTGTTGTTTGAAATTAAAAAACTGGTTTGATTCGGCGCAGGCGGCTTAATTATTTTATGCTGCGCATATTTTTTTAGTTATTTGTGGATAAATTACGTTATGATCTTGAGTTGCTTGATAATATTGTCAATTAGTGCAATAATCCAAATGAGTTGAGTTTCGGTTGCGTACCGAATACAGTCGCAGCGCACACGGTTTGGGGTGCGGACCAAAAGCTCACAGGCCAAGCGGTTTTCTTCAAGGTCCACGGCAATATAATGGGGTTGGCATGCGTGGTGCTGGCGCTGAATCTCGGATAGCTTGTCGGTATCAATGGAAATCCAGTAGATCCCGTCCAAAACAGCCGGTCCGTAATATTCGTCCAGATGGGTTTTAAGCGTTTTATGGTCCGCTGCCCTTAGCTCGTCGATGACATATTGTTTCATAAAAAGTAGAATTATCACAGATTGTTGCGGCGTGCAAGCCGTATAAGAGAAGTTTAAGTATTACCGCATCGGACCGATATAGCGGCCAGGGATCTGTAGTTTGGATCTGAAAACCAGAAAGGAATTTTTGCAAGATGAGCGTCACCTGGACCCGGCTGTTGACCGGAAACAACCGAACCAAGCGCGCCCTTAAAAGCATAGCAGTTCAGCTGGCGGCCGCCGGGATCATCATCCTTGGGGCTGCCGATACCATTTATGCCGGTGCTTCGATTGAACAGAGCCAAAAACAACCGGCCGCGACGCAAACTTCAAGGTTTCGGGCGGAAACAGAATTGATTGTCAGCGCGGGCTACCGCAGGGACGATCTAGACTGGAATATCGCCGGTGACGCCAACGGAAACGACCCCAATGTTTTGTCGGAGTTGACTTGGGACGATCTGGAAAGCTACCAGGTCAAACTCCAGGGCAGCCTGGTAATACCCGACTTGATCGCCTTGCGAGGCGTGGCTGACTATGGCTGGATTTTCAGCGGTGAAAACCAGGATTCGGATTATGCCGGCGACAACCGCACCTATGAATTTTCCCGCTCCAATAACAGTGCGGACGATGATAATCTGTGGGATGTTTCACTGGCTCTCGGATATCCTTTCAGGTGGGGCCAATCCGTCATCGGTACCCTCATACCGCTGGCAGGCTATTCATATCACACGCAGAATCTGACCATAACCGATGGATATCAAACGATCTCTATACCGGTTACCCTGCCGACCGAAACCATCGTGCCCCCGCCGGTTGGCCCGATTTCGGGTTTGCATAGTACTTATGAAACCGAATGGAAAGGTCCATGGATCGGTTTCGATCTGAATTTTAAGGCCAAGGAAATAAAAAACTTTGCGCATCGATTCGAAACGTATTTCAGCTATGAATATCACTGGGCCGACTATCACGCCGAAGCGAACTGGAACTTGCGTGACGATTTCCGGCATCCGAAAAGCTTTGAACATGATGCCGACGGCAACGGCTGGATCATTAGAACGGGAATTAATTTTGCGCTCCAGCGCCACATTGCGCTGAATTTCAACTTCGACTACCAGAATTGGTCAACCGATGAGGGCAAGGACAAGGTATTTTTTGCCGATGGCACGACTGATAAAACACGCTTAAACGAGGTCAACTGGACGTCCTATGATGTGAATTTAGGGCTTTCCGTTCGATTTTAGCCGCGCTGCTCGGGGGAGGGGTAAAAAAAGGCAGCGTCCCCCTGCCCTGAATATTCAACCCAGCAGCAGGAGGACGTCGTAGGGAAAAACTAGATCTCTTCGACGGTAATGGCGCTTTCTTCGCATACCTCGACGCAGCTTTCGCAGCCGAGGCATTCTTCGGCATTGACGGGCACGGATTTGCCATCCTGCATCTCGAATACTTCAACGGGACACACATCCACGCACTCTTCGCAGCCGGCGCACTTGTCTTCATCAACAATTGGATTAAAAGACATTATTAAACTCTCCTTTCAATGTATTATTTTGAAATGGTGCAAACACCATCTAATCGAATCCAGCTTCGGGTTAACCGGAATTTAAAAATCAATGGACCAAATCCACTAAAAATCGACTTGGAATCATCCGCTCATCCGAGTCGACCCATCGACCAGGGAAAAGTCAATATACCAATTAAAAAACCGAGTCAAGCCTTCTTGACAATTTTTCCCTGAATTTACGAAATAACTGCTCACTTTTCAAAAATCCCGAATCGGTTGTCCGGGGCGGGGGAAATAATCCGGGCGCGATTTTAAATTTCAACCAGAACGATGAGCGTGTTGTTAAATGAGCCCGGACGGCCGGTATCATCGGCATCTTGCGGTTTGATTCGGGCATAGTGTGAAAAAAAATTCTGCGGTGTTTGACCCGGCGCCAGATAGGCCGTCAGCTTTATGGTTTTTTCCGCGGCCGGAAATTTAATGTGTGCATCCGCCTCTTCGGAGGATGCCGGCGATTTATCCTGAGCAAGCCGCATTAAATTTAATAGCAAACTTTCCTGCCAAGGATTGCTCTCAGCAGCCTTCTGATTGCTCAAAGGTATGGCGTCATAGCGCATAACCTCGACCGCGGGCTGTGAATTGTCGAGCAAATGGTCTAAAACAGCCGGACTGTGGGTAACGAACAGGCCGGAAGGATTCGGATCCTTTAAATAAATTCGACTCCAGGCTTCCAGTCGATCCGAAATCATATAGTCGCCCAAGGGGTCCGGTAAATGGCCTGCGTCTTTTTGCAGTTCATCGGCCAGGCCGTCTGCTTCCATTTTCAATTGCCGGATCAAATCCGCTTCTTTTTGATGATAATTTTTTAAATCCCAGGTCAGCTCCTGGTTTTGCCGGTCAAATTCCTGAGCAAAATAAAGAAAGATCCGGGCGGTTGAAACAGCATCCGGAAGTTTTTTTGATTTTCGATGCGGCTTTGCCTTAATGTCGGCGACAAGTTGTGAGGGTGAAAATTCATCGAAAAACGGCGTGCCGCCACCTTGCGCGTTGAAAAAGGCCGCCTTTTTGCCGCCGCCGTTCATGTGCAGGTCGGCCCAGTTCAGATAGTTTTTGATCGCGGTTTCCAATTCCTGCTCGTTTTCGGCCGCAGGCACCCGGACCGCCAGCGCCCCCCGGTCAATCCAGGACTGCATCACAGCCGGAATTTTTCCGGTCAGAGGCCGATAAACGACAAATTGCCCGAAGCACGCCGTTAAGGCCGCGGCCACTGAATCGGAGACGTGTGTAAAGGGAAAATAGATCGGTTTCATAAGGTTCGTAGGCTCTTTATTTAGTTGATGAGTTGAGTAAGTTGATTCGTTCACAAAAGGTAAACCAGTGGGATGCTGGGATGCCGGGATGCCGGAAAGCCTGGAGGCATTGGCATTCTTGCCCCGTTCTCACTGCTTCAAGTTATTTTAGCCTCACAGCTTCCTGGCCTCCCAGCCTTCCAGCTTCTGGATCTAATGATCCCATTGCTACCGATGAAGCTTTGTAGCCTGGTAGAAAGTAATCTTAAAGGTATCTTGCAAGTACATCCCGAATATCTGCTTGAACCTGTTCAACCTTGCGGGAGGCATCAATGATCTGAAATCGTTGGGGCTCCAGGCGTGCCAGTTCCAGGTAGCCGGTCCGCACCTTGTCGTGGAAGCTGATGGTCTCCTCTTCAAAACGGCTTTCCCTGCCGGAACGCCCACCGCTGTCAAGCTCTTGCCAGGCGCGCGCCAGTCCGACCCGCGGCGGCAAATCCAGCAAAAGGGTGACATCGGGCTTGAGATCTTCCAATATCAGCCGGTGCAAGTCGCGGATGAGCCGCACATCAAGTCCTCGGGCGAATCCCTGATAGGCCACCGTGGCATCGAAATAGCGGTCGCATAAAACAATTTTTCCTTGAGCCAAATCCGGTTTGATCAGGGCATGGATATGCTGGGCTCGATCAGCCATATACAGCAGCAATTCCGCCATGGGAACCAGCCCATTGCTGGCCGGATCCAGTAAAATTGATCTGATTTTTTCGCCGATGCCGGTGCCGCCGGGTTCACGCGTCACAACACACGCGTGCCCCTGATCTTCAAGATAATTCCTCAAAGCTGTGATCTGGGTCGTCTTACCGCAGCCCTCAATGCCTTCCAGGGAGATGAACATGAATTTCGCCCCGCCTTTCGTTGATTGCCGGTTGTTGGTCGTCAGTTGTAAGTTGTTTGTTGGTGTTTGTGAGTTGCCAGTCCAACCGCCGGCCAAAACAACGGCCGGTCTGATCAAAAAAAACTAATGGACATCGAACGTCCAACATCGAACGCCCAATGAATGTATCATGTCTATTTTAAAAAAGATTGAGCAAAGCGAAACCACCCTTCGGCATTGGTTATTCGTTATTCGTTATTCTGCGGTTCGCTTTTCCCTGGCTTTGTGGTTTGCTGTGCCCGCGACCTGAAGTTTCATATGAGCGCCGCCTCTGGACGCTTGGGCGGCTGGGGGCCGTGCTGACACCTGACACCCGACACCTGAAACCTAATTCGAACCCTGCCTGCCCTGCGCAGCCCGAGGGCGAAGAAGGGAACCTTTATCCTTTATCCTTTGTCCTCTAATCTTTATCCTTTATTTTTATACAATCACCCAGCGGCCAATTTTCCATTTCCTCCAGCACGCCATAATCGGTCATATCGCATTTGATCGGGGTTATGGAAATAAAATTTTGGTTCAGCGCAGCGCCATCCACCCGGGTATCTTCGCCGAACGATTGCATATCCTTTCCTTGCCAGTAATAGGTTCGCTGGCGGGGGTCCAGGCGCTTTTCAACGTATTCAGACAGTATCTCTACCCCCTGGCGACTGATCCGAATCCCGCTGATCTGATTTAGAGGAAGATTCGGCATGTTTACATTGAGAAACGTTCCAAAAGGAAGCTTTTTTGGGTAGACCGTTTCGACTAATCGGGCAACGAATTGAGCGGCATCGTCATAATAGTCAGCTTGGGGGCCCTGGATCGATACGGCAATGCCTAATGTTCCGCACAGCGTCGCCTCTTTGGCAGCCGCAACCGTGCCGGAATAATTTAAATTGGCCCCCACGTTGGCTCCCGGATTTATCCCGGCAACCACCACGTCCGGGCGGGCGGAAAGTATTTCCAGGATTCCGAGCTTTATGCAATCGGCCGGGGTGCCGTTGACGGCGTAGCCGCCATAGCCGCCGTTGAGTGAAATACGGGTTGCGCGCAAGGGCTGATGCAGAGTGATGGCATGGCCGATCGCACTTCTTTCCCGATCCGGGGCGACAACGACCACCTTATGGTTTTGAACGAAGCGGTCGTAAAGGGCCCACAGACCCCGGGCATAGATGCCGTCATCATTGGTTAAAAGTACATTCATAGTAACTATATCTTGACTTTTTTCGCTGACTTGGATTTATATCGTAAATCTTGACTGGGTTCAAGATGTATACTGACGCACCTGAAAACACCGGGATAAAAAAATATCGCTGCCGTGAAAACTGAATGATCCATAAGCAAACCCAGCTAAAACCTGATATCCAAAGCCGCCGGCGAACACCCTTCTCCGGTTGGCAGGTGATTTGTACGCCTGGCTGGCTGGTGTGGGTGCTGGCGGCCCTGGTTGGGATTGCCGCCTATCAGATAGTCGCTGCCGCTCCGGCAGAAGCCCAAATGCCAATAGATGAAGGCAGCATCGAGAAAACAATCCGGAATCCGGACATTCCATGGCAGCTTGAGGCCGATGAGATTTTCTACGATCAAGAATACGACGCCTACGTTGCCAAAGGCAACGTATTGATATATAAATCAAATATAAAATTGACCGCAGACTTTGTCCGCTTCGATCAAAAAAACATGCAGGCGTATGCCGAAGGAAATGTGGTATTAACCAACGGACAGGACATCCTGAGCGGCTCCAGCATGGAAATGGACCTTGAAAACCAGGTCGGAACCGTTGAAGACGGCAATTTGTTTTTAAAGGAAAACAACTATCATTTAACCGGGGATCTGATTAGAAAGACCGGTGAAAAAACATATACCATTGATGATGCCACCTTGACCACCTGCGATGGGGATGCACCGGATTGGAAAATCACTGGAAAAAAAGTAAAAATTAAAGAAGACGGGGAAGGAACCGCCCAGCACGCAACCCTGTGGGCCCGGAAAATGCCGGTCCTGTATACCCCGTATTTCTATTATCCGGCCCGCAAAGATCGACAGACCGGGCTGCTGTTGCCTGAAGGCGGCCATTCCGGTCGCTTGGGCTGGAATTATGACCAGCCCTTTTTCTGGGCCATTGACAAAAGTACGGACGCCACCATTTATGCAAACTATATGTCTGAACGCGGTCTGAGAGGCGGCCTGGAATATCGCTATTACTTGGACAATTGGACCAAAGGGACCTGGCGATTTGACGGTTTTGTCGACCGCAAAACCGACGAGGGCGGCCAGTCCAGTCAGGATTGGGGTTTTCAAGACGGCACCCAGGATATCCTGCGCCAAAATCAAGATCGCTACTGGTTGCGGGGCAGCCATCAACAAAAATTGCCCTACGACATCCAGGCCAAATTAGATGTCGACCTTGTCAGCGATCAGGACTATACGCGTGAATTTGAAAGCGGATATATGAGTTGGGCCGAATCCAAACGATATTTTGAGAGTGCATTCAGCCGTGATCTGGACGACTATAACGATCCGATCCGAACCAACCAATTGATATTAAATAAAATCTGGCCCAAATACAGCCTCAACACTCAATTGCGCTATGATCTGGACAGCAACATCCGCAACAGCCACGCGCCGGATCTCACTTTGCAGCAACTTCCCAACATCAACTTTAGTGCCATAAAACAGCGCATCCCCTCGTCCCCTTTTTTCTACAACTTAAATTCGCAATACGTTTATTTCTGGAGTGCAGACGGTCTTCGCACCCAGCGCTTGGATGCTTATCCGCGATTTTACCTGCCCTTTCAACTCAAGCCTTTTATGACGATTGAACCGTCAGCGGGGCTGCGGGGAACTCTGTGGCGTCTGGACAAAGAAGAATTCGGTTCGGAAGGCGACAAACAATACTATACCCGCGGGATATACGACACCCGCATAGACGTATTCTCGGAAATCTTCAAGGTATTCCCGGTGGAGGGAAATAGCATTGAAGCCATCAAACATTCAATCCGACCGCGGGTTATCCATCAATTTATCCCCAACCAGAACCAGGATGATTTGCCGAATGTCGATGCCACCGACCGCATAAAAAACCTGAACCTGCTCACCTATTCCCTGACCAACACCCTGACGTTAAAATCCAGAAAGGAAGGGAGTTTTGAAATCTCCCGCCGCGTCGATAAGGACAGCGCAACCGTAATCGATTCTGCCAACCAATACAATTATAATGATTTTTTGCGCTTTGCGTTGGAACAAAGCTACGATATCAATGAATCCCAAAAAAAGGATCCGGACAAACCTTTTTCGCCGATCGGTGCCAGAATCGACTTTTTTCCGGGAAAATATATCTCCCTGGATGCCAATGCGCTCTGGTCCGTCTATGAGTATAAATTTTTATCCCATAACATCGGAGCCAATATCTGGGATGGACGCGGCGACAAACTTTCGGTCGATTACAGATATACAAAAGACTCGGCAGAAACCGATTTAAATGGGACCCAATCAATTTTAAACAAAGCCCATTCAATTTCCCTGGACTTGGGGGTGCAAATGACCCACCGGCTCAGGGTGACGGCCGACTACGAATACAACTTTCTGGATAACACCCGGGTTCAAACTGCTTTGGGAATAAATTACAGCGCTAGTTGCTGGTCGTTTGAAGGTCGCGTCATCGACAGCGCCGGCGTCGATAATTCCCACAATTTGAGTTATGAGTTCAAGGTAAACCTTTTCGGATTGGGAGGATTTGGAATTTAAGATGAACGATCGAAAACTTGAGCGCCAGTGGTATGTCCTGCACACCAAAAGCCGCCACGAAAAAGTTGTCAACGACGGCCTGTTGAAAAAATCAATCGAAGCGTATTTACCCATGGTCACCGTGCGCAGCAAAAGGCGCGACCGCAAGGTAATGATTCGAGTTCCCCTTTTTCCAGGCTATTTATTTGTCAAAACGGATCTTCACCCCGACCATCACCTCGATGTAGTTAAAACCGCAGGAGCGGTGCGTTTGCTCGGCAGCCAACAGGGACCGGTGCCCGTGGCCGGTGAAACCGTGGACTCCCTGCAAATTATGGTGGCCAGCAATCATCCCGTAAGCACCGGGTATCTACTCAAAACCGGCGACAAAGTAATGGTGGTTTACGGACCGTTTACGGGAGTGGTCGGCACCTTTGTCAGATACGGGGGCAAAGGACGCGTCATTGTCAATATCGAGGCTCTCGGACAGTATGCCGGAGTGGAAGTCAGCGAAGAAGATATAGAAATTATTCCGAAAATTTTATCATAACCGCTTGACATCCGATCGGGTTTCGGACTATAAAGTTCTAATATACCAATGGATACCTGACGGTTAAGAAGGAGGTCGTATGAATAAACTGGAGCTAATCTCCGCCTTGAAAGCAGAAGCGAATATCTCGAAAGCGGAAGCAGCAAAAGTCGTTCAAATATTTTTCGATAACATGGCAGATGCCATGGCCCAGGGAGAGCGTGTTGAAATCCGGGGTTTGTGCAGCTTTTTTGTAAAGGAATACAAGAGCTATACGGGCAGGAATCCGAAAACCGGGGACAAAGTTACCATAAAGCCCAAAAAACTCCCGTTTTTCAAATCGGGAAAAGAATTGAAAGATCGGGTAGACTACTGACGTTTTTCATGATGTCATTTCGCTGGCGGCAAAATACCTATCAGGATCCAATGGCATATGATATATTCCCGGCATATGGAATGCTGGAATTTTGGCTTGTTGAAAAAGGGGGCCATAAAAGGAATCGGTCTGATCATAACGAATCCCTCTCCACTATACCTATAATTCCAATCTTCCAATACTCCAATATTCCATCTGTCAGCGGAGTGAAATGAGCAGTGCCTGGGTTTGAATCGATAATAGCTCAAGATCGCCCCATACGCCTTCTAACCACCTTCCTTCAAAAAGGGACCGTACCTCATGCCCTGCTGTTCTCAGGAACGGACGGCGTGGGTAAAGAGCGTGCGGCTATCGCTTTCGCCATGGCGTGCAACTGCACCGGAGACCGCTCGCCATCCGCAGCTGAAAGCCTGGATGCCCGGCGCCCTGATCAGCCTGGGGCCTCTTTCCAAGCGTTGCCCCTCGCGTCCTGCGGGGTTTGCAAATCATGCCGCAAAATTGAAGCCGGGAGCCATCCGGATATCATTCAGGTAAAGCCGTCCGGTTCGTTCATCAAAATCGATCAGATTCGCAGTCTCTGTCAAACCCTTGCGATGAAGCCTAATGAGGCAAGAATACGGGTGGTGATTATTTCCGATGCCCAGGCGATGAATCCCTCCGCAGGCAATGCCCTGCTCAAGGCTCTGGAAGAGCCGCCGGCCAGGACCATTTTGATCCTGGTGGCCGCACATCCATCCGATCTCATGCCGACCATACTCTCACGCTGCCAGCACATACGTTTCAATCCGCTTTCCAGAAAAATGCTGGAATCCGTTCTGGTTTGTGAACATGGCCTTGATGGCGGAGACGCAGCGATCATCAGCGCCATGGCCAACGGAAGCTTATCACGGGCATTGCGCATGTACCGGACCAACTGGATTAACCGCCGAAGCTGGCTGATAAGTGAACTGAACTCCTTGACAAATGGGCCGATCAATCGCCTCCTGGCTTTCAGCGATCAGCTGTCAAAAAACAAAGACGATCTGCCGGACGCATTGGAAGTCATAAAATCCTGGCTGAGGGATCTGGTTGTCGCCAAGCTGTACCCGGACAAGATACTGAATAACGATCTGGCCCCCAAACTCCGGCCGGCTTCCCAGCAAATGAGTCAGTCCTCTCTGCTTGCAAAGTTCGAGATTATACAGTCCACCCAGCGTTCAATCCAGGCCGGCACCAATCTGAGATTGGCTATGGAAGCCATGGTGCTGAAGCTTTCCCGACTTTGATGCGACGGCACGTTTGATCCGGCCGTAAATTCACAGGTTTTTTTAAATTATTGTTGTGATTTTTTATGAATCCGTCTAAACGGAATGATTATGAAGAAAAAAGTAGGTATTAAATTCAAACCCTCCGGCAAGGTTTACGATTTTGACTGCGGCGCATTCGTTTTAAAGGCGGGCGATCAGGTCATCGTCGAAACCGAACAGGGACTTGGTCTCGGCCTTGTTGCCGTGGCGCCGATCGTCTACGAAGATAACGCGCCGGATCGGCCGCTGAAAAAGGTTTATCGATTGGCAAATGAAAACGATTTGATGCAGCAAACCAAAAATCTTGCTGATGAAAAAACAGCCCATAGCTACTGCCTGAAACGCATTAAGGATTTGGGTCTGAAAATGAATCTTTTCTCCGTTGAGAAGTCCTTCGACGGCAATAAATATACCTTTTTTTTCACCTCCGAGGGGCGGGTCGATTTTCGGCAGCTGGTTAAAATGCTGGTCAATCAACTGGAGGCCAGAATCGAAATGCGCCAGGTCGGTATTCGAAACCAGGCTAAAATGTGCGGGGGTATAGGCCGTTGCGGACGGGAACTCTGCTGTGCCGCTTTTCTCGATAAATTCGAACCGGTATCCATTCGCATGGCCAAAGAGCAGAGTCTGTCATTGAACCCAACCAAGATATCGGGTCAGTGCGGTCGATTGATGTGCTGTTTGACCTATGAGTATGAAACGTATCAAAGTCTGAAAAAAGAATTGCCCAAAATCGGAAAATCCGTAAATACTGTCAGCGGAAAAGGAAAAGTGGTCCGCCAGAATGCGATTTGCAACCGGATAACGGTTCGCTTGGAAGACGGTATGGAAATCGAAACCAACGTCAATCAACTCATAGAGGAATGATAAAAATGCCCAGGCCATTTTATGTTACCACTCCGATATATTATGTTAATGCCCGGCCCCATCTGGGACACGCCTATACCACCATCGTGGCCGATGTTGCCACCCGTTTCCATGCCATGCTGGGTTGTGATGTATATTTTTTAACGGGTACCGACGAGCATGGCGACAAGGTGGTGCGGGCCGCCAAAAAAGAGAATATGACGCCCCGTGTTTATGTCGATACCATCAGCCGGCTTTTCCGTAATCTCTGGCCTGAACTCAGGGTTAACAACAGCTCTTTCATCCGCACCACGGATCCGGCCCACATGACCGTGGTGGAGCAGGTGCTGCAAAAAATCTACGATGCCGGTGATATCTATTTTGCCGAGTACGAGGGCCTTTACTGCTTCGGGTGCGAGCGTTTCTACACCGAGCGCGAACTGGTGGATGGCAAATGCCCTGACCATGAAACGGAACCGGAGATTATCAAGGAGTCCAATTACTTTTTTAAAATGAGCCGTTATCAGGATTGGCTGGTGGACCATATCCAAAACACCCCGGATTTTATTCGACCGGAGCGCTACAAAAATGAGGCGCTGGCCTTTTTGAAAGAACCGCTGGAGGATCTGTGCATTTCCAGACCCAAATCCCGGCTCAAATGGGGAATTACCCTGCCCTTTGACAACGATTACGTGACGTATGTATGGTTTGATGCCCTTTTAAACTATGTCTCCGCTTTAGGGTATCCGGATGGAGAGCTGTTCAAGTTTTTCTGGCCCGAGGCCCAGCATATTGTCGCCAAGGACATCCTCAAACCGCATGGAATTTATTGGCCGATCATGCTCAAAGCGGCCGGGATTCCAATATACCGGCACCTAAACGTTCACGGGTATTGGAATGTGGAACAAAGCAAGATGTCAAAAAGCCTCGGCAACGTGATTGAGCCCTTGGAGCTCAAAAATATTTACGGCCTGGACGCCTTTCGCTTTTTTCTGATTCGCGACATGAGCTTCGGGCTGGATTCAAGTTTCAGCGAGGATTCACTGGTGCAACGCATCAACGCGGATCTGGCCAATGATCTTGGCAACCTGTTTTCCAGGGTACTGTCGATGGCCCATAAATATTTCGATGGCGTGGTGCCTGAAGTTGAGTCAACGGTGGAGCAGGAGTGCGAACTCGGCCTGGAAGCAGATGCCCGCAGCGCGGTTGCCGAGTACGAAATTTTAATGGAATCTTTCGAGTTTCACAACGCTCTGCGGGCCGTGTGGAAATTTATCGGCCAGATGAATAAATATGTAGATGTCACCGCTCCCTGGGAATTGGCTAAGAAAAAATCAAGCCGTAAATCTTTGGCGGTAGTGATTCACAACCTGCTGGAGGGTCTTAGAATTATTTCCGGCCTGATCTATCCGGTGATGCCGGATACGTCCGCCAAGATGCAGAAGCATTTAGGCTTAGACCCCGAGGAACCTTTTTATCTGCTGGATCGACTCAAAACCTGGAAAGCCATTGAACCGGGCACTCAACTGCCGAAATCCACGGTTCTCTTTCCCCGGATTGACCCGGCCGAAAAAAATACGAGTCCACCGGCCCAACCGGAGGCAGCGGCCGCACCTCCGGAAATTAAACCGGAGATCACCATCGAGCAATTCAGCCAGATTGACCTGCGGGTGGCCACGGTGGTTCACGCCGAACGGATCCCCAGAGCAAAAAAGATTCTAAAGCTGGAAATCGACTTGGGGCAAAAACGGACGATTGTGGCCGGAATCGCTGAAAAATACACACCCGAAGAATTGGTTGGCAAACAGATAATTGTCGTCGCCAATTTAAAGCCGGCCAAGCTCATGGGAATCGTCTCCAACGGCATGCTGCTTGCCGCAGTGGATGATTCCGGGCCGACGCTGGCAGCGCTGGATAAACCGGTGGCGCCCGGCACGGCACTGCGGTAAAGGTCAACCTGTCGATAAGCAGACAAACTATGTATAACATTACATTCGGCGGTTATTTAGATACTTGCTTGGAGTAATGGAGTGGTGGAGTGCAGGAGTATTGGAATATTATAAGAAAATTATTCCATAGAGCATCTATTCTCTTCCAACACTCCAGTGCTCCCATACTCCATTTCTCCCGGCCGATTATCATGCGTAAGGCCCCATAATTTTCAGATACTATTTTTGATTTACATGAACAAACTCCCACCCTGTTACGGCATCATCCCGGTCCGCTATCAGTCCACCCGGTTTCCCGGAAAGCCGCTGGCCGATATCCTCGGTCGTCCCATGTTCTGGCATGTGTATAACCGGGCCAGCCGGTGCGCCGACCTGTCATCGGTCGTTTTGGCCACCGATGATCACCGGATTCAGTCCGCCGCCGAAAATTGGGACATCCCGGTCATCATGACCCGTTCGGATCACCCCAGCGGCACCGACCGGGTGCTGGAAGCTGCCGAAAAGCTGGATCTGGCGGCCCACGCCGTGATCGTCAACATTCAGGGAGACGAACCCATCCTGGAGCCGGCCATGCTGACCCAGCTGGTTGAACCGTTTAACCGATCGGATATCCAGGTGACGACCCTGGCCCGTAAAATCGATGCCGGGGAGGCCCAGAATCCGGACCATGTCAAAGTGGTGTTCGCCGCCGACGCTCGCGCATTGTATTTTTCGCGCTCTCCGATCCCGCACGCGGGCGGTGCCCACCCGGAAAATTTCTATGGACATATCGGCCTATATGCGTTTCGCATGCCGACGCTGAAAAAATTCGTAAATTTAAGGCAAGGCCCCCTGGAGATCAGCGAAAGGCTCGAGCAGCTCAGATTGCTGGAAAACAACATTCCGGTTCATGTCGTCGTGACCGAATATCAAAGCATCAGTGTCGACCGGCTGGAAGATATCGATGCGGTCATTAAAATGATAAAACGCCAGGATAAACCTTTCTGAAACTCCTTCAGTTTTTTACCGCAATGGTGTAAAATAGGGCTTTCAGTGCAAACAGAAAAACCGAAGTTTAATTGCATTATCCTGAAAAATGCACGTGCCACGACGCAGCAATGCTGACATGGTTCCTTGAAAATTGAAGGAAACGAAACATTAAGTGTTCTGTAAAGTACCCACAGCCGGCACGGTAAGCCGATTCGCAAATTCACTCGCTTGCATGCTGTCAAACAGGCCAAAGCAGCTCCGGCAAAATTAAATGCGCAGCATAAAATAATTAATCCGCCTGAGCTTCGATCAATTGAATTTCTTCAATTTACAAAAAACAATTCACAACCCGCAAACCGCTATTTTCCAGGGCGGATTAATTATGCGGATTAATTATTAAGGAACAGTTCTCATGAAATCTTCCCTCAGAGCCAGATTGACCATGGTGATCAAGACCCTTTTCCAATATACTCACCACGCCTGCAACCGGCTTGTGGACCTGTTGGCGACCGAAGTTTACATCGGCAGAAATTTCAGCGGCTTGCCTGAGGGATCGATCGTTTTTTTCCCTTATCGGCCCAACGTTTTTTGCTGCGGCATCGCAGCGATCGTTTCCTATAAAATCAAAAAAGCGCCTCTCCCCGTCAAAACCCCGGCCGCGTTGGATGAGATGGTGACCCATATTCAGGATCAGGGCTATGCCGCCTGTGAAAAAGCCGATGCCGATGCCTTCAATGTCCGCTATCTCGGCGGCGAATCCCTGATCGATTCTCTCTGGCAGGCCGTCCAGAGCTTTAAAAGCGAGGATCGTTTTTTTTCCATATTCACGAATGCGGCCGACGAAAAACACCTTGCGAATCTCGGTGAACGTTTAAGCGCCGTCATTGGGGCCGAAACAAAACTGCTGGCCGACCACCTGGGTCGATTTGCGGCCCCCAAAGTCGAATTGATGAACGCCCGCATCGAAAGATTAAAAGATGTCGCCTGGTGCATTCGCAATGAGGTCATCCACAGCGTTGCCCGGACCAAAGATTTATGCCGCGGGCTGAGCCGGCCGCCGCAGCCCGGAGCAGTCGCCGTCTTTAAAAAGCTCAATGCCATTTTAAACAGTATCGATCGGCTCGAGGTCAGAGGGCGGGATTCCGCCGGCATCTCGCTTCTGTTTGTATTAAGCACGGTCGAATTCGATAAATTTGAAGCGTCTTTAAGAAAGGCGAACATTTACAACCGGTTTGAACAGCGGTGCAACCGCGAAACGCTGGTCAATCAGAACATCAATATCCATCGACGGCGGACCGATACCGATAAAGAGCAAGTTGCCGTTTCCATCGTCTACAAGGTGGCCAATGAAGTCGGCAGACTGGGCGACAATATCCAATTTTTACGCCGCCAGATTGCAGATGATCCGATTCTGCAGCAACTGGTCGATTTTGACAGCGATTTTGACACCGTTTCGGCTCACACCCGCTGGGCTTCAGTGGGCGCGATCACCGAAGCGAATTGCCATCCGGTGGACAACCAGACCGTGGCAAAATTAGCGCCCGAAAGCGGAATCATTCACACCTGCTTAAACGGCGATATTGATAATTTTCAGATCCTCAAACGCGAATTCGAAACCAAGGGGGATCGAATCCATGACGATATCACCACCGACACGAAAATAATCCCGCTGACCGTTCAAAAGTATATTGACCAGGGGCATCCGGTCGAGGAGGCATTCCGTCTGGCCGTCAATGATTTTGAAGGGTCGCATGCCATATCCATGCACACGAGCATGGCGCCCGGCCAAATTTTTCTGGCCCAAAAAGGCAGTGGGCAGGCGCTTTTTGTGGGTATTGCCGCCGATCATTTCATGCCCACCTCCGAAGTCTACGGGTTTGTCGAAGAAACCCAGGATTACATCAAACTGGACGGTGAAACGATCGCGCAGGGCCGCCGGGGATCGACCCAGGGGCAGATATTTATTTTAAGCCAGCAATCCCCTGGAGGACTCGAGGGGATCACCGCCTGCTATTATGACGGCACGCCCATCGTTTTAACGGATAAAGACATCAAACATACCAAAATTACCTCCCGCGATATCGACCGCCAGGCGTATCCGCACTATTTTTTAAAGGAAATTTCCGAATCTCCGGATTCCATGGAAAAAACACTGCTGAATCGCTGGAAGGTTTCAGAGGATGCGAGCCGCCATTACCGCGTTTTTTTGGATGATACCGTCGTGCCGCCGCCTCTGAAAAAGGCACTGGCCGAAGATCGGATCAAACGGATTTTTTTTATCGGCCAGGGTACTGCCGGGGTGGCGGCTCAGGCTTGCGCCAATATCCTGAGTTATTATCTGAATAACCCGGCCTATCCGGTCAATGCACTGAAGGCATCCGAATTCAGCGGGTTCCAGTTAAACGAACATGACGGTGCCGCCAGCATGGCGGATGCGCTGGTTATCGCCATCAGCCAGTCGGGCACTACCACCGATACCAACCGCACCGTGGATATGGTCAAAGAACGGGGCGCGCACACCCTGGCGATTGTCAACCGCCGGGATTCGGATATTACTTTTAAGGTCGACGGGGTCATGTACACCAGCAGCGGCCGCGATATTGAAATGTCGGTGGCCTCCACCAAGGCGTTTTATTCCCAGATTGCAGCAGGGGCCCTTCTGGGGCTGTACATTGCCGAGTTGAAAAAGCGCCGTACGGCTGAGTTTGTGACCCAGGAAATCAAGCAGTTGATAGAGCTTCCTCACCACATGCGCAAGATCCTGGCCACAAGCGACGTCATCAAGGAATCGGCTGCCAAACTGGCCGGCACCAAAACCTATTGGGCGGCGGTCGGCAGCGGCCCGAACAAGGCCTCGGCCGATGAAATTCGCATCAAACTCAGCGAGCTTTGCTACAAGACAATTTCATCGGATTTTGTGGAGGACAAAAAACACATTGATCTGTCCTCGGAGCCCCTTATAATTGTCTGTGCCGCCGGAACGAGAAATACGGTCATCGGCGACATCATTAAAGACACCGCCATTTTCAAGGCTCACAAAGCCACTCCGATCGTGATTGTCGATGAAGGTGAAGACCGTTTTGCGCCCTATGCGGATACGGTCTTTCATGTACCCCGGGTGAGCGAACATTTAGCGCCCATTTTAAACACGCTGGTCGGCCACATCTGGGGGTATCACGCCGCTCTGGCCATTAATGAGGGCTCTCGTTTTCTATTTGGCTTCCGGGATGAAATTAAAAATACAATTGAAGAATACAGGGCCGGGGGGCTGGATGTATACGAAATCATTCTCGAGCATGCGTTTCGGGAAAAAATTGCTCAATTTTATAATGAATTCCGCAAAAAAAGAGCCGCCGGAAAATTTCCGGTCACCATCGGGCCGAATGTTGCATCCGACCTGACCCTGCTGCTCAAATATTTGTCGGGCCGACTGCCGGTATCGGATTTTGATCTTGATTTCAACCGCAAGGGCACTGCCGTGAACATGCTCAACACCCTGTTCAGCTGTTTAGCGGAAGCCATCAGCACCATGGCCCGACCGGTGGATGCAATCAAGCACCAGGCCAAAACCGTCACGGTCGGCACCAGCCGAACCACTGACCGCGTTGAAGGCATTCTGTTTGACGCCTTGTACCGCGAGCGTTTTGCCATTTCACAGCTGACAAACCTCAACATCATCGTCTTAAAAAACCTGCAAGCTGTAATTGAGCGAATTCAAGGATCTACCCTTTACCGCATTGAAGGCTTAAGCGTGCTCGGAGATCCTGTGGAAGATACCACCATCAAAGTCATCAAAAAGCAGGGCGACATCGCCACGGTGCCTTCCCGGGTCGAAACGGACAGCCGCCTCAAGGGCACCAAGAGGATCATAGTCCGCCAGGGAAATGCATACATCGGCAAAGGCCGGAAGGATGAACGCAGTATCCTGATCATCCCCATTTTGACCGCCTCGGACGGCAGCCCGAACCGAATTGAATTTCTGCTGCTGTTGCATGTATCTTTTAAGGCAATCGCTGCCCTCGACGTCAAGAAAAAGGCTCTGGGCGGCAAATACGAGCACATCAAAAACATTGTGCAGGAAAACAGCATTGCCTGGCAGGATCATTTTCTCGAACTGATGGAAATCGAGGAACTGTTCGGTCGCTCGGCTGAAAAAATCGGCGAATATATCGTTTCCCATCAAAACGGAAAAGCAGCCTAGCAGCTGGGAAGCTATTGAAGTCGGAAGTGGGAATGCGGAAGTAGGAAGGTGCGATGGTGAGAAGGTGAGAGGGTGAGAAGTGGGAAGTCGGAATCATCTGAATTCGGATTTTAGATTTCGGAATACGGATTTGATAAAATCCCCCTGTAATTTAAGCTCACGGTCATTAACTTAAAAACATCGATTTATTAATTGTGGGATCGGTTTCCAACCGCGATTAAATCGGTAAGGCCCACATCTATCATCGTGGTTGAAAACCACTCCCACCAAAAAATGTAACTTAAAGGGGCAATCAACCAATCAACTCTAAACCTCGGGACCCTGTTCCTCCGAACCCTGAACCTTTGAACCTTTCACCTTTATCCTTTAACCTATCACCTATGAGCTGGCGCTTCAGCGCTTTGCCTTTTTCCTTTATCCTATCACCTATCAGCTATGAGCTATGAACTACGAGCCGGCGCGCAGTGCCGCGCCAATGTTACAAAAAATTGACAATTGCGGGCCAGTTATTGTAACATGTAGACAATAGTGAAAATTTAGACTTATTTTATATGGATTATTTTAATAATTAGGATCTTATTCAGCACGCACTCCAGAATATTAAAAAGTGAGAGTATACTTAAATGCATAATTTATCTGTAAATGCCGATTCTTCCATTGATCGTTTAAAAGAGATATCCACCTGGGTTTCCTCGGTCCAGGACCTCGACCAACTGCTTGAACTCATCATCGAAACCGCCACCCGGATGATGGATGCCAAAGCGAGCTCCCTGTTGTTGCTGGATAGCAAAACTCAAAAATTGTATTTCAAAGTCGCCACCGGCGAAAAAAGTACCGACGTCAAACAGTTTGAAATCGATCTTGGACAAGGCATCGCCGGTCATGTGGCTGCAACCGGCGAGCCGCTGTTAATACCGGAAGTCGCCAAAGATCCCCGCTGGTACAAAGAAATCAGCGAATCCATCGGCTTTAAAACCCAATCGATCGCCTGCGTGCCGATGAAAGTAAACGGCGAAACTATCGGTGTGGTTGAAATTATCGACAAAGCCGACGGCAGCGCCATCCGCGATGTGGATTTGAAAATATTGTCCGTTTTTGCCGACCTGGCCGCCCAGGCCATCGGCAATGCACGCAAAATCGAACATGATAAGAAAGAAATCCGGGATCTAAAAAAAGAGCTGCAGGACAAATATGAAATTGTGGGTGAAAGCAAGGCACTTCGCAAAGTCATTTCCGATGCCATCAAGGTCGCCAATTCAAAATCAACAACCCTGATACTGGGAGAAAGTGGAACCGGCAAGGAACTGCTGGCCCGCATGATCCATCGCGTCGGAATCCGTAAGGATGAACCGATGATCGTGCTCAATTGCGCCGCCCTGCCGGAAACGCTGCTGGAGGATGAATTGTTCGGACATGAAAAAGGCGCCTTTACCGGTGCGGCCAACCGCAAAATCGGGAAATTCGAACTGGCCGATCGGGGCACCATCTTTCTGGATGAAATCGGAGAAATGAGCCCCAGCATGCAAACCAAACTGCTGCGTATTTTGCAGGAAGGGGTTTTTTACCGGGTAGGGGGCAATAAATCGATCCCGGTGGATGTTCGCGTCATATCGGCCACCAACCGCAATATTGAAGATGATGTTGCCGCGGGCAGATTCCGCGAGGATTTGTACTACCGCATCAATGTCGTCCAGATTCATATGCCCCCTTTGCGGGAGCGCAGAGAGGACATCCCCATGCTGGCCGAATATTTTTTAAACATCTACAAAAAAGAAAGGGGGCTGTCCAATTTAAGCATCTCGAAAAAGGCCAAGGATCTCATGCTCCAGTATGACTGGCCCGGCAATGTAAGGGAAATGAAAAATGCTCTGGAACGGGCGGTGGTTATGGGTAATGGCTCCCAGATCAAACCCGAAGACCTGCCGACCTTTGCCTGCCGGCCGCAATATCCCGGCCTGGAGGTGGGATTGTCATTAAAAGAGGCCATCGATGCCTTCAAAAAAGAATTCATCGCCTTAAACTTAAGACACACCAACGGCAACCGTAGCTTGGCTGCCAAAAAAATGCAAATTCAACGCACCTACCTTTCGCGATTGATCGCCAAATACGATATTAACGATCAATGATCTTTACGAGAGAAACTATGAAACCATATCATCTATTGCTTGTAGATGACGATCCCTTTATTCTCGAAGGCATCGGGGAAAATCTGGAAGCCAACGGCTACCGGGTTACCAAAGCCTCCAGCGGCGAGATGGCCGTGGATCTGATTGAATCCATGGATTTCGATTTAGTTATCACGGATCTGATCATGGACCGCACCGATGGGTTTCAGGTCCTGAAAAAAGTAAAAGCGCATAACCCGGAAACCCAGGCAATCATCTTAACCGGCTTTGCCGATCTGGATTCAGCGATTGAGGCTTTGCGCAGCGAAGCAGACGATTATCTGCTCAAACCGTGTGAATCCCAGGAAATGATCTTCCGGGTAAAAAACTGCCTTGAAAAGCAGGAGCTGACCCGCAAAATCAACCTATATCAGAAAATTTTACCGATGTGCTGCGTGTGCAAAAAAATACGGGACGATTACGGCAAAGAACCGGGCACCGGCGAATGGGTCAGCATTGAACAATATATCCATGAAAAAGCAGCCCTGGATATCACTTCCGGCTACTGCCCGGAGTGTGCTCAAAAAACGATAACCGAGTTTTTCGAAAAAGGTCAGGGCCCCCCGCCATCCCCCCGAAACGCTAAATGAACTAAACCGTTGTCTAAATGCACGGTTTGTGGTTAAATGGGCACAATTTTTTATTTAAGCACTGTCTTTGAGAAGCACTCACCCGGAGACAGGGTGGCTACAAATTTCCGACTGGAGGAGTCCCGGAATGATCACTATTTTTCCTAAATCCCGCCTGATCCTGACGCTTTTAATCCTTTTGACGAGTGCCACTTGGAGCCGGGCAGCGGTTGAAACCAGCGTCGAAAAAACATTGAGACCGGACGCAGCGCCCATTGACGTGGCAGTTTCAGCTGACGGCCGCACAACCTTCGTGCTCACCGAGGCCGGCAACATTCTGGTCTACGATGAGCAGGCCAACCTGACGGACACGATCAAGGTCGGTCCGCAGGTGGATCAGATTGAAATTGATCCGAGTGGAGAGCGGTTATTCGCCGCCAGCCGCCAAAATAAAACCGTAGAAATTATCTTGCTGGACTTTATCAGCAGCATAGATACCGCCGGCTCACCATTTGCGGGGCCGGCGGCGGCACCGGTCATCGTCACGGTGTTCAGTGACTTTGAATGAGGGTACTGCGCGAATCTTGCGCCGCAACTTGAGCAGTTGCTCAAGAAATATCCTTCAGAAGTCAAACTGGTATATAAAAATTTTCCTATTCGAAGTCATAAATTTGCCTTTAAAGCCGCCATGGCCGCACTGGCCGCCGACCGGCAAGGCAAATTTTGGGAATTTCACGACGAGTTGTTTAAAAATTACAACCGGCTCGACACTAGGAAAATTGATGAAATTGCGAATCAGCTGGACTTGAATGCCGCCGAGTTTAATCAACAGCAGAAGAATCCGGAACTTGTCGCTCAAATCCGGCGGGATTTTGAAGAGGGCATCCGCCTGAGGATAAGAGGGGTGCCGACGGTCTTTATCAATGGAAAAAAAATGCGTGACCGCAGCCTGGAAAGCATGGAAGCTGCCGTCAACAAGGAACTGGAGAAAGCTAAAGCAGCAAAGAAGTAGTAAGGAATAGACGATGAGTGACGCTGCGCGAGCTCATAGCTGATAGTTCATAGCTCATAGTTAAATGGGGGGGAAGTCGGAATCATTCGATTTCGGATTTTAGATTTCGGAATGCGGATTTGATAAAATCCCCCTGTAATTTAACCTCAGGGTCATTAACTTAAAAACATCGATTTATTATTTGTGGGAGCGGTTTTCCCTCCGGGGCGTAAGCCCTACGGGCTGGAGGCAACCGCGATTAAATCGGTAGGGCCAACATCTATAATCGTGGTTGCCCCGCTTGAAAAACAGCGGGATGCAAGCAAAAACCACTCCCACCCTGCATTAATTGTAACTTAAAGGGGCAATCAACCAATCAACTCTAAACCTCGGAACACTGTTCCTCCGAACCTGAACCCTGCCTGCCCTGCGTAGCCCGAGGGCGAAGAAGGGAACCCTTTGACCTTTCGCCTTTCGCCTTTAGCTTTTGACCCTTATCCTACCACCTATCAACTATGAGCTGGCACTTCACCAGTGCCCCTTTTTCCTTCCGAATTCCGCATTCCGAAATCCGAGTTCTAATTGCCCTTTCTCCTTTTACCTCTTCACCCATCTGCTCCTTCAACCTGCGCATAATTGGGGCAGCTTTCCAAACTTCCGGCTTCCTCGCCTTCAAGCTTCCCAGCATCAAGCCCTTCGCCCTTTCGAGTACTCCAGCGCTGCCTTGATAAAATCTTTGAAGAGCGGATGCGGATCCATCGGCCGCGATTTGAATTCCGGGTGGAATTGACATCCCAAAAACCAGGGGTGATCTTTGATTTCAATTATCTCCACCAGATCCCCGCTGGGTGAACTGCCGCTGACAACCAGGCCTTTTTCAACCAGCATTGCTTTAAAATCGTTATTGAATTCGTACCGGTGGCGGTGACGCTCGGATATTTCCTCCACACCGTAGGCTCGATAGGCCAAAGTGTCTTTGGATATGTGGCAGGGATACGCCCCCAGACGCATGGTGGCCCCCTTGTCGGAGGACGCATCCCGCCGCTGGGTGGTACCCGTCCTTTCGTCATACCACTCCATCATCAGGTAGATTACAGGGTCCGGGGTAAATTCATTAAACTCTGAACTATTAGCCTCCTTCAAGCCGGCCACATTCCGCGCAAACTCAATGACTGCGATCTGCATGCCCAGACATATCCCCAAAAAGGGTATCTTGTTTTCCCGGGCATGGTTCGCAGAACAGATCTTGCCTTCGATGCCGCGGTTGCCGAAACCTCCGGGCACCAGAACGCCATCGACATCTGCCAGCAGTTCCCTGCAATTTCCGTCAACCATTTTTTCCGAATCCACAAAGGTGAGATTTACTTTGCAGTTATTAGCGACCCCTCCATGGTAGAGGGCTTCGTTCAGGCTTTTATAGGATTCGGTTAGATCGACATATTTCCCGACAATGGCAATCTTCACTGAGTGCTGCAGCGTATGTATTTTTTGAAGCAGCTCTTCCCAAGGCTCCAGCCGTGGTGCCCGGGTCCAGATGTTGAGAACTTCGACAATCTTGCCGTCCAGGCCCTCTTTGTGAAATACCAGGGGAACCTCGTAGATACAATCCACATCTTTGGCGGTGATGACCGCATCAATGCCGACATTGCAAAAAAGAGCAATTTTAGATTTGATTTCTTTGGACAGGTAGCGGTCAGTGCGGCACAGCAGGATATCGGGTTGGATCCCGATGCTGCGCAGCTCTTTTACGCTGTGCTGGGTCGGTTTGGTCTTCACCTCGCCGGCAGTGCCGATATAGGGCACAAGGGTCAGGTGGATATAAAGGGCGTTTTCTTTGCCCACGTCCGTTCTGAACTGCCGGATGGCTTCCAGGAAAGGAAGACTCTCGATATCGCCGATGGTGCCGCCGATTTCGACGATCACTACATCAACATCTTTGGCGGCCAGTCTGATGCTTTGTTTGATCTCATCGGTAATATGCGGAATCACCTGAACCGTGCCGCCGAGATAGTCGCCCCGGCGCTCCTTGGAAATAACGGAATGATAGATTTTGCCGGTGGTAAAATTATTGTCCCGCCCCAGTTTGGCATGCGTGAACCGCTCATAGTGGCCGAGATCAAGGTCCGTCTCAGCGCCATCATCGGTCACAAATACCTCGCCGTGCTGAAACGGATTCATCGTGCCGGGATCCACATTTATGTAAGGATCCAACTTTTGAAGCGTCACAGTGAGCCCCCGGCACTCCAGCAATGCACCGATAGCAGCCGAGGCAAGCCCTTTGCCCAGCGACGACAATACACCGCCGGTCACAAATATATACTTCGTATTTTCTCCCATCTGATTACCTCTAAATTATTTAATTGCAGGACGAATGTCCCCGGATAAAAACGCGAAAACCCCCTTGTGCTATGCCCAAAGGGGTTTAGATCACTGAAAACCAACGAAGATATCGGAATTTGGTGGGAATTTTAATCGAACCCTCTCTCCCGCCCTTTGTCCTTTTTAAAAGGATTACCAGGCCCGAATTATCATTGAATATTTTTCCTTTAATATAAATGAACAGATCACATTTGTAAAGATCGAATTTTTCCAAAAAGCTAATTTTTAAACATACACAGCGCTATGCCCGACTTCCACACTGAGATAATTCAAATATAAGCGTC
>CAYTBC010000031.1:26513-31736 GCA_964435765.1 uncultured Desulfosarcina sp.
TCAAATATAAGCGTCTCAGCGGGGCAGCAGGCAATTCCATACGGCGCTGTGTATTAATTGATAATTTTCAACTTTTCATACATACACAGCGCTATGCCCGACTTCCACACTGAGATAATTCAAATATAAGCGTCTCAGCGGGGCAGCAGGCAATTCCATACGGCGCTGTGTATTTTTATTCAAAAATACGCTTAAACTCATTGATGGTTTTCTGAATCTCGCTGGGCTCCTCCGGTTTAACCGGTGTGATCGGTTGAGCGGGCGCCGGAGGGTAGACCCTTTGCAGGTAGTCAATGTCAAAGAGCTGTTGCGAAAAAGTCGGATTTTCCTCAAATTTTTTGGCCTGACTTACACGCACCAGTTGATCGTCCTGGTAGAATTCGATTCTCGACGGATATTGGGTTTGACCGACTTTCCACCAGGTAAGATACCGGATCTCGACCGTATCTGAATTCCCGGCGCCATGGCCCCCCTTGAGGATCAAACGCAGGGGCAGCAAGGTGTCTTTATCGACCCATAACTGGTTAACCGACTCATCCGGATATTCGGCGCCGACAACAAACGCAATTTTATCTTCGAATCGTCCCAGGCTGGTTACGGCGACATCCACCCCCATTTGCAGCAGCCTTTCGGATAGCGACCCCCGCGAACGATACAGCAGGATATCTTTGAACAGATCAAACCGGCTGCCGCTTGGGGGCGCAATCCTGCCGTCGACCACCGTCAGGGTTCTCCCGCCGGAAGATATGTAAATCCGCTCCGAATTCACGGACTTTACATCCGAACGAAACGCCTGAGAGAAAATGAATCTCAGGGAGCCCTCCAATTCAATCTCCTCGGCCTCAAATGCATCCTGGTTGCCCGCAAGCCCCGGCATCGTCGCGGAATGTCCCTCTGCGGTATTTGCGGACGGTTGTGCATCTTCAGCAGTCGCAGCAATTTGCGCAACGACCGGTGCAGCCGCCCGATAGTATATGAGCTTCTCGCTAACAAAAAGGCTTTGAGCGACACCGAGCTTTGCAATCATCAAATCCAGCACATGCCGCCCTTGAAGGACGTAAGCCTGGACAGGCGGGGTTAAAGCGAAGAAAACGGCCATAAAAAAAGATAGGGTAACGTTTTTCTTTAATTTTGCTTTCATAGACAACCCAATTGTTGCGGTTTTTATCCCCTAGAAAATTTCCTGGGCAAACAAAGCGGCTTCACCCAACTCCTCTTCGATCCGGATAAGCTGATTGTATTTGGCAAGCCGGTCGCTGCGTGACATGGAGCCGGTTTTAATCTGCCCACCGTTTACCCCGACAACCAGGTCGGCAATAAAGGTGTCTTCGGTTTCACCGGAACGGTGGGATACTACCGTGGTATACCCGACCTGATTGGCCAGTTCGATACAATTCAGGGTTTCGGTGAGGGTTCCGATCTGGTTTAATTTTATGAGAATGGAGTTTGCAATCCCCTTTTCGATACCTTTGGTAAATATTTTGGGATTGGTCACAAAAATATCATCCCCTACAAGCTGAACGGCGCCTTCAAGCCGGTCCGTCATAATTTTCCAACCGTCCCAATCTCCTTCCGCCAAGCCATCCTCAATTGAAATAATCGGGTATTTGCTGATCAGCCCTTCGTAATAGTCGATCATATTTTCAGCTGTCCGTTTTTTGTTTTCCGACTGTAAAACGTATTTTCCGTTCTTGAAGAATTCGCTGGCGGCCGCGTCCAAACCGATGCCGATATCTTTGCCGGGTTTGTAGCCGGCCTTTTCAATGGCCGTCATTATCAGTTTGATGGCGTCTTCATTGGATTCAAGATTTGGAGCAAAGCCGCCTTCATCACCGACGGCCGTGGACAGGCCCTTCTCCTTGAGATCATTTTTCAATTGGTGAAAGGTTTCGGCGCCCATCTGAACAGCCTGGGTAATTGAATTTGCGCCGAATGGGATAATCATAAATTCCTGGATATCCAGATTGTTCGCGGCATGGGCACCGCCGTTGATGATATTCATCATGGGAACCGGCAGATATCTCGCATTAATACCCCCCAGATACCGGTAAAGCGGCAAATCATATGCCATGGCTGCGGCTCTGGCGGCGGCCATGGAGACACCCAGGATGGCATTGGCTCCGAGTTTGGCCTTGTTTGCGGTGCCGTCCAATTTGATCATACGGTTATCCAAAGCCACCTGATCGGCGGCATCCATTCCGATAATGGCAGGCGCGATGATGCTAAGCACGTTTTTTACGGCTTGTGCAACGCCCTTGCCGCCGTATCGCTTGGATCGTTTATCTCTGAGTTCGAGGGCTTCGCGCTTACCGGTAGAAGCGCCGGAAGGGACAGCCGCACGCCCAAAGGCTCCGCAGGCAACGTAAACGTCCACCTCAACCGTGGGGTTTCCTCTCGAATCTATGATTTCCCTGGCTTTTAATTTCACTATTTCAGTCATGTCAGCCTCCTGCCTCGCTGTGAGTTATTAATGATTTCAACTGTTATCTTGAATCTTGACAAATTTGAGAGAAATGTTACTCTGCTTCCGTGCGTATGTCAAGTAATGACAATGCGGGCTGCAGGGATTCAATTTCGGGCTGTGCGAAAACCCGGATCAAAAAAACCGCTGGCTATCCGCCGACAGCGGATTCGGACGAGTATTAATATGCAAGGAAAAAAAACCGACTTTTACGATGAGGCTCATCTTCTGGTAGCGGCCATCCGCATCTTCGAACATTTAAATTCCCGGCCGCCCAATGTCGACGACCTGTGCCGGACCCTCAGGCTTTCAATTGAAAGTGGCAATTTTATCTGTCACAAACTCGAAGAGCTGGGCATCATCAACGCAGTCGAGGGAACCTACGGTGCCCGCTGGTACGTCGGCGACCATTTGAAGATCGAAGAGATCCCCCGCGGAAAATCAGAGCACAAGTTTGAAGAAGAACTAAAAAAATTCCAGGATCACCAGAAGGCCTTTTCCCAAAAAATAGAAAACTTCCAAGCCGAGCAGAAGCAAAAGAAAAAAGATCTTTTTGCCGATATGGAAAAGAAACTGAAAGAAGAGCTGGAGAAAAAGGCAAACAAATAAAGGTTATCAAATGGGAACTGGTTGGACAGGCCGGTCGGATATGTATTACCGCAAGGTAATCCGCGCAGACAATGATGAGGTCTCATTGGATGCGGACATGATTCGGCTGCTGATTGCCATCGATGAAAGTAAAAGCCTGTATCAAATTGCCGAAGAAGTGGATATGGACAACGCCTCGTTTAAAAATGCCCTGTCCAAGCTTCTAAATCAAGGTCTGATCGAACCGGTCCAAAAAGGTTTACCGGTGTTGGACCAAACCTATCTCGAGGAACTTAGAATCAATCTGTCTAAGGCGATCGGACCCATGGCTGAAATTCTGATTGCCGATATGGCAGCAGATATGGATTTGAACTCAGAGGCAATTCCCGTCAATCAGGCCGCCGAATTGATCGCCCACCTATCTCTCGAAGTCCCGGATGAGGAAAACCAAATGCAGTTCAAAAAATCGATGATCGCGGTTCTGAATAAGAAGGTCAAGGAGCTCAAAAAATGATGGAAATAATCTGCGATGAATGCGGTAAAAAATACCGGGTTGATGAAAGCAAAATGAAAGGCGACCGGGCCAAAGTCAAGTGTAAAACCTGCAACCACGTTATGGCTGTAGCCAAACCTCAGGCAGATGCTCCAAGCACGCCGTCGCTGTCAGCCGCCGATTATCAATCCTCCGCAACAACCGCTGCACCCAAACAGATTGTTTCACAATCACAGGCGGTGCCGCAAAGCGCCGTTGAACGGCCCCGTCCAGTGGCTGTTGACAAATCCGCCGAACCTGAAAAAGACGTATCGGCTTTTTTGAGCAGACAAAAAATCCGTTTCGGTTTATTCGGAAAAATTATTATTGTCATGCTGGTCGTCAGTCTGCTGCCGTTTGCCGTCTTTTGGGGCGTCACGCTGCGGGAGACCAGCGAACGTGTCCGCATTGATACCGAAAACCTGATGGCCCAAACTGCCAAGGGCCTTGCAGCAGAGGTGGACGGCTGGATCGAAAACAATGTGTCGATTCTGCGCACGGCCGCCAGACTGCCTGAAATCGTCAGTATGAGTGGTGCCGAACAGGAACCGATTCTCAAGATCATTCAAAAAGAATACCCGTGGATGTATCTGGTTTTTACCGTTGGGCGCGACGGCATGAATGTTGCCAGAAATGATGGTAATCCGCTAACAGACTACTCCGACCGCCAATACTATAAGGACGTGGTTGCCGGAAAGAAACTCAGCTGGCAGACATTGATCGGCAAAACCTCCCATAAACCGGCCCTGGTCCTGGCAGTTCCGATCAAATCGGGAAATGATCTGGTCGGTGTCATGGCAGCCGCCATGACCATCGATGAGATCTCCAAAAACATCGCCACCTGGCGCAAAGGCAAGACCGGGTTTGCATTTTTGGTGGATGAAAAAGGGTATGTGGTTTCGCATCCGGATAAACAGTATGTCGTCAAACGCAAAAATCTCAACGATCACCCGCTGATTGCCATCTTCCGCAAAAAGGGTTGGCTGACCACCACCACCAAATTTAATGCGCCTGACGGTAAAACCGCATTCGGTCATGTGCGAAGTAATAACTTCGGCTGGGCACTCGTACTGCAGCAACAGGAGGATGAGGCGTTTGAAGCCTCTAACCGGGTGCGGGAGTTTGCCCTGATTCTGCTGGCCGGTACCGTCCTGCTGGTGCTGGTCATCGCCTGGTTCTCGGCCCGCGCCATCGTAACGCCCATAATGAAGCTGACCGACGCCGCTGAACGGATGAGCCTCGGTGAACTGAACGTCAAAATCGACATCAAATCCAAAGATGAAATCGGATTGCTGGCCCAGGCCGTCGGCCGCATGCAGACCAGTCTGAGACTTGCGATGAATCGACTGCGTAAAAAGAGATGAAGGAGAAAAATGGCTGGCAAGCTGGAAGGCTCGGAAGCTTGAAGGCCAAGGTGCCGCTGATGTGCCGGTTTATGGAGGTTTTTGGGTTTCTTGAATTAGGCGGCTTCGCCGCAGTGAGTTGGGCGTTGTTTGTTGTGGGTTGAAAGTAAGGATAGAAGGCGTGATGGTGCGAGGTTCAAGCCATACCAGCCTTCCAGCCTCCTGGCTTTCCGGCCTTCCGGCCTTCCAGCCTTCCGGCCTTCCAGCCTCCTGGCTTTCCGGCCTTCCAGCCTTCCGGC
>CAYTBC010000032.1:0-31532 GCA_964435765.1 uncultured Desulfosarcina sp.
CCAAGGTAGTGATGTTGCCTTGGGGATCGCAGCCCTGGAATCCGGCGACCACAACAATGTTGCGGCTATTAAGGAGTTCTTTGATCCGATCGGTTTTAATATCGACGATACGGGCATTTCCGAAGGCGTGATCCGTGACCACTTCCGCCTGATGCCCCAGCAGGGATTGGGCGGGGTAATTCATTGACTTTAACATCATGGCCAAAAGGGCCGAAGTGGTCTGCTCACCGGTGGCCAGGAGCACGTCGAGCTCCCGTTTGTCCGGAGACTCCGTCACCTCCTGAGCCATGCCGATTAACTTGTCTGTGACCCCGGCCATGGCCGACAGGATAACGACCACGTTGTTGCCCCGGTCATAGGTTTTGATAACGCGTTCGGCGACATTCCGGATGCGCTCGAGATCGGCGACTGAAGTTCCTCCGAATTTTTGGACGAATAAGCTCATTTTTCCTACCCGGTCTGAAATGTGTCTTGTTTTAGCGCTGATCGCACGGTTTAGGGCCGTCAAACTTAACCTGCGCTGCAACGGCCTCTATCAAATTAACACCGATCTGTCCATATGCAAGGATGCTGATTTTGCGGCAATGGTCGTCCATAATTTCAAATTTCATGGACAAATACGCGTCAAAAGGGTCACCTGTGAGTTTATCCGCCCATTCGACAGCCAGCACGGCCCGAGCGTAATACAGTTCATCCAGACCGATGTCCTCTAATTCGGCAAGGGTTTCCAGGCGATACAGGTCCACATGAAACAGCGGCAGGCGGCCGGGGTATTCATTGATCAGGGTAAACGTCGGGCTGGTGATGTAATACTCGGCCGGAACCTCGAGGCCGTTTGCCAAACCCTGTACAAATGCGGTCTTGCCGCTGCCAAGATCTCCGATCAGAGCGATCGCCAGCGGCCGGGTAATTGCGGCGCCCAGTTTTTGACCCAGTTCCCGGGTTTCATCGACCGAATGAGTGGTTATATCAACGGACAATTTTCTTAATTTCTCCGGGAACGGCACGCATGACCTCTCCGGCCAGATAGCCATAGGGACCGACGGTTTCAACCAGGCTGTCGGCCGCAGCCCCATGCAGGTAGACCCCGGCTTGGGCGGCGGCAGCCGGCGGCAGGCCCTGACACACCAGGCCTGCGATCATGCCGGTCAGCACATCTCCCATGCCGCCGGCGGCCATGCCGGGATTGCCGGTGGGGTTGATGAAGATCCGTCCGTCCGGGTGCGCGATCACGGTGCGGGCCCCCTTCAATACCAGGTGAACCCTGAATCGGGTTGCAAATTCGCGGGCGCATGCCACGCGGTCCTGCTGGATCCAGCGGGTATCCGAATTAATCAACCGCGCCATTTCACCGGGATGGGGGGTCAAGATGACGGGGGCTTTGGCTTTTTGAAGAATCTGTACCCGGCCAGCCAGGTGGTTTAATCCATCGGCATCAACCACCAAAGGAATTTCGCTGGCCTGGATGATATGCCTCACAAGCTGCCCGGTTTCGGGCGCCTGCCCCAGGCCGGGTCCAAGAGCCAGGCACTTTTTGCCGGGGATCAACTTTTGAATCGCATCGTAGGCGGATTCACCGAGAACCCCGGCCCGGCTTTCGGGCAGCGGGGCGGTCATGGCTTCCAGCATCTGGGGTTCCAGGACGGGATTTAAACTCTCGGCCGCTCCCAAAGTGACAAGTCCGGCGCCGACGCGCAATGCGGACATGCTGGTCATTACGGCCGCACCGGTTTTTCCGGTGGACCCGGCGACAACCAGCAGATGTCCGCTGCTGCCTTTGTGCGCGTCCGCCGGTCTGGACGGCAGGTAGGACCGGATCAGCTCCGCTGTTGCTAAAAATTGCCTGGGTCCCACCGCTGCGACGATATGCGGCGGGATGCCGATATCAATAACCGCAAGAGTTCCGGTAAAATCTGCTCCCGGGTGAACCTGGTGCCCGGTTTTGGCAAATGCAAAGGTTGCGGTTGCCTGCGCATGAACACAGACCCCGCACGGCTGACCGCTGTCGGCGTTTAAACCCGAGGGGATATCGACGGCAAATACGGGCTTTTTAAGATCGTTGATAAATTCGATGATGGTTTTGAAATACCCGGTGACCTCCGATTTGAGGCCGGTGCCCAAAATGGCGTCCACCCAAGCATCCAGGCCGGACATTTCCGATTTTCTTATTGAAAATGAATCTTCATCGGGAATTTCAACCAGGGGGATCCCCAACGGTTCCAGAAAATTAAGATTGACGGCGGCGTCTCCGCGGACCCTTTGCTTTTCGGCCAGCAAATAAACGTGTACCTGAATGCCCTTTTGCTTCAGGCAGCGGGCCATTACAAACCCGTCGCCGCCGTTGTTGCCGCGGCCGGCAAGAACACCGACTTTCAGATTGGCCAATTCGGGGAACTGCTCAAGTAAAAACCGGGCCGCCCCTTGGCCTGCATTTTCCATCAGCACCAGACCGGGTATGCCAACTTCTTCAATGGTCCGGCGGTCCATCAGCTGCATCTCAGCGGCAGTTACTAGGATCATCACATACTCCCCGTTTTGAGTTTAGAGGAACGATAACAGAGGGTAGAAGACAGAGGAAAGAAGGTGGGAGGGTGAGAAGACTCAAGCTGGGAGGCTGGGAAGCTGGGATGCTTGGAGGCTAAATCTTGCAGACCTATCAGGCCTATTTTTCCTTGCGCCCTGTGCCTTGCGCCGTGAGCCTTTCTCCTTTAACCTTACACCCTCTATCCTATACCCTATGCGCTCTGCCGTATTCTGCAAATTGGTATCGAAGACTGCCGCTAACCAACCTTTAAACACTCAATCCTCACTCAATCCTCAGTCCTCAGCACTCAGTCCTCAGCGCTATGCCCTATGCCCCGTGCCCTCTGCGCTATTCCATCCTGCGCACCCCGAAACCCGCCCCTTTAAAGAGCCCTGATCAGTTTCAGCATTTCTTCGACGGCGGACTGCATGCCCGTTAAAATCGCACGGGATACGATACTGTGGCCAACGCTGAATTCGTCGATTTCCTGAATGCCTTTAAAAGCTTTGATGGTTTTGTAGCACAGCCCGCGGCCGGCCTTCACGCTTAATTTCAGTTTGTAGGCGATTTTAACGGCATCGACGATATTTAAGAAGGCCTGATGGCGTTTCTGGGCCGTTTTGGCTTCACAGTAGGTGCCGGTGTGGATTTCAACCATGGCGGCATTGCTTTTGTGCGCCAGCTTGATCTGCTCGGGTTCCGGGTCGACCAGCAGCCCGACCGGTATGCCGCTGTTTTGCAGGGTTGCCACCGTTTCGGCGATATCGGCACTGTGTACGATCAGATCCAGTCCGCCGTCGGCCGTGGAATCTTCGCGTATTTCGGGCACCAGGGTCACCAGATCAGGTTTTATATCCAGGGCGAAACCGACCATCTCCGATGTCGTTGCCATTTCCAAAATCAGTTTGCTCTGGACGATGCTTCGCAAAATGCGCACATCGCGATCTTTGATGTGCCGGCGGTCCTGCCTGAGATGAACGATAATGCCGTCGGCGCCCGCGATTTCAGCCAGAGCGGCGGCTGTCACCGGATCGGGAAATTGACTTTTGCGAAGTGTTCTCAAGGCCGCCACTTGATCAACTTTTACCGCCAATCCGGCCATCAGTGGGTCTCCTTTTTTTGGCCCCGAGGGCCGTCTATCTATTTACAGTTGATATTAATCCAATCAAAATCACAAATCACAAATCCCAAATAAATTACAATGACCAAAGTACAAAATTCCAAACGGGACACAATTTGTTTTAGTGATCGCTTATGGTAAATACGTAGTTTTTGATCACAAAAGCTATAAAACACGAAAAAAAATACAGCAAAATTTTCTAAGTTTGGCTCGTTTTGGTCATTGATTATTGTGATTTGGAATTTATCCTTATCAATTCCAACAGCTCTCGGCTCTTTTCTTCCATCCGTCGGGCGTCTTCCTCGGAGTCTTCGTGGTCATAGCCGAATAAATGCAGGATGCCGTGCACCAGCAGCTCATTGAACCTGCGCCCCAAGCTCATGCCGGCATCCTGCGCCTCTTTTGCGGCCGTGTCGGTCGATATGACGACATCGCCGAGAAGATGGGGGGTTAAATCTGAAAATTCGCCCTCGCGCATGGCAAAAGCGATGACATTGGTCGGCCCCTGGCGCTTAAGATATTGCTGGTTTAATACTTCGATTTGCGGGTCGTCCACAATCAGGATGGAGATTTCTCCTTCAGGAAAGTCCAAGGCGCCTAAGATGGCCTGAACTTTTTGCCGTATCTTCTTCGGGGAGATTTTGTACCTGTTTTGCCTGTTGTCGATCAGGACTTCCATTTTTCGGCCTTCCCTTACCGTTTTCGCCGGCGGATACCCGCTTTTCACTATATTCAATCCGGTGGTGGTGAATACCATACAGTATTTTGTTAAAGCTCCTGGCAATATTGTGCAGGTCCTTCAGAGTCAGTTCACATTCGTCCAGCTGACCGTCGGAAAATATATTGTTGATCAGATTCTGGACAAGGCCCTGGATCCTGGAGGGTGTCGGGTTGTCAAGGGTCCTGGATGCCGCTTCAACCACGTCGGCCAGCATGACCAGGCCGGCCTCCCGCGTTTGGGGTTTGGGGCCGGGATATCTAAAGTCATCAATGTTGACGGTGTCTTCTCCCTTCAATTGTTTGGCTTTTTCATAAAAGTATTTGATCAGGCTGCTGCCGTGGTGCTGCCTGATGGTGTCGATAATTACCTGGCCGAGCTTGTTTTCCCTGGCAATTTCCACCCCGTCTTTCACATGGGCGATTAAAATCAAGCTGGACATGGAGGGAGCCAGTTTGTCATGCTTGTTTTTGCCGCCTTTCTGATTCTCGATAAAGTATAAGGGCTTCTTGATTTTGCCGATATCGTGGTAATAGCCGCAGACTTTTGCCAGCAGGTGATTGGCCCCGATTTCCGATGCCGCCGCCTCCACCAGGGAGCCGACGATCACCGAGTGGTGATAGGTTCCGGGGGCTTCGATCATGAGCTGCCGCAGAATCGGCCGGTCGAGGTTGGCCAGTTCGAGCAGCGAGATGTCGGTGGTATAACCGAAAGCGATTTCAACCAGGGGCGCAATTCCGGCGGTAACGATGCCTGCGCCGATTCCGCCCAAAAACGCAAAGGTCCAGTCCCAAATAATTTTGGAGCCGGATAACTCAGCCAGATAGAAATCAATGGCCGTCACCAGCAGGATGTTGAGCAGGCCGAGTTTGGCGCCGGCCGCTATAAAGACCTTGCGTTCACGGCAGTGTCTTATCCAGTATGCGGCCATGGTGCCGTTGATCAGAAAATAGATAAAAACGGTCAGACTGTTTTCAAATATCACCGCAAAGGAAACCGCCATGACCGCCGCCAGCGGTATGGCAACCTTCAATCCCATGAACAAACAGATGATCATGGCCCCCGACGCCAGGGGCAGGCTATACCGGATGGAGGACATTTGAATGGGGATGGTCGCGTCCAGGGTAAAAACTTCTGAAACCTTCGAGCTGATTTCGGCAAAAAAGAAGAAGGTTATAAACACACTGGCCATAAACAGCAGGCCTTTATTGTGTTCGGCCGACAGCTGGCCGGGCCGGTTTAAATGCAGAATGTAGGTGGTTGCCAGCAGCAACAGCAGCAGCATCGCCGCACCGAGGCTGGTCACGAAAACCTGTTCGTTTTTCGTTTGGGTTTCGAGGGCTTTGAGCTTCAGCAGCTGTACTTCAGTGACGCGTTCGCCCTCGCGCAAAAGCATTTCGCCGGCCTTTATTTTGTGGAGCACCGGTTTGATGTCTTCCGCGGCCTTGTTTTTTCGTTCCTCGGTTTCACTGCGGTTTAAGGTGATATTAGGCTGGATGAGCCGTTGAACAAAATCCACCACCAGGTTGAGCTGGCCATAGTCCAGGTCGTTGAGAAGCGGTTGGCCGACAATCCGGACCATGGTTTTGGCCTGGTCGAGACCGAAGATTTTCTTTAATTGATGCAGCTCTTTTTCTTCTTTGGTGCCCAGATCCCGCAGATGAATTCCTTTTTCAGATTCTTTCAGCAGGATCTCCTTGTTGGTTACCACCCCGTTGCCCAATATGTCCCGCAATATCTGGTTGATGATATCTGAAATTTCTTTTGAAAAACCGACGTTCTCAAGGGCGGCAAAGGCGCCTCGATTCAAGCGAATGCCCAGTTTTTCTTCAAGGTATTGGTGTTTATCCGGGATGGCGACGGGGGCCGGTTTTTTTTCTTCGGCGGGAGTCTGGGCGGCGGAATCGCTGGCTGCCGGTGGTTGTTGAAGGGGAGGGTCTTGATCGGCGGAAACCGCGCGCATTTGGGCAAAGACCGCATCAACTTTACGGGTCAGGCTTTCGGCCAGCCCCGCGTCATAGTCGTAAACCGTCAATACCCGATCCACTGCCTGCTGACGGTTTGTCTCGGTGGCCGCGTTGTCTTCGATGAAAAAATCTCTGGGGGATTTGATATCCCTTTCGGCAACGTCGCCCAGGACATACTGGTGTCTGGTAACCACCAGGCTTGGAAAAAGAATAATCGCCGACAGTACCGTAATGGACAACAAAATTCCCCAGCGATAGCGATTGAGAGATGCTGTATTTTTGCTGGAGGATTCTTTGCTTTTCTCTTTAGCCATTTTGAAAGCCATTTATTGATAAAATCGAAGCTGGCCGCGCGTCATCAGCCGGATCTTGCCTTTTGCTTTTCGATCTCAAGATCTTCATATGCCCGAATAATTTCCTGGACCAGTTTGTGTCTGACAACATCTCTTTTGGAGAAAAACACAAATTTGATTCCATCGATATTCTGCAAAATATTTTTGGTTTCGATCAATCCGGAAATTCTGTCAGAGGGCAGGTCGATTTGGGTGATGTCCCCGGTGATCACCGCCTTGGAGTTGAAACCGATTCGGGTTAAAAACATTTTCATCTGTTCCGAGGTTGTGTTTTGCGCCTCGTCCAGAATGATAAAGGAATCATTCAGGGTGCGCCCGCGCATGAAGGCAATGGGGGCAACTTCGATAACTCCTTTTAGCATTAATGCGGCCGCTTTTTCAAAACGCATCATATCGTGCAGCGCATCGTAGAGCGGCCTTAAATAAGGGTCCACCTTTTCGGCCAAATCACCCGGTAAAAAGCCAAGAGCCTCTCCGGCTTCAACCGCCGGCCGGGTTAAGATGATCCGGCTGACGATCCCTTTGGACAGGGCCGAGACCGCCATTGCCATTGCCAGATAGGTTTTTCCGGTTCCGGCGGGACCGATTCCAAAAACGATATCAAAATTTCGAATGGCCTCGATATATTCTTTTTGCGCCAGGCTTTTGGGGGTTACGGCGCTTTTTTTCGACGTAATGAATACGCGATCCAAAAAAATTTCTTTTAAATTAACGCGATCATCACCGCTTAACACATTCACTGCGAAATCAATATCGTTGGGGTGAATGGGATATCCCTCTTTAATCAAGTCATAAAGCTGGTTGAGGACTTTGCCGGCCAGTGCGGCGGCGATCTCGTCGCCGGCAATAAAAACGGTGTTGCCTCTGGCGTTGATGGTGACGCCGGTGGACTTGGCAACCTTCAGCAGGTTGTGGTTGCGCTCACCGAAGAGCTGGCGGGCAAGGTCAATATTTGCAAAATCCAGACTGGTTTGTTTTTTTTCGATATTTTCTGCCATTTTTTTTATATATGCGGCCGCATATCAACCCTCGGCCCGTCTCGAAATTGATGGATGTAAAACGAATGAGTGCCCATTGGTCACGAATCCAGGTTTCTGATGGGCACTTGGTTGTTTAAATGTTTACGTCTTTCTATCATACCTCTCCAAGCGATTGCAAATGCCAATTTGAATTTACGGCCAAAAAATAAAAATGCCTTGACTCCGTAAAGTTGCTTTGTTACTTGATTCGGTTAATCAATAACAACCGACGTCGGTTGCGCCCGCAGCAGGGGTGCAATGATTTTACCATTGAATTTGCATGAATCCGTTTGATATTGTCATCATTGTCATTGTCGGCTACAGCCTGGTCAGAGGCCTTTTCAGAGGTTTGGTCAAAGAGGTCTCATCCATCATCGGTGTCTTTGGCGGTTTTTATGCCGCTTATACCTACTACGGGCTTCTCAACAAGCTGCTCTCCAAGCTGATCCATGACATTTCCTACCTCAATATATTGAGTTTTATGATAATTTTTTGCATTGTCCTGATCATTGTCAGTGTCCTGGGCGTCATCATCAAATACCTGCTGAACATTGCATTTTTAGGCTGGGTGGATCGCATCGGCGGTGTGATTTTCGGCATCACCAAAGGTGTTTTAGTGGTTTCGGTTCTTTTTATCGCACTGACCGCATTCCTGCCCAAGGGTTCTGCTTTTATCAAAAAGTCCGTGCTGGCTCCCCACGTTTCATGGGTTTCCGAAGAAATGGCGAAAGTGGTCTCCAAGGATATGAAAAAGGAATTTATGGCCAAATTAAGGGAACTTAAAAAAGATTGGAACCTTCAAAATTAAATCCGCTGCATGAATCCATGACCGCCCTGTGCCGCCTGGTGGACACTTTGCGGGGTGAAAATGGATGCCCCTGGGATAAAAAGCAAACTCCTGCAACCGTCAGCATTTATCTGATCGAAGAAGTATTTGAACTGGCTGATGCGATCGAGACCGGATATGCCGGGCAAATCCGCGAAGAGCTGGGCGACGTGCTGTTTCATATCGTTTTTATTGCCAGAATGTTTCAGGAGCGCGCAGAATTCGACCTGGCCCGCGTGGCGCAAACGATTACTGAAAAAATGACCCGGCGCCACCCGCATGTTTTTGGAGATCAAAAGGTCGCCAACAGCGATGAGGTCATTCAAAACTGGCATAAAATTAAACTGGATGAAAATAAATCTTTCCCAAAGCGTTCGCTGCTTGATTCAGTGCCGCCGAAGCTTCCGGCCTTAATGCGCGCCTATCGCATCTCGGATCGGATGGCCAAAAGCGGCTGTGATTGGGAGGATATGGCCGCCGACCTGCAGGGGGCGGATGCGGGACTGGGGGAATTAAAGGAGGCCGTCAAAAGTCAAGACAGCCATTTGATATCTGAAAAATATGGCGATTTGCTGCTGACGCTGGTAAACGTTGCGCGACGCGCAAAAGTCCATCCGGAAAGCGCGCTGGCGGCCGCCGTCAAAAAACTTGAATTGCAGTTCAAAATGGTGGAAGCGCGGGTGGCTGAGAGTCAGCGGGATTTTGAAGAAATCTCACGGGAAGAAAAAAAAGAGATCTGGCAGAAGGTGCAAAAGCGCGTCCCCTAGCAAGGACGGTTTAATTCTGCGGGTTCGGCCGCCGATCATCTTCAGGCAACCGCAGCGAGCCGCCGCGCCGGCTCCGCCGGGCTGAGGCATAATGGAAGTCCCGCCTTGGTGCCGACCGTTTCCGGACCCCAATTGGCCGCCCCTTCATTTACTGTCAGCGAATCGGAAGCCGCCTGGGTCCGGTTTTGCCGCCGGCTGACCATCAGCGTTTTTCAAAGACGGTCGGATGCCGAGTTCAGCCTCGGCTGTGCGCCGAGATAAAAGCTGCGGGACCTTCTTTTAAACCATTTCGCCGAAAGGCAGAAATCCGGGCGGAATTTTTTTGACTAATTTGCCGTCCTCATCATATTTTTCAACGATCAATTGGCCTTCTTCCAGGCTGTTGCGCGATTTCGTATTTTCCTCGGAGCGCAAATTCATCTCGGCTTTTTCACCGTCATTGCTTTTTTCCACCGGACGCTGTTTTTTGATCTTATCGGTTTTTTGAACTTCAAGATCCTTATCAAAAACCTCAGCGTTATAACTTGATCTCACAAATTGTTGGATGGTCACATCATTAATTGCATTAATCATTTGGTCCCCCTTTATCCCAGCGCTTATCTGTTCTCCATTCCGCAGTCGAATTTTCCCCCGATCATCAACCCCAGGATTCCGTCTTTTTGTCCCCCGCCTCTTTTGCCAACTGCTCGAGGCGCCGGACCAAAAAACTTGAATCTTCAACAGAAAGCGTATTGGTTTGTTTGTTGTTGATGCCGTCAATGGCATTAAATACAAATTTCGTTTTTATAGCTTTATCCAATTGGGCCTCTTTTTCCGATTCGCCGCCGGAGTGTTCCGAGCTTCTCCGGCGGATTTCGGTCAGTGAGCCGAAACGGGTAATTTTGTCAAATATATCTTTTGAGACTTTATCGATCGCGGCTTGTCGCCTTTCTTCCACTGTCAGGCTTACCCGATCCGCTGACGCGGTTACGGGTGTTTCGGTTTTTCTCTCCGACCTCATATTATGTCTCAATTGTTTGCTGTAGACATTTAAAACGTTGTGCATCTGATAGCTTGGAACATTCATTCCCCAACCCTCCTGACCATGAGTATCGGCACCCTAGAAGACAGACTTTAGTAAAATTTGGTGAAAAATGAAGGCAGAGAGGGCAATGTATTTTTTAACCCATTGAAATTAAATAAAATATCAGGTTGGGGGATGATGGGGCGAAAAAAAGAGAAACCGGCCGCCGGGACAGGGGGGAGTAAACGAGCCCCTTCGGGGCAGCCGGTACATTAACTTAAAAATATCAAAACAAAGCGTATGGGCAATGTCGGTTTCAGCGGTCTTTTTTAGTCTTCGAAATTCCCTGCGGGTCCCTTGTCGCTGCCGATTAAAGCGGCCCGTTCAATGATTTTTTCGGTCGTCCATTGGGCGGGGTCCTCGATCCGAGTTGCTTTCGATCCGGCATCATAAGAGCCGGCCTCGAGAATCGCGGCAATGGCCAAAGGTGCTGTATTTTCAGCGTTAAAAACATTGACCAGCATATTATAAACAAAGTTCTCAACGCGTTTGACCATGCGTTCTCTAATTTCTGCAGGCTGGCCGAGCAATTTGTTTTCAAAAGGTAAATTCAGCTTTTTAAAATCGCCGCGTTTCCAGCCCTGTTTCTGGGCATAGGCAACCATTTCGGACCACAGCGCCTCGGTGACGCCCTGATCGGCGACCTTTTTGAAATTCCCCTGGTCGTCCAGCTGCGCGTTGCCATAATCGTTGACCTCAAGACCCCAGGAAATCATCTGAAGGGCGGTGGCGACATTTGCTTTTGTGGTTCGGGTATTTGCCATAATTTCCCGCAAACGATCCGAGCTGTTGCCCGAGGTGCCATGCTGGGCGCCGGAGATGTTGTAGCTTTTCAGGGCCTTATGGATCCGTGCGGTCAGATCCACTTGAATGCCCTGGTCGCTGGCTTCAATTCCATGAGTGGTGCCGTTGTTCAGGGCAATCCAGTTCGGAAAAATGCCGTGGGCGTTTAATCCCTGGATCAGAAACAAGGCTTCGGCTACGGTTGATAGACCCTCTTTTCCCTTGATTTCACCGATTTCGGTTTCAAGACCGGCCCATTTGGGTACGAAAGGATTCAATGCCAGGTTTGCCAACAGGTTCTTATCGTCCGTCATGTGGGATGCGTCAATTGCGATGGATGTGATGCCGGCTTCAAACATTGAGGGGATTTCCACTTTTGCAGCCTCGACATCCTGGTCATTTTTCAACCCGTAGTGATCGGCGTGAATGGCGATGGGAACGGTGATGCCCAGTTCATTGCAGGCTGCATCCACGATCCTGGCGATATTCCAATAGTTTACGGCACAATAGGCATTGGCGCCGCCTTCGGACTTGGCGATTTCAATGATGATGGCCGCCTTGGCCCGCTGGGCGGCCAGCAATGCGCCATGGATCACGAAGCTGTTCCGGCCGTTGGCGGCGATGGCGATGGCGCTTCCTTTGGCCAGCATAGCACGGTCGATAAATTTGCCGCTGACAATGAGAGCCTTTGAATTTGGAAAGCATTTGACCACGTTCGGCGGTCGGCCGATCTGCAGGGCTTTTTCGAATCCCTTAGCGCTGCCGGTGTTTGTTTCAGCCATGACTTTGCCTCCTTTCGGCATCTAAAGTTTAATGTTAGTCATCGTTATCATTAAAAAAAACATTTGAGCGCACATCGTCGATCACCTGGCGTATTTCCAGTTTGTAGGTCGCGGGCGCGTACAAAGTGCCCCAGCCCTTCTGGACCTGGTACAAACCATTGTAGGCGGTGTCGTAAAATGACTGAATCCGATGGGGTATTTCCCGCTGGCCCAGAATTGAGCCGATTAACTGGGCTTCGATGGCATTTTCCAACCCGCCGATTTTAATAAACTTTGGTTCACCGTGGGTCTGCATTTTTTGTCTCTTTCCAACTCGGGGCAATCATTTTTTTCGATATGAATTTGCCCGCTTTCTTATTCAGGTTTGAAAAGAGAATCTAAGCATAAATATCGATTAGTAAACCGATCTGATTAATTTTCGGTGTGATCCTTTGACGGCCGGAATTGTACGCGCATTCATGAGGGTCGGGTCGGGGTTCGTAACCTGAAAAAAATGGAGGGGGCTGCCGATCATATTCTTTCAGCGCTGAATCAACGGAAACCGCCCCAGCGCGTGAATTTTTCGGTGCATAGGGTACAAGTTGGTGCTGCCCGGAATGAAAAGGAACCAGCTGTTTGTTGGAAGGGATATCCATTCTTTCGGTACTCGATCATGCAAATTCGCTCGGTTTGAACCGATGTTTCCAGTAGACATAACATAGGGAAGAACAGGTTGCATTGTCAAGAATAAAGAGGTAGTTGGGGAAAAAAAGTGAATGAAGGCGTTTTAAATCCCTAACCCGGATAAACCGGAACCAAAAAGGTATCTCGCTAAGGCGCAAAGACGCAAAGATTAACTTAATAATTTACCTTTGCGGGCTTTGCGGCTTTGCGAGAAAATTATTTTATCACAAAATGCAAAGATTTTACTTTTAAGACGGCTGCCTGAATTTTGCGATAGGCCTCAGCGGCAGCATTCGAGTTTACCTTGTGAGGATTGATTTCGAGCCATCTTCGGTGTTTAAAAATTCAGTTTTTCTTCTTTTGACTTAATTCGGCATTTCTTTGGGTTATGCGTTGGTTATAGGCTTCGACTTCCTCTTTATATTTTTTTCCTTTTTGCACATATGCTTCCGCTCTTTTGTTCAGGCTTTCGACCTTGGCGTTAAATTTCATAATATCTTCCCGGTTGCCCAGCGTATCTTTCTGCTTGGCCAATGCTTCCCGCTCTTTGGTCAGGTCGCTGTATTCCTGATCGATTTCTTTTTTCAGATCTTCCAGATGCTTGCGGCTGGCATCCAGATCATCCGTTTCATTAGCGGCATCTGAAGGGATCACAGACTCTTCGCCTGGCTGCGCATCGGCGGTCTCGGCGACCGCGCCTTCTTCCTTTGATTCATCGGCAAAATCTGCGTTCGCTGCCGGCTCATCCTGGTAGGAGCTTTTCAATTCCTCATCGATGGGTTCATTTTCCTCGGCCTGCTCCGCCGAATTGGATTCGGCACTCTGCTCGGAATCAGCCCCGGAGTTTTGCTCAGCCGTCTCCGAGTCGCTGTCATATTCGAGGTTGGCGTCAAGGTCCTCTCTCTGGTCCGCGGGAACCTGGTTGAGATCATCTGTGAAATAAGTGTTGCCTTGGTCATCCACGTACTTGTAAATTTCGGCCGGGGCCTGAGCGGCAAACAGGATAATGACGCTGAGTATTAATAGTCTTATAGATTTCAAGGGGCTATCCTCCTCTGTGATAATTTTTAATTTGGAACCGTGCAGACATCGGCGGTCTAAAAAACCAGCTTGTTAACAACCCATGGTTGGCGATGGTTCAGTGGCGCCGAACCGGTTTTCAGTTATTATCGTAAGGGCCGCCGCCGCCGTGCCTAAAACGACCCATCAGACCGAAATGCTGAATCATTATAATATATCGTCCGGTAATTTGAAAAGTTAAGATTAATTTGGACACCAACTTTTTTTTCTGGCATCTCAAACGGACTTATATCTGCGATGCCGGAAAAAATATGGTTGCATGCGCTATCCGACCAGTATATTGGCATATAAGCAATATTTGAGACGGCCGTTTAACGGCCCTGCACCCAATAAAAACCTGAATTGCCATTCAGACGCTGCGGGAAAGCTGCCATGTTGAATGAAAAAGAAAAATTGGATGCCCTGACGCATTTGGGGATTGATCTCAACCGGATACAGGATCTGGATATATTGATGGAGCGCATTCTGGCCGAGGTGCGCCGTTTCGTCAACGCCGATGCCGGTTCAATCTACATCCGGGATAAGGATGAGCTGCATTTTACCTACACCCAGAACGAAACTCTTCAAAAAAGACTGCGGGCAGGCGACAAGTTGATTTATTCAACCTTTTCCCTTCCAATCAACCACCGCAGCATTGCCGGCTATGTGGCGGCAACCGGAAGGCCGCTCAACCTGCCCGATGTTTATAATCTTGGCCCATCCTGTTCCTACCATTTCGATAGAGAAATCGATGAAACCGCCCGCTACACCACCCGATCGGTTTTGACCCTTCCCTTGGCAGCTGCCAACGGAGAAGTGTTGGGCATTATTCAGATTATCAACGCCCAGGATCAAAACGGCCGGATCATCCCGTTTACGGCCGCAGACGAGAAGATCATGCTGCACTTTGCCAGCGTTGCGGTCATCGCTCTGGCCCGGGCCCAGATGACCCGGACCCTGCTGCTGCGGATGATGAAAATGGCCGAGATGCGTGATCCCAAGGAAACGGCCGCCCACGTGAACAGAGTCGGCGGTTATGCGGTTGAAATTTATGAAAAGTGGGCCCGGCGGCACCGGGTTCTGCCAAAGGATATCGATAAAAACCGCGATGTTTTGCGCATGGCGGCGATGCTCCATGATGTGGGGAAAGTGGCCATCTCCGATCTGATTTTAAAAAAACCCGGCCGGTTCAACCCTGCCGAATTTGAAACGATGAAACAGCATACCATCTTCGGAACGCAGTTGTTTTTAGACCGGCAGTCCGATTTTGATGATGCCGCCGCCGCGGTGGCTTTGAACCACCATGAACGCTGGGATGGTACAGGTTATCCCGGGCGGATTGATGTGAACGGCCACCAACCTCCGGCGGGATCCGCCGGCATTGACGGCCGCCCGACTGGAAAGCGCGGCGAAGAGATTCCGCTCTATGGCCGGATCGTGGGTCTGGTCGACGTGTATGACGCCCTCTCCAGTCAACGGGTCTATAAGGAGGCCTGGGATGAATCGGCGGTGCTGGATAAAATTGAAGCCGAAGCCGGACATCATTTCGACCCCGAACTGGTCGACATTTTCTTTGAGTCCCTGGACATCCTGCGGGCTGTTCAAAAAAGGTATCAAGACGGTGGAAAAATTTCTTAAATATTCAATTTTCAATCGAAAATATTCAATCAAATATCGTTTGACAAACTCTGAATGTGGTGTAAACTGGTCATTATCTCAAAGGGTTGGGATTGGATGGATACTGATAAAAGTTCCGAAAAATTACCTGTTTACGCGGGTCGGCAATTATGAAGTCTAAGTACTTTATTTTACTTTTGGGTGTCATCCTGATGGTCTGGTCTTGTGCAACCCGGACCGGGGTGACTCCCCAATCTGCCGAGCTGGCCGACGGCGATGCACTTTTTGCCAGCGCGGAAGCGCAGTTGGAAGCCGGGGTTTATGGCGAAGCCTTTTTGCTCTATGATGAATATGTCCGGCGCTACAAAGATCAACCGATGGCGGCGGCGGCGCTGATGAAGATCGGATACATCCACGGAGCAAACCGTGATTACGACAAGGCCCGTGCGGCTTACCGGCAAATTGTGTCTGACTATTCGTCAAGTCCGTTCGTGCAGGACGCGCGGGTTGAAGAGCTTCTGACCTACTATCAGGAAGGCCGGTACGCTGAAATGATCCAGCTTGCGCCTGAAACCATGCAGCATCTGGATTCAAATCTGCAGATTTTTAAAGTCTACGCGCTCATCGGCGATGCTTACATGGCGATGGAATCACCCATCGACGCCCTCGACTACTACAGCCGGGCGCGTGATTATGCAACCGCCTTCGAACAGACGGCCATTGCCGAAAAGCTCAAGGAAGCCATCGCCAGGCTTAGTACCGAAGATGTTGCGATTCTTGTCAATCATCCGGATCCCAGCCTGCCCATGGATTTTTTGCTGTATCAGCTGGGTTTGAATTATGCGCTGGCAGAAAAATATGATGATGCCCTGAAGATTCTGGCCGAGTTTCTCAACCGCTATCCGGACAATGAAAACCGCATTCTGGTCGAAAGCCTGATTGACGAAATCAAAAAAAATGCGATTTTCAACCGCAACACCATCGGTGTTCTTTTGCCGCTCAGCGGCTCTTATCAGACCTTCGGTTACCGGGCGCTAAAAGGCATCGAACTGGCGGTGGTGCAATTCAGCGCCATCAGCGGCAATCCGCCGATCAATATCAGCGTCAAGGACACCGGCGCTGATCCGGATAAAACAAAGACGGCGGTGGCGGAATTATTTCAGGAACAGGTGTCCGCCATCCTCGGACCGATCGTCACCGCTGAAGTTGCCGCCCGTGAAGCCCAGAAATTGGGGATTCCGATCATAACGCTCACTCAAAAGGACAATATCCCTGAAATCGGCGATAAGGTATTCCGAAATTTCATAACCCCCAAAATGCAGGTGCAGGCCATCGCCTCTTTTACCATTGACGTATTAGGGCTGGATCGTTTTGCCATTCTTTATCCTGATGAAACCTATGGCGTGACTTTTATGAACCTGTTCTGGGACGAGCTCCTGGAATTAGGCGGGCAGGTGGTCGGGGTGGAATCCTACAATCCCAAGCAAACCGATTTTACGGACTCCATTAGAAAGCTGGTCGGGCTCTACTACCCGATACCGGAGGACCTCAAGCCGCAGCCCGAGTCGGAAAAAACCCTGGAAAGTGATGATGCCTCCCAAAAAACCGACGATCAGGCCCGGCAAGATAATGCCGACAAGGCGCAGAAGGAGGAAGAACCGCAATCGATCGTCGATTTCGATGCGATTTTTATCCCGGACTCACCTGGAAAGGCGGGTCTGATTGTTCCCCAGCTGGCCTATTATGATATTAAGGATGTTTATCTGCTGGGCACCAATCTGTGGCATTCCGATTCTTTGATAAAAATAGCCGATCAATACGTGCAGGGTGCCGTTATGCCGGACGGGTTTTTCGCGCAAAGTGCTTCCCCAACCGTTCAAAAATTTGTCACGGATTTCGAAGCGGCGTATCAGGAATCACCGGACTTCATTGAGGCGGTCGTGTTTGATTCTGCACTGATCCTCTTCCAGGCGGTCAGCCGCCCCCATATTCGATACCGCAATGACATCAGAGATGAAATGTTGAGCATGGAGGGGTTTCCGGGGGTCACCGGATATACCCGGTTTGATGAAAACGGAGAGGCGCAAAAAAAACTTCACCTTTTGCGAATAAAGGGCAAGGGGTTCGTGGAGTTGGAGTAACCCGCATACAGAGAACCGCAGAACAGCAGAATAATGAACCGCAGAATTTCGAAAGATGGTTTCGCTGCGCTTGATCTATTTCAAATGTTATTTAAATGTCGATAAATATTCTTCCCTACCGCTTCATTCATTGTTTAACCTTTACAATTTCATTGACTATTATAAAAATCTTAAAGCTAGAATTCCTGCCTTCGATATTCTGCGGTTCGTTATTCGATATTCGACATTCGCTTTTTAAATCCCTCTGGAGGGTTCAATTATAATCCGCCTCAGTTCTTCAACGACCCCTGGCCGGTGGCTTCGAGGACGCTGCGCCACAAACTGCCTTTGGGATTGACCTTTTTTCGTTGTTCAGCGATCAATTTCAGGGGCAGGTGGACAAACTGGTTGTTCCAGTGACCGACCAGCATGCTCGTCTTGCCGGCCATACCGGCGTGGACGGCGTTGCGTCCCAAAAAGTTGCAAAACACGCGATCGTTGGCATTCGCCGGCAGGCTTCGGATCATATAGCTCGGATCGATGTATTTTACGGAGATTTCGATGCCTTTACCTGCAAAGTAAGCGCTGATGGTGCTCCTTAAATATAGCCCGATATCCTTGAGCTTTATATTGCCGGAGGCGTCCAGCTCGTTTTTTTCCTCTTCAAAAAATTTTTGGCCGGCCCCTTCGGCCACCACAATCACCGCATGTTTGCGATCGGCCAGGCGTTTTTCAAGGGCGCTTAACAACCCATGCGGGCCTTCCAGGTCGAAATCGACTTCGGGAATGAGCACAAAATTGACATCCTGCTGAGCCAGAACCGCGGTTGCGGCGATAAACCCGGAATGCCGGCCCATTAATTTGATCAGGCCGATGCCGTTGGGGTAGCCTTCAGCTTCATTGCTGGCACCAATGATTGCTTTGGTGGCAACATCGACCGCCGTGTCAAAACCAAACGACCGGGTGACCATGTGGATGTCATTGTCGATGGTTTTAGGAACACCGATAACCCCGATCTTCAATCCCCTTTCTATAATCGTATCGGCCAGCCGGCCGGCGGCCTTCAGGGTCCCGTCTCCGCCGATCATAAAGAGCAGGCCGATGTTCATTCTTTCCAGACTGTCGATGATATCATCAATGTCCTGGGGCCCCCTGCTCGATCCGAGCACGGTGCCGCCCCGGTCGTGAATATTGACGACGGATTGGGGTGTCAGGTCGATCAGTTCATGCCCGTAGCGGGGGATAAATCCCTGCAGACCGTACCGGATGCCGAAAATGTTGCGAACGCCGTAGCCGTAGTTCAGCTCCAGTACAATGGATCGAATGATATCGTTTAAGCCCGGGCACAATCCGCCGCAGGAGACCAGGGCACACTTTAGTTTGCTCGGATCAAAAAATATTTGACGGCGGGGCCCGGCCAATTCAAAGCACGGCAGGCTTTGACCGTCCTTTATCAGCTCGGCGATCAGTCTGTCATTAACCTCGATGATAATCCGGTTGTCGTCGGTTACAAAGCTGGTATCTCCGGCACCGTCTGCTCTTCGTTGCACGGGTGTGGGGATCTTGGCCGCACCCAGGGCCGGGATTGCGGTGGCTATGCATTCTGCGTTCATGTGGACCTCTCGGATTTTTAATTTTTAGATATTGTTTCGTATTTCCGGTTAACCAGCTTAGTTTCCGTTGAACTTAAACTCACCTTTACCCAGGATATCATGCAGATGTAAAATGCCTTTAACTTCTCCGGCGGCGTTGACCACCGGAAGCACCGTAATCTGGTTCTGCTCCATAATGTTTAAGGCATCGAAGGTCGGGGCGTCCTCCGGCAAAGATTTAGGGTTTAGGGTCATGACATCTTCGACGGTAAGTTCTGAGATCGGCCGGCCCGCGACCACCATGCGCCGGATATCCCCGTCGGTGATGATGCCGCTAAGTTTATTGTGCGGTGTCAACACCAGGGCGGCGCCCAATCGGCCGCGGTCCAATTCAATGACCGCCTGCGACATGGGCGTCCCTTCCAATACCAGGGGCAAAGACTCGCCGGAAAGCATCAGATTCCTTATCCTGGCGACTAATCTTTGACCGAGATTGCCGGCGGGATGAAACAGCTTGAAGTCACTCGAATTAAAATGCTTTTTTTCCAGCAGGACCACCGCCAGGGCATCGCCCATGGCCAGCTGGGCGGTGGTGCTGGCAGTGGGTGCCAGCCCCAGGGGGCAGGCCTCGCAGTTAACCCCCACATCGATAACAATGTCGCTGCCATTCGCCAGGGTCGAATTGGTATTGCCGGTAAAGGCAATGATTTTGCAGCCGATGCGCCGGATACTGTCAAGCAGCAGGTTTAATTCATCCGTCTCGCCGCTGTTGGACAGGGCGATGAAGATGTCGTCCGGGGACACCTGGCCCAGATCGCCGTGCATGGCCTCAACCGGATGCAAAAACAGCGATCTTGTCCCGGTGCTGTTCAGCGTGGCGACAATCTTGCGTCCGACGATCCCCGACTTGCCGATTCCACTGACAATCACGCGCCCTTTGGACGTGCATATCAGTTCGACCATTGCCGCAAACCGGTTGTCAACCCGGTCGATGAGGTTGATGAGGCCCTCGGCTTCGATCCTGAGGACCTGGATTGCCTTTTGGATGATGGCCTCGGAACCTGCATCTCGGCCTGCTTTTTTTGCCCGGCTGCTCATATTGCGTCTCAAATGGTCTGAGGTGGTATGCCAACCCTGCTTGATCCTGCTTCAAATGGGGATCGTCCAATAAAAGACAACCCGGCGTTTCGAAGGTGATTCCGAATCCTGAATGCTTTCCCCGGCTGCAAACCCAGTTGGCCGCCGTGGGCTTGATCCGTCACCTAATTAATCCGCCCTGAAAAAGGACACATCCAGAACCCAAGATTTTTTTTGAAACCGAAGTAATTTTTGAGAATTAAGCGTCGGCGGCTTAATTTCGCTATGCTGCGCATATGTTTTTTCCTATCAGACACTTCGATTGCTTATTGTCATCGATTGTTAAAAAAAAATCAAGTACGGTTTATCGCGACTGATAACAAAAACCAATGTTAAACGGCTAGTTCGACATTCTATCTATACTGACTTCTAATTTTGAAAAAATCCTGAAAAAAAATGTTGACAATCTAATTGGGTGCCATTATATTCCGACAACATTTTTCGATCTGTTTGGGCCGGGTCCAAATATTTCCCGGCCTTTTTTTTACAAATAATCCATCAAGGGGGTGATTCCAATGATTTGTACAACCATAAAAGAAGGTATGGAGTGCCCGTTCATGTCAGCGCAAGGGTGTTCATACAAAGGCGGGATTTGCCATCAGATCGTCGAGCAGTGTCAGGGCTGCAACCGTGGTGCCGAGCTGTCATCCGGCTGGTATTGCACCGCATGCCCGGAACCGTCATTGAAGTGGAAAAACGGCAATTGCAACATGGCGACCCATGTCACCACAGCGGCGGCTGCAGCCTCAGCCAAAATCAATCCGCTGAAGGCTTCCAAAAGAGCGCGCAGATAACCCTGCTTGCGATCAAACGGTAAACCCCGCTCACGATTTGAGCGGGGTTCTTCTCCCATTGAATAATGAAGATTGAAGATTGATTATTTAAGGAATTTTCTCCATTTTAAATATGACGGAGCGAATCGACATCCACAACTCTTCAATTTCATTCGAAACCCTTCAATTTTTTAATAATTTGTCAATACTGGCCAGCTGGATGCAGACGGCCACCAGCTGCATGGCGGATTCGACCTCCTGCAGCGGCGGAAAAGATGGCGCAATACGGATGTTGCGATCCAGGGGGTCGTGCATATACGGGTAGGTGGAGCCGGCCGGCGTCAATTTAACGCCCGCTTCCGCGGCCATCCGCACCACCGCTTTGCCGCATCCCGGCATGGTATCGACACTGACAAAATAGCCGCCGGCCGGTTGACTCCATGCGGCAATATTTTTACCGGCCAATGCTTTTTCCAGTGCACTTTGCACGGCCTCAAATTTCGGCTTCAGGATGGCTGCGTGCTTTTTCATATGATCTTCGATGCCGGCCATGTTTTTGAAAAATTTAACATGACGCAGCTGATTTAATTTTTCCGGACCAATGGTCTGAAAGGTAATCTGCTTTTTGGTCAACGCCATGTTTTTTTCGCTGCCCGCCATCATCGCCAGACCGCTGCCGGCAAAAGCGATTTTGGACGTCGAACCGAATATGAAAACCCGCTCGGGATGGCCGGCCGTCTTGCAGGCGGACAGGATATTCTTCAACGGGGCCGGACGGCCGTCGAAGTGATGGACGGTGTAGGCATTATCCCAGAAGATTCGGAAATCAGCCGCTTGGGTCTTCATCGACGCCAGGCGGACGACGACGGCATCGGAATAGACCGCTCCGGTCGGATTGCTGTACCTGGGCACACACCAGATGCCTTTAATGCTTTCGTCTTCAGCCGTCAATTTCTCAACCACATCCATATCGGGTCCATCCGCATTCATCGGCACCGGTATCATCTCGATACCTAAATAGTCACAGATGAAAAAATGACGATCATAACCCGGGCTGGGACATAGAAATTTGACCTGGGGCAGCTTCCCCCAAGGCGGGCTGTCCTCCGTGACGCCTTTCACCATAGCCCGCATGAAGGTGTCATGCATCATGTTGAGGCTGGAATTGCCGCCAATGATAATTTCTTCAGGGCTCACTTCCAGGTATTGGGCAAATAACCTTTTGGCTTCCGGAATGCCGTCCAGTCCCCCGTAGTTGCGGCAGTCCGTTCCGCTCTCGGCCTGGTACGCCCTGCTGTTGACGCAATCCAGCATCCCGAGGGCCAGGTCCAGCTGTTCGGAACACGGCTTGCCGCGCGTAATGTCCAGGGTGATGCCCCGTGACTTGAATTCACGGTAGCGTTCGAGCAGCGCGTCCCTCATCTGCTGCAGTTGCCGGCTGTCTAAGGAATGAAAATCCGTCATATTTAAAATTTCCTTATTTTTATTCGATTATCGCAAATAAGTAGTTATGTTTAGCGAAACTTCAGCCGCCTTATATAGCATTGAGCGCGCCGGCTATCAAGATTTTAGTTCAAAGCGCACCCGAACGAGCCGGAACCCAAAAGGTATCTCGCCAAGACGCGAAGACGCCAAGATTACCTTAATAATTTATCTCTGCGGGCCTTGCGGCTTTGCGGGAAAATTTTTTTTGACAAAATGCAAAGATTTAACTTTAGGTTCCGACAGCGAAGATGTTTAGCCGCTGAATGCATAAAAACAATTGCTGACTTGGCTTTTTCCTCTTGCAAATTGTTTGTTTAGCGATTAGAAAAAGCGCAAAAAATATTAATTGGGAAGCGTTTCACCCGGACACCCACCGGATGGCGGGTGACAACGACAGCGAGGCAAGCGAACCAAACAAAATGTCATCTTCTAAAAACATCCGCACACAACTTCACTCAATTGTAGGCCGGGATCTGTCCGGCAGGGTTTCACAGGCCGGCAGGTGGACCCTGTATTTTATCGGCATCGGGCTTATCGCCGGTGCCGGCGCCGTCCTTTTTCACTATCTGTGTCAGGTCGGGCTCCATTATTTTATGGACATGCTGGCCGGCTACCGACCGCCGCCGCCGGCCGGTGAACATCATCTTTATCCTCCCACCACCCAGGCGCTCAATCGCTGGATTCTCTTGTTTCTGCCGGCATTCGGCGGGCTATTGAGCGGGTGGATAGTCTACAGCTTTGCACCGGAGGCCGAGGGCCACGGCACGGATGCAGCCATCAATGCCTATCACAATGCCGGTGGATTAATTCGCGCGCGGGTTCCAATTATCAAAACCATTGCGTCGGCCCTTACCCTGACGACCGGCGGTTCGGGCGGCAGAGAGGGGCCCATTGCCCAGATCGGCGCCGGGTTCGGATCTTTTCTGGCCACCCAATTAAAGCTTTCGCGCCGTGAGCGCCGCATCATGATGGCGGCCGGCGTGGCAGCCGGCGTCGGCAGTATTTTCCGGGCGCCGCTGGCGGGCGCCTTGTTTGCCGCTGAAGTTCTATACCGGGATCCCGAATTTGAATCGGAGGTGATCATTCCCGCCGGAATTTCGTCGGTGGTGGCCTATTGCCTGTTTTGTCTGGTGTTTGGCTGGGGATCTTTGTTTGAGTCGCCGGCTTTTAATTTCCAAAATCCTATGGAGTTGGGGCCCTATCTCGTGCTGGCATTGGTTCTGTCGGCCCTCGGGGCGGTTTATGTGAAGTCGTTTTACGGGATCACCGGGTTTTTTCACAGGTTGAAGATCCCCAATCACGTCAAGCCTGCCATCGGCGGACTTTGCACCGGTATCATCGGATTTTTTCTGCCGCAAACACTGGCGTTCGGTTATGGCTTTGCCCAATTGGCGCTTGAAAATAAATTGACCATTTCTTTTCTTTTATTTTTGGCCATCGGAAAAGTGTTGACCACATCATTTACGATTGGCTCGGGCGGCAGCGGCGGTGTTTTCGGGCCTTCGATTGTAATCGGCGGTGCCATGGGCGGAGCGGTCGGCAAGTTGTTTCACCAGATGATGCCCGCCGTTGTGCCCGAGCCCGGTGCTTTTGTGGTGGTCGGTATGGCCGGATTTTTTACCTCCGTTTCCAATACACCGATTTCCACCATTATTTTCGTCAGTGAAATGACGAACTCCTACCACCTGCTGCTGCCCTGCCTGCTGGTCTGCTCGGTGGCCTACCTGGTTTCCCAGCGCTGGACCATTTTTCACCGGCAGGTCAAAAGCCGCCTCGATTCACCGGCGCATGCCGGCGATTTTTTCGTCGATATTTTGCAAACCATCAAGGTCAAAGAGCTGATGGAACATGTCAAAGCGGTCACGCTGGTTCCGCAGGACATGACGTTTTCAGATTTCAAGAAGTACTTTTCGGAAACCACCCAGCACTATTTCCCGGTGATGGACCAGCAAAAAAAATTGAGCAGTATTTTTTCCATCAACGACGTGCGCAGCGTGCTGTTCTCACCGGAAATCGAACATCTGGTGGTCATGAAAGACATCGGGACTTCGGACATTATTGTGACGACCCCCGACGAAGATTTAAACATCGTCATGCGGAAATTCACCACCAAAAACATTGACAGTCTGCCGGTGGTTGAAGCCGATGATCACACGACCTTGATCGGGATGTTGAATCGGCGTGAAGTCATTGCCTTCTACAATCAGCAGATTCAAAAGATGAAAACCGATCAGGCGACCCATGAGGAAGTCACGGAAGAAGTGAACTGAAGACGGATGACAGGTGTCAGAAGACAGAGGGCAGGGGGCAGAAGGTAGGAGGGTGAGAGGCTCGAAAAGGTCAGAGGCTCGGAAAGGAATATCTGATTCATCCTAATACCGATAGCTTCCCAGCCTTCCAGCATCGCGGCTTCCCGGCCTCCCAGCTTCCCGGCCTCCCAGCTTCCCAGCCTCCCAGCATCGCGGCTTCCCAGCCTCCCAGTTTCCCGGCTTCCCGGCTTCCCGGCCTCCCAGCCTCCCAGCTTCCCAGCTTCCTAACCTTCATCCTCCGTTCTTCAATATTTCACCTCCATCAAGAACAGTCCCTGGGGCGGGGCGGTGGCGCCGGCCTTGCAGCGGTCCCTGGATTCCAGGATTTTTTTAAACTCAGCGGCCGTAATTTTGTCCAGCCCGACATCCACCAGTGTCCCGACAATGTTTCTGACCATAAACCGCAGGAAACCGTCCGCCTCTATTTTGAATATAACCCAGCCGGCGGGATCTTTGCTTAATTCCGCCGCCAGCACGGTGCGGATGGTATGCGACCTGGTGCTGCCGGTGCCCTCAAATGCCTTGAAATCGTGAGTTCCGGCAAGGTGGGCTGAAGCCGACCGCATGGCGCCGGTGTTTAGTTTTCTGCGAATATGCCACGCATATTGCCTGCCGATGGCTGCCGGAACCTTGTAGTTCCACATTCGATAGTGATAGATTTTGCTTTTGACATCGTAGCGGGCATGAAACGATTCCGCCGCCGTTCGACAATCCCGGATGACAATATCCGCCGGCAGCAGACTGTCGAGACCTTTGCGAAAAATTTCAGGGGTCAAGTCCGTTTCACAGCAAAAATTGGCCACTTGACCATAGGCATGTACACCGGCATCGGTGCGGCCGGAACCATGCAGAGCCACCCGCTGGCCGACCATGGTTGACAGGGCGGTTTCAATTTCCTGCTGAATCGATCGGTCCTGCTTCTGGCGCTGCCAGCCGTGGTAAGCACTGCCGTCGTATTCAATGATTATTTTGAAATTTTTTACCATTTTTTTTTAGGCTGTCCGGAGGCTGCCTCAATAGCCGCCATTGAGCGTTAAAGCGGCCGACAGGGACAAAAAGGACAGCAGAGTTGACAGCGCAATGGCGGCCGACGCCAGCTGCGTGTCGCTGTTTAACTGGGAGGAAAGGATGTAAAGCGCCGGTGATGTCGGCAGCGTAAAATAGATCAGTCCGACTTTAAATGCGAGGTCTGAAACGCCGAATGCCGATAGAAACAGAAAACCGACGGCCGGAAGCACAAGCAGTTTGAACGTCGAGGCAATCAGAGACAGCTTGAAATGGTCCTTGATCCCGTTTAGCGACAACGCGCCGCCGATGGAAATCATGGCCATGGGCAGGGCCACGAAGGAGCTCAACCGCAGCGTGCTGTCGATGAACGGCGGGAAGCCTTCAACCAAATTGGCATACACTATCCCGCTGATGCAGGCCAGGATCAGCGGGTTGGTGACCAAGCCTTTGACGGTCTGGCCGATGCGCTCGGCCGGCAGCATTTTTTTTTCGGAAAACCAGGTGAGGGTGGAGACGCACAGCACATTGATGATCGGGATGATCATTCCGATTAAAATGCCGAAATGTTTGATGCCTTCTTCCCCGAGCGCCGTCAGGACGATGGCCACACCGATGTAGGAATTGAAGCGGTAGCAGCTTTGTGAGAAAGAGCCTGCTTGGTATTCGGGCACTTTAAAGAGGACGATGAATGCCGTGCTCAACACATAAACGGTCAATACCGCGCATATGGCGGCTTTGTACAAACCCGGGCTGCTGAACAGGACGGTTGAGGCGCCGCCGATTTTCCAGAAAAGCAGCAGCGGAAAAAAAATATAGTACGTCAGTTTGTCCGACGTTTTTAGAAACACATCATTGGTCAACCGAAAACGCTTCAACAAGCTGCCGAAAAATATCAGTGCAAAAACCGGAAATAGACTGTTTAAGACCATTGGAACGCCACGCTTCCTTCACACTCAAACTGCAAACACTGCGGATTAAAATTTGAAATTCGAAAATTAGAAACAAATACTGAATCTTGGACACAGATTTTCACAGATGCACACAGATTCAAAAACCAATAAAGCCGATCGCCTTCGGCGAGAAAAAAACAGGCTAATTTCTTCCCGCAGACGATGCTGCACTACACCTTCCGCCGGCAGGCGGACCTAAAATAATTTATCTGTGAAAATCTGTGAAGACCTGTGTCCCATAATTTTTTTATCACATATTGAATTGGGTTTTTGTCACCGGCTCAAATCCGATCACAGGGCACATCCGCCAGTTCGTCGTCAATCTCGTCATTGATCACATCTTTGTAAGTTGCCAGCGCAAACCGGGCGCCGCAGGACCTGCAGCGCAAAAAAACGGCGCGTCAGGATTTCAGCAACTTAAGCTGGCTCCCACAGCGCAGGCATTTGAAAGGTTTTTCTTCCATAGCTGAAATCCTTAGCTTTAACAAAACGAGCGATTATGCTAATTGACAAGTTTGGTTGATTCTGTCAAATGAAACTCACACGCGCCGGATGATATTTTTTTGTCTTCGGCAATTATCGCATAAATTGCCATTGGGTTGAAGTCCAACATTTTAGATATTAAGGAAAACTGTTATGGAACAGATGGGATGCCCCGGTTTTAAGGCTGCGGGTGTGGCCTGCGGACTGAAAAAAAACGGGCGCAAAGATCTCGGGCTCATTTATTCGGAGCAGCCGGCCAGCGTGGCCGGCTTGTTTACACGCAACCGCGTGCAGGCGGCACCGGTTTTGCTCGACCGGCAGCGCGTTGCCGCCGGTGTGTGCCGGGCCGTCATTGTCAACAGCGGCAATGCCAACTGCTGTACCGGCGATCAGGGGATGCAGACGGCGCTGCGGATGGCCCAAATAGCCGCTGAAGGCCTCGGGGTGGCCGAAGAAGAGGTGCTGGTGTCCTCTACGGGCGTGATCGGCGAGCCGCTGCCCCTGGAAAAAATCGAAACCGCCGCTGCGGGTCTGATGGCCGGCCTGCAGGCCGAAAGCATGCAGGATTTTGCCGAAGCCATCATGACCACCGATACCGTCCCGAAAATCGTCACACGGCAGGGGCAGCTGGCCGGCAGCACCTTTACCGTGACGGCCGTGGCGAAGGGGGCCGGCATGATCCGCCCGGATATGGCCACCATGCTGTGTTTTGTCATGACCGACGTTCAGGCTTCGGCGGCGCTGCTCAAGGAAATGCTGACTGCTTCCGTGAATCGCTCCCTGAACCGGATGACGGTGGACGGTGATACGAGCACCAACGATACGGTGCTTCTAATGGCCAACGGCCGGTCCGGTATCGTCATTGACGATCAGGCCCGGCGGAATGCCTTTCAGGCGGTTCTGGACGATGTCCTGATCACGATGGCCAAATGGCTGATAAAAGACGGCGAAGGGGCCACCAAGCTGGTGGAAATAATCGTTAAAGGCGCTGCATCCGATCAGGATGCCCACCGGATCGCCGACACGATTGCCAATTCCAATCTGACCAAGACGGCCATCTTCGGCGAAGATGCCAACTGGGGCAGGATTCTGGCAGCCGCCGGCAGGGCCGGCGTGCCGCTTGCGCCTGAAAAAATCGACATTGCCTTCGGACCGGTGATGATGGTGCAAAACGGTATCGGCTGCGGCAAAGCGGTCGAAGCCGAGGTTGCCAAAATACTCAAGCAGCCTGAGTTTGACATTACCGTTGATCTTAAAATGGGCAGCGGGCGGGCCGCCGTTTTTACCTGCGATTTTTCCATCGACTACGTTAAAATTAACGCGAATTATAGAACGTAATCCGCCATAATTTTCAAATTCGAAATCCGAATATCGAAATTCGAAACAAATCCGAAATAACAGTGACCAAAATTCAAAACAAATAGCAGCATGTCCAAACTAATCAGGGAGGAAGCTATTTTACAAGTTTTGGTGATTTGAACATTCGGATTTGGAATTTGTTTCGTTTTTCGAATTTCGTGCTTCGGATTTCGAATTTTTGTGTCAACGCGGTCGCCGGGAACTGCAATCCGTAACCTTGAACCCGTAACCCGTAGCCATGTCCCTAATGCGTCTTCAGAAATTTCTTTCCGCTGCCGGGGTCTGCTCGCGCCGCAAAGGGGAGGAATACATCCAAGCCGGGCGGGTTGCCGTCAACGGTCAAATCGTCGCTGAACTCGGCACGAAAATCGATCCTGACACGGATCTTGTGCAGGTGGACGGTAAACCGGTCCAGGCTTCGCAGCCATCCATATATATCGCGCTGAACAAACCTGAAGACTATGTCACCAGCTGCAGCCACCCGGGCGAAAAAATTGTAATGGACCTGGTGGATATTCCCCAGCGGGTTTATCCGATCGGCCGCTTGGACAAAGATTCCACCGGGCTGCTGCTTCTGACCAATGACGGCCGGCTGCATCATCAGCTCAGCCACCCTTCCTTTGACCACGAAAAGGAGTATGACGTCTCTGTGGCGCAGCCCATCACCGAGGGCGCACTGCGCAAACTGGCCGCCGGGCTGCCGCTGATGGGAACCAAAACGCGCCCGGCCCGGGTGCGGCGGATCTCCGAGCGGCGGTTTCGGATTGTTTTGCAGGAGGGCAGAAACCGCCAAATCCGTCGCATGGTCCGCAAAGTGGGCCATCAGGTGGCCTGGCTCAAGCGCATCCGGGTAGGGAACGTCCGGCTGGGGCGCCTGCCGGTGGGCAGCTGGCGGCACCTGACGGAAAAAGAAAAGCAGGATCTTCTAAAGGCGATTTAAAATAAAGTCGATGCGCTGTTCAATCGATAGCACCGGCACGTGTATGATTTCATATTCCAGCAATCGATAGCTTTCTTCAATCAGTGAACCCAAGCGGTCGGCCGTATCCTCGTCCTCGGAACGAACCCGGTCTTTTAAAAACCCCAGTCTTTCAAAAAAGAATATCCTGCGATAGCGCCGCCGTTTGCTTTTTTCCAAAGGGGGGCCGGCGTCCAGGCCGGCAAGTTTGAAATAGGCAATGCTGTCCGGCAGGCCGCGGTCGAAAAAAATGGTTTCGTTCGGCGGCAGGGTGGATTCAATGACCCGTTTGGCATTCAAAATTTGGTTTTCAAACGTTCGCTCATCGGCTTTGATCTGGTCCAGCCGCTTGCCGGCCGCCAACTGCTGATCGATGTAAGCTCTGGCCGATTCATGGACCACCTGGTATCCCCGCCGTTCAAGTTCCTTGACAACGGATGTTTTTCCGGAGCAGGGTGCTCCGGTAATGACACACCAATTCGTCCGGCGCATGGATTTCTCCCTAAGTTTCTCCAGGGCTTCGTTATTTAAGCATATCATTGCATGGCTGAATCAGTTAACGTTGACGTTGTCGTTGTCTTACAGACCTCTCCTGACATCCGGAATCTTGCGCTTTTTTAGGGTCGTTGTCAAAGGCTGTTTCAGTCCGGCGGAGGCCCGCAAGTTAAGGTCTCTTTGCTGGCGTCTGTGATAATATACAATCTTCGATATAAATAACGGATTGGGAGATATCATACAATGGGCTTACAGATATGTCAGACATATCAAAGGTTTTCACAGTGGATGATATTTTCGCCTTTTGAGTGGCTATCTCAGGTAGGGATAATGAAGCTCCCCGCAGCAAGCTGCGGGGTATCAAAGCGGAATTGCGCCGAAGCCAAACCCGCCTTCGCTCTGACGAGCTACGGCGCGGTTCACCTTGCCCTTCATCCCTGCAGCAAGCTGCAGGGTATTCGGGCGAAGGCGAATAAAAAATGCTGTGTTCATTCATAGCAGCACCTCCAGATATTCTCTTCTTTGTTACGCCAAGGGCTTCATATCAGATGTTACACATCGCCCTTTCTCACGGTATGGCCGCTGCAAGCGCCCGCAGACGTTTCAGCAAAGCAGGCGATGGATAGCCGTCCCGCGGTAACGAGTGCTCATTCTGAAATGCCCGAATCGCAGAACTCGTGTGGGAACCCAGCAAACCATCTTCTGGGCCAGCGTCAAAGGCGAGCAGGTTGAGAAGCTGCTGCATCTCCTTGGCCTCTTCGCGCGAAAGCGGTTCATGCTCTGCATCCCGGCCGTTTGCAATCTGCGGCAATCCGGCTATTCGATCCGCGAGATAGCCAACCGAGATTGCGTAGTTGATCGAACGATTCCAGCGCAGAATTGCCCGAAAATTGTCATACACCAAAAATGCTGGGCCTTTATAGCCCTGGGGTAACACGATGGAACCTGCCACATCAGCCTGCGGCAAGGCCGTCCGGTCGGACCGCCGTACCCCAAGCGCCGACCACTCCGCCAGAGTCTTTTTCATGTCCATCGTGGCAAGCATTAGATTAAAGTCCTCAGGCAGGCGCACCTCGCGACCCCAGATTTGCTCAGGTTGCCATCCTATGTTGCAAAGGAAGTTTGCCGCGGAAGCAAAGGCGTCAGGCAAGCTGCCCCAGACGTCCTTGCGGCCGTCTCCGTTATAATCTACAGCATGTCCGGTGAACGTGGAAGGGATGAACTGCATGTGCCCCATCGCCCCAGCCCAGGAGCCCATCATCGCATCCGGTGATATGTGGCCTTCCTCGACAATTTTCAGGGCGTTAAGAAGCTCCGCCCGAAAGAATTGGGCGCGCCGCTGGTCGTAGGCCAACGTCGCCAGTGCCTCGATAACACGGAAGCTGCCAAGGTAGTCGCCATATGTCGTCTCCAGGCCCCAAAGAGCGATGAGATACCGAGGCGGCACGCCGTATTCAGCATGGATGTTATTCAGAAGATCAAGATGTTTTGATAGCAGTGTCCGTCCTCGTTTTATCCGGTGATCGTTGACCTGCTTGCGGAGGTAAGTCCAGAAGGTTTGGGTAAACTCCGGCTGGTTGCGGTCAAGTTCAATCACGCGCA